>NZ_JBUYEN020000042.1:0-61773 GCF_055229415.2 Bradyrhizobium sp. Leo114 | reverse complement strand
CACGGTTGTGGCCGGAGGGGTAACGGGCGACTTCGCCACGCGCCTTGGCCGGTGGCCACCGGCCAAGGCGCTAGGTCGCTTCCATCGCACAGATCATGGCCGTGCAGATACAAGGGGTTCTCTCCACACGCTCTTGTGCTCGTGGAGAGAACCCCTCACCCAAATGAGTTTGCTGCTGACGACTGAGCTGCCCTCTCCCGCAAGGGGCGGGGGCACATCAATTGGCAACTCCAGGGCTGCGATGGTCTGGCAACGGGCTGCTGGTGACGCTGAAGCACTGACATTGTACTCGTCATTGCCGGGCTTGACCCGGCAATCCATCCCTTCGCAAGAACACTTTTCTTGATGGATGCGCGGGTCAAGCCCGCGCATGACGAGCTGAGAACGACTACCTCGCCGGCTTGCGTTCGATCGGGTGGATGTCGATCGCGCGCAGGCGGCCCAGACGCAGGACGTCCATGGCCAGCGTGCGGTCGATGCGGTCGCGGTCGAGCGCGCGGATCAGGTCGTCGACGCCATTGATGTCGATGCCGTCGAGCTTGATCACGACGTCCCCGGGCAGCAGCCCCGCTCTCGCGGCCGGGCTGTCCGGCTCGATCTGCGCGAGCAGCGCGCCCATCTTGTTCTCGACGCCGGCGAGCACCGCATGGCGCCGCGGGATCGGCGCGGTCTGGCCGGCGACGCCGATGAAGGCGCGGCGGACATAACCGTGGCGGATGATCTCCGACAGCACGAACTGCGCGGTGTTGCTCGCGACCGCAAAGCAGATGCCCTGCGCGCCGTTGATGATCGCAGTGTTGATGCCGATCACCTGCGAATTCGACGACACCAGAGGGCCGCCGGAATTGCCGGGGTTCAGCGCGGCATCGGTCTGGATCACGTCCTCGATCGTGCGCCCGCTGACCGAGCGGATCGAGCGCCCGAGCGCCGACACCACGCCGGCGGTGACCGTCGATTCAAAGCCGAGCGGATTGCCGATCGCGACCACGAGCTGGCCGCGCCGGAGTTGCTTGGAATCGCCGAGCGAGGCGTAAGGCAGATCGCGCGCGCCATCGGCCCGCAACAATGCGAGATCGGTGTCGGGATCGACGCCGAGCACATGGGCGTCGGTGACGAATCCCTCGGTGTCACGCAGGCGGATCTCTTTCGACGAGCCGACCACGTGGCTGTTGGTCAGCACGAAGCCGTCGGGCGAGATGACGATGCCTGAACCGAGCCCGCCGCGCTCACGCGGCGTTCGCACTTTCGGGCCAGTCTCGACGCGCACCACCGCGGGGCCGACGCGTTCGGTCACGTCGATCACGGCGTTGGAATAGGCATCGAGCAACGCCCGGTCGTCGGCCGGGATAGCTTCGGTCGTTCGCGGTGACAGCGCGTCACCGGCGTTATTTGAGGTGATATCCAACATGGTGAGGGTTCCTTCGGCTCATTCAAATGGGAGCCGAGTTCCTCATGCGCAAGGTGCCCGTGCCGGGCTCAGACCTGCCCAAACGGCTAGGGCGCCGGAGCTCTCTCCGCTCGGTCGGGACGTAGCCCGGGTGAAGCGCCAGCGTAACCCGGACCCGTCGTAGCCGCGGATATGGATATCCCGGGTTACGCGTTCCGCTCCACCCGGGCTACGACTTCCTGCTAGGGCGCTCGCCGCAAGCTGCCCCCGCGCGCCCTGACGGGATCAAGCAACGACCAGTCGCCCTGCTCCAGCGTGTGGCCCTTCGGGAAGGGGGCGCGGAGCTCGTATCCGAGCGAGCGCAGCACGCGGTCGTCGCGGTAGTAGCATTGCAGGACCACGCGAACGAGCGTTGCCGCAGGGACTCCGCCGGTCGCGCGGAATTGCTTCGCGACCTGATCGCGCTGCACCGTGTCAAGCTCGGCAAGCGGCTTGCCGGCGAGACGCGCGAGATGGTCGAGCGCCGCGCGCACCGGTTCGGTGTCGCGGCCGAGCGTTGCGAGGATGTCAGCCTGGATGGCCCGATCGTCGGCGCCGGGCACCTTGTACTCGGCACTCTCGGGAATGATCATCGCGGCGATCGTCCTGAGATCGTCGCGCTGGGTTTGGGTGAGCGTTTCGGCTGACATCGCTTCCTCAATCGAACAAATTGGCAAGGCGCTGCTTCATCTGGTCGGCGACGTAGAGCGCGATCGCCTGGATGGTCGAGGTCGGGTTGACGCCGCCTGAGGTGACGAAGACGCTGCCGTCGACGATGAACAGGTTCTTCACGTCATGCGACCGGCCCCACTCGTTGACAACGGAGCGCGCAGGATCGGTGCCCATCCGCGCGGTGCCGAGCAGATGCCAGCCGCCCCAGGGGATCGGATTATTGGTGCAGATATCAGTCGCGCCGGCGGCCTCGAGAATCTCGCGGCCGCGCGCCAGCCCATGCTCCATCATCTTCCGGCTGTTCTCGCTGATCGTGTAGTCGATCTTCGGGGCGGGAATGCCGTGGCTGTCCTTCAACACGGGATCGAGCGTGACACGGTTGTGCTCCTCGGGGAGATCCTCGCAGATCGCAGAGACCGCGAGGCGGTGGCCGTTGAGCCTGCGGAAGACGCGGTGATGGTCCGCCCCCCACGGCAGAATGCCCTTCTGCTCGCTCGCGACGGCCTCGAACACCGGCCCTGCGCCGCGGCCGAACTGGATGCCGTAACCGCGGACGAAGCCGCGCGAGAGGTCGGTGTCGTAGAACTCCTTGCTCCACAGGCAAGTCGGCGGCGCGCGGTTGCTGTCGGTCGGCTCCTTCACGAAACCGTAGATCTGCGCATAGGGATGGAACATCAGGTTCTTGCCGACCAGGCCTGATGAATTGGCGAGGCCGTTCGGAAAGCGGCCGGAGACGGAGTTCAAGAGCAGCCGTGGCGTGCCGACGCCGTTGCAGGCGATGATGACGACCTCGGCCGGCTGAAACTGCTCGACACCGTCCTTGTCGTAATAGACGACGCCGGACGCCATGCCGTGCTCGTTGGTCAGGATCTCGCGCACGCGGCAATGCGTCTTGATTTCGACGCCGGCGCGGATCGCATGCGGCCAATACGTGATGTCGGTCGAGGCTTTCGCGCCTTGCGCGCAGGCCGGGGTGCAATGGCCGAGATTGATGCAGCGTGCCCTGCCCTCATAATCCATTGTCGCGACCGTGGTGTCCGACGGCCACCAGTGCCAGCCGAGCTTGTTCATGGCCTTGCCGATCAACGGACCGGAAAGTCCGAGCGGCTGCGGCGGCATCGGCGGGTGCGTCAATGGCGAAAGCGGATCGCCTGACAGGCCCGATACGCCCATCATCCGGTCGTTCTCTTCGAAGAACGGAGTGAGTGCGTCGTAGTCGATCGGCCAGTCATCGGCGACGCCGTCGAGTGTCTTCACCTTGAAGTCGGACGGATGCAACCGCGGCCAATGCGCCGTGTACATCACGGTCGAGCCGCCGACGGCGTTGAAGTTGACGACCTTGATCGGCGAGTTGTCGTCGTTGATGGGATAATCCTCGGGCCGCCCGCGGACGTTCGGGCTGGTCGACCAGTCGCCATAGAACTTGGCCTCCCAGTCCCGCCCGGTGCTCGGATATTCCGCCGGGTTCATCCAGCCACCCTGCTCCAGGCAGAGGATGTGCATTTTCGTCTCGGCCAGCGACCACGCCACCGCAGCGCCGGACGCGCCGGCGCCGATGATCAGGACGTCAACGGGATCGTTCATTGGGGTTTCCCCTGGAATTATTTGTCCGTCATTGCGAGCGAAGCGAAGCAATCCACGCCTCAGCGGGCGGACAGATGGATTGCTTCGCTACGCTCGCAATGACGGCGCGTTGTTGGCTAGACGATAGGGGAAAACCGGATGCGGAGTAAAGCGGCAGGTCATTGCACGCGCGGCACGATCATCACGTCGAGCCCGCGGATTTCGTCCGGCGTTGCGGATCGCGTCATCGCGCCCGGCGCTTCCACCAGCACTTGCACCCGCAGGCGCTTGTTGACCACGTTCCTCGACTGAACGGGGAAGGTTTCGGAACGGGTGTCATTCGGACCCGGCACGCCGTAGGTCATAATCGAGCCGATCACGTCGCCTTGCTCGGTCTTCACAACAAGGCGCGCGCCGAACGGCAACGGACCGGTTACGACCTTGAGCCGGACTGCCTCCTTGGGGCCGGGATCGCGCGGCGCTAATAGCTCGGTCATCCTCCGGTCCTGCGCGGTGGCTATGCCAGCACCAGCGAGGGTTGCGAGAATAAGGGCGATAGAAACTCTGTGTCGCATGTCGGGCCTTGGCGGGAGAACGCTGCTTCGGATTGCACTCCGTCTTTTGGGCGCGATCATGGTCGGGCACGATCTTTCGTAGGATGGGTAGAGCGAAAGCGAAACCCATCACCCGCGTCGATGGCGATCGAAGCTGATGGGTTTCGCTTTCGCTCTACCCATCCTACAAACTCTACAAACTCAAACCTACCACGCATCGATACAGGGGCGCTTGCGGTGGGTGCGCGGCGCGGGTTTCGGCACCGAGCGCAGACCTGACATGATCCAGTGGCGGGTTTGCGCGGGATCGATCACCTCGTCGATCTCGAGCACGGAGGCGATCGAGACCGCCTTGCCGTTGGCATAGAGCTCGGCCACCTTGGCCTGGTAATATTTTTCGCGTTCGACCGGATCCTCGATCGCTTCCATCTCCTTGCGGAAGCCGAGCCGCACATAGCCTTCCAGGCCCATGCCGCCGAACTCGCCGGTCGGCCAGGCCACCGTGAAGAACGACGCGTGAAAGCCGCCGCCGATCATAGATTGCGCGCCGAGGCCATAGCCCTTGCGCAGCACGATGCCGAACAGCGGCACGGTGAGACTCGCGCCGGTGACGAACATGCGCGAGACGTGACGCACGATCGCGGTCTTTTCGGCTTCCGGCCCGACCATGAAGCCGGGCGTGTCGCAGAGCGAGATGATCGGGATGTCGAAGGCATCGCAAAGCTGCATGAAGCGCGCGGCCTTGTCACCGGCCGGCGCATCGATCGCGCCGCCGAGGTGCTTCGGATTGTTGGCGATCAGGCCGAACGGCTTGCCTTCGATGCGGATGAAAGCGGTGATCATGCCGACGCCGAAGTCGCGGCGGATTTCGAGCACGGAGCCCTCGTCGGCGAGGAGATCGATCACCTTGCGGATGTCGTAGACGCGCAACCGGTTCTCCGGGATCGCGCGGCGGAGCAGCCGCTGGTCCGGCGCCTTCCAGTCGCCGGTCGCGCCCTGGAAGTAGGACAGGTATTTTTGCGCGGCGACGGTCGCCTCCGCCTCATCCTCCACGAGGATGTCGATGACGCCGTTCGGCGCCTGGAACGACACCGGACCGACCTCGGCCGGATGATAGACGCCGAGGCCGCCGCCTTCGATCATCGCCGGCCCGCCCATGCCGATCGACGCGTTCTTCGTCGCGATGATGACGTCGCAGCAGCCGAGCATCGCGGCGTTGCCGGCAAAGCAATAGCCGGAGACCACGCCGATGACGGGGACGAGGCCGGAGAGCCGCGCGAACTGCACGAAGGACGGGCCGTCGAGCCCGGTCATGCCGAGCCGGTCCGTATCACCCGGCCGCCCGCCGCCGCCCTCGGCGTAGAACACCAGCGGCAATCGCCACTGCTCGGTCAGCGTGAGCATGCGGTCGATCTTCTTGTGGTTCATATGGCCCTGCGTGCCCGCGAGCACGGTGTAGTCGTAGGCGATCACCATGCAGCGCGCGGCTTCCCCGCCGAATTTATCAGCATTCACGGTGGCGACGCCGGTGATCAGGCCGTCGGCCGGCGTGTTGCGAATGAGATCGTCGACCTTGCGCCGGCGGCGCTGCGCGGCGATGGCGAGCGAGCCGTATTCGACAAACGAGCCTTCGTCGACGAGATGGGCGACGTTCTCGCGCGCGGTGCGCTGGTTGGTCTTACGCCGGCGCTCGACGGAAGCTGGCCGGTTCTCATCCAGCGTGATCGCGTGGCGGGCGATCACCTCGGCGAGATCGGGACGGATGTAGTCGAGATCGATCTCCGCTTCCTCGGCGACATGGTGGCTGTCGACCTCGGCAGGCTCGATGAACAGAATCGCCTCGCCATGCATCAGCGTGACGCCGACGCCACCGGCGATCTTCGTCACCCTGCCGCCATGCGGCGCGGTGACGAGATGCTCCATCTTCATGGATTCGAGCACTGCGATCTGCTGGCCCGGACGGACGAGATCGCCCGCGGCGACATCGATTGCAACGATGGTTCCCTGCAGTGGTGCCGGGACGGCGACGGAGCCTTCCGGGCCTGCCTCGCCCGTCGACTGTCCGACCGACGCAGCAGCGCCGCCGTTGACCTCAACCAGCACTGGCTCATCGGCTTCCTTCGCCGCGGCGACCAGCGAGCCGGCATGCGCATCGATGAAATTGGTGCTGACCCGGTTGGCGGCAAAATCCGGATGCGCGAGGATCGCGCCGAGGAACGGGATGTTGGTGGCGACGCCGCCGATGCGGAATTCGCACAGGGTGCGGAGCGCTTTCTGAACGACGTCGGCCCAATTCGCGCTCGGCGAATGCACGATCACCTTCGCGAGCAGGGAATCGAAGGCGGCGCTGGTCTTGTACCCCGTATAACCAAAGGTATCGACCCGCACGCCCGGGCCGGACGGCAGGTCGAACACCGACAACGTCCCACCGGTCGGTTTGGTCTCGCCCTTCTCGTTCATCACTTCCATGTTGACGCGGAGCTGCATCGCAAAGCCGCGCGGCGACGGGATCGCTGCCTGCGCCAGACCGAGCGAGGCCAGCGTCGCGCCCGAGGCGACGGCAAGTTGCGCCTTGACGAGATCGATGCCGAGCACCTCCTCAGTGACGGTGTGCTCGACCTGCAATCGCGGATTGGCCTCGATGAAGGCGAAGGCGCCCTCGCCTTCACGTGCCTCGTCGTCAACGAGGAATTCGAAGGTGCCGAGATTGTCATAGCGCGCGGCGGCTGCCAGCTTCTTCGCGGCTTCGATGATGCGCGAGCGCTGGGCCTCGCTCAGCGACGGGCTTGGCGCCGCCTCGATCAGTTTCTGGTTGCGCCGCTGGATCGTACACTCGCGCTCCCACAAATGGCTGATCTGACCGGAGCGGTCGCCGATGATCTGCACCTCGATATGACGCGCTTTTCGGATCAGCCGCTCGACATAGACACCATCGTTGCCGAAGGCCGCCTTGGCCTCGGACTGGCAGCGCGCATAGGCCTGCTCCAGCTTGGCGGCGTCATCGACGATGCGCATGCCGCGCCCGCCGCCGCCGGCGATCGCCTTGACCATGACGGCGCCGCCGGGGCCGAGCGAGGCGAAGAAGGCCTTGGCTTCCTCCAGGCTGGTCGGGCCGCTGGTGCCTGATATGATCGGCACGCTGCAGCTTTTCGCCAGCGCCTTGGCTTTCGCCTTGTCGCCGAACAGTTCCAGCGCCTCCGGCGACGGTCCGACAAAGGTGATCCCCTCCGCAGCGCAGCGCCGCGCCAGCGCCGCGTTCTCGCTGAGAAAACCATAGCCGGGATGCAGCGCGTCGCATTTCGCAGCCTTGGCTGCGCCGATCACCGCTTCGATATCGAGATAGGCGCGCGCGCCGCGGCCCGGAATCTCGTGCGCCTCGTCCGCCGCGCGGACATGCCGCGACGTCGCGTCATCGGCCGGATAGATCGCGACGGTGGCGATGCCGCTTTCGCCCGCCGCGCGGGCGATACGGATGGCGACCTCGCCGCGATTGGCGATCAGCAATTTCTTGAAGGACATGAACGTTTCCATGAAAACTCTAGATCAGGCCGCGAGCTTCCACCTCTCCCCGACGGGGAGAGGTCGGCGCGCAGCGCCGGGTGAGGGGCAGCAGGTCCCACGAGAAAGCGTATCCCCTCACCCGGATCGCATCTTGCGATGCGATCCGACCTCTCCCCGCTGGAGAGAGGTGGGGTACCTTCGACGAGGCACCAACGCAGTGCAATCATGCTCTATCGATCCTTCATGGTCGGATCGAGCACGATGCGCAAGGACTCTCCGAGCGCGTTGAAGGCCAGCGACACGACCAGAATGGCGACGCCGGGCGCATACATCTGCTCCGGCGCGATCTCCATATATTGGTAGGCGCGCGCCAGCATCGCGCCCCAGCTCGGGTTCGGCGGCTGGATGCCGAGACCGAGGAAGCTGAGGCTTGCTTCCGCCAGCAGCGCCGCGGCCAGCAGCAATGTCACCTGCACGATGACGGGCTGCAGCGCGTTCGGCAGCACGTGCCGCCACAGGATATGCCAGGCCGGCGCGCCGAAACACCTGGAGGCATCGACATACAGCTCCTGCCGCACCACCAGCGTCCGCGCCCGGACGATGCGGGCGAGCGCCGGAAACATCACGATGCCGACCGCGATCATGCCGTTGGTGAGCCCGATGCCGAGCGCGCCGGTCACCGCGATCGCCAGCACGATTGCCGGGAACGACAGGAAGGTGTCGATGATGCGGCTGATGATATCGTCGGTCCAGCCGCCGAAGAAGCCGGCGACCAGCCCGACCGGCAGGCCGATGGCGACCGCCACGGAGACCGCGAGCACGCTGGCGTAGACGGTCGCCGGCGCGCCGTAGATCAGGCGGCTGAAGATGTCGCGGCCGAGGTCATCGGTTCCGAGCAGATGCGCCGGGCCCGGCGGCGCCAGCATGTTGTTGACGTCCTGCACGGTCGGAGAATAGGGCGCGATCCACGGCGCGCCGATCGCGACGACGACGAGCACCAGCAGCACGAGGATCGCAAGCGCGGCCCGCAGATCTCCGGCCAGCCAGCGCAGGAAGCGGCGCAGCCGGGTCGGCTTGGCAGGCGGTCGCGCAGAGGCCAGCGCGAGGTCGGTCATTGCTCGATCCTCGGATCAATGGCGGCGCAGAGCAGATCGGTGATCAGGTTGACCAGGATCACCACGATCACCATGGTGAACACGACGCCCTGCACGATCGGGAAATCCCGCTGGATCGCGCCGCGCACGATCAGGCTGCCGAGACCGGGAATGGCGAACACCGCTTCGATGACGACGGTCGCGGCCAGCATCCGGTTCACGAGCAGGCTGATGATGGTGAAGAGGTTGACGCTGACGTTCTTCAGCCCGTGCTGCCAGAGGATGCGGCTCATCGACAATCCCTTGGCGTGCAGCGTCCGCACATATTGCGACGATAGCACTTCCAGCAGCGAGCCGCGGAGCTGACGCGCCACTTCGGCCATGCCGTAGGCCGCGATCGCAATCCCCGGCAACAGCGCGTGCCTGATCGCCTCGAACGGAGACGCGGTGAAGGATTTGGCTCCGGTCGCCGGCAGCCAGTTGAGCCTGAGCGAGATTTCGGCGACCAGGATCATCGCGAGCCAGAAGCCGGGAATGGCGACGCCGAGCGAGGCGATCATGCTGACGGCCTTGTCGACCCAGCCATTGGGCTTGATCGCCGCAATCACGCCCATCGGAATGCCGGTCATGAGCGCGAGGATCAGAGCGATCACCACGATCAGAAGCGTGTTCGGAAAGGCGCGGCCGATCGAGGTTGCGACCTGCTCGCCCGTCAATAGCGATTGCGAGAGGTCGCCCTGCACGACGTTGCCGAGCCAGACGGCGTATTGCACCAGGAACGGCCGATCGAGCCCGTAGATGCTGCGGATCTCGGCAATGCGCGCATCCGAGGCGTTGTCGCCCGCGAGCGTCACCGCGATGTCGCCGGGCACGAGCTTCAGCAGCGCGAACACCATGAAGGTCGCGAGCACGATCACGGGCAGCGCCTGCAACAGGCGGCTGCCGACAACCCTGACCGGACTGCGTCGCGCCATGTTCCTCAGCTCTCCAGCCAGACGTCGTCGTATTTCGGCTTGCCGAGAAGGTTCGGCCGATAACCCTGCACCTTCTTGTTCATCGCGACCAGCTCGAACTGGAAGGCGAGCGGCGCGACGAAGGCGTTCTCCATCACCAGCCGCTGCACGGTGGCGAAGGCCTTGCGGCGCTGCTCGATGTCTTCCGATGCCCGCGATTCCTTGATCGCGGCCTCGAGTTCCGGCGGCACCGGCGCGCGGCCGGCATTGTAATAGGCGTCCTTGGTAAACATCAGCGAATAGGTCAGGCTCGGGTCCGGCCGCCCGGTCCATGCCGACAGCAGGCCGGAGCCTCGCTTTTCGCTGGCGAAGAAGGCGGCGGATGCTTCCGCAATCGGCGCGTTCGAGAACCGTGCGGTCATGCCCGCCTTGCGGAGCTGCTCGATCAGGATTTCCTGGCGCTGCACCGAGTCCTGGTCAGGATAACCGAGGAGATCGAGCGTGAGACCATCCTTGAAACCGGCTTCCGCCAGCAGCTTGCGCGCTTTGTCGGGATCGTAGGGGTAGAGCGCGGCGACCGATTTATCGTAGGCCCAATGTGCCTTCGGCAGGTTCATGTAGGCGGGCTCCGCCAGCCCGGCGAGCGCCGCCTTCACGAAGGACTCGCGCTCGATCGCGAAGTTGAGGGCCTGGCGGACCTTTGGATTGTCGAAGGGCGGCTTGGCCCAGTTCAGGAAGATCTGCAGGACATAAAGCGTCGGCCCGCTCACGACCTTGATGCTGCTGGCGCGATCGAGGATGGCCTTCTGGCGCGGCGGCAGTTGATAGATCAGGTCGTTCTGTCCGGCGGTGACGGAACGTGCACCGGTGGTGAGTTCCGGGATGATCGAAAACTCGATGCCGTCGGGAAGAGGACGGTTCGGCTTCCAGTATTTCTCGTTGCGCTTGACGACGATGCGCTCGCCATCCGCCCAGCTAATGAACGCGTAGGCGCCGGCGCCGACCGGCTTGCGCGCGACGGTGCCGCCTTCGGCCGCCTTCAGCGCTGATGGCGAGACCATCATGCCGGCGCGGTCGGAGAGGATGAGAGGCAGCGCGGTGTCGGGCGTGCTCAGCTTCAGCGTGACCTGCGTCGGGCTGGTGACCTCGACCGAAGCCACGGAAGCAAGATCAGCCTTGATGTTGGACTTCTGGTCGCTCTTGTTGCGCTCGAGGTTGAATTTCACGGCTTCCGCATCGAGCGGCGTGCCATCGTGAAACGTGACGCCGGTACGGATGTTGAGCACCAGGGTGTTCGGATCTATAAACTTCCAGCTCTCGGCAAGGCCGGGCTTGGGCGCCAGCGTCTCGAAATCCCATTCGATCAGCGTGTCGTACATCGTGAACAGAAAGGCGTGATCGGAGCCGGCGCCGCCGGTGGCCGGATCGAGGCTCGAAGGATTGGCGGGCGCCGAGATGCGCAAGGTGCCACCCCGCTTCGGGGCGACATCCGCCCACGCACGGCCACCGAGCGTCACGCCGGCTATCGCCGCCGATGTCAGCGCGATAGCCTCGCGTCGCGTCATCTCTGTCATGTCGTCTCCTCCCGGCAATTCTTGTTAGTTTGGCGCAAAGTTTGGATGCTCGGCGAAATGGCAGGCAACCCAGTGGTCCGGGTGAAGCTCGCGCCACTCCGGCGTCTTCTCGGCGCAGAGCGGCTGCGCGTGGGCACAGCGGGTGCGGAAGCGGCAGCCCGAGGGCGGATCGATCGGGCTCGGAATCTCGCCCTGCAGCATGATGCGGCTGCCCTCGCGCAAGTGTGACGGCAATGGTCGCGGCTCGGCCGACAAAAGCGCCTGCGTATAGGGATGCAGCGGATGCTCGGAGACGCGCTCGGTCGGCCCAAGTTCGACGAAGCGGCCGAGATACATCACGGCGATACGCTCGCTGATGTGGGAGACCACCGCGAGATCGTGGGTGATGAAGACATAGGTGAGACCGAGCTCACGCTGCAGGTCGGCGAAGAGATTGAGCACATCGCCCCGAATGGACATATCCAGCGCGGCCACCACCTCGTCGCAGACGATCAGCTTCGGTTTCAGCGTCAAGGCGCGGGCGATCACCACGCGCTGCTTCTGGCCGCCGGAAAGCTGGTGTGGATAGCGCTCGCCGACGTCCTGTGGCAGGCCGACGCGGTCGAGCGCCTCTCTCGCCTGCCACTCGCGCTCAGCACCGGTGCCGACGCGTGCAAGCTCGAGCGGTTCCAGCACTGACGAGAGGATGGTCATGCGCGGATTGAGCGCCGCATTCGGATCCTGGAAGATGATCTGGTAGTCGCGGCGGTGGCTTTGAAATCTCTTCCGCGGCAGCGCCAGCGGATCGATCCCCTCATGCCGGATGGCGCCCGCGCTCGGCTTGAGCAGGAATACCAGCGCGCGGCCGATCGTGGTCTTGCTTGAGCCGGATTCACCGATGATCCCAAAGGTCTCGCCGCGGCGGACGTCGAAATTGACGCCATCAACCGCCTTCACGGTGGCACGGCGATCGCTGGTCTGAAAGTGCACTTCGAGGTCGCGCACCGAGACGATGGTGTCCTGCCTGATATCGGGGGCAAGCGGCATCACTGCGTCCCGGCAATCGCGGCGATCGGCGCCGATGCCGCGTGCTGCAGCGCGCCCGGCAGATCGAGCTCGCGGAAGCGCCAGCAGCGTACCTTGCGGCCGCCTCCTGCGTCGCGCAGTTCCTGCTCAGCCTCGCAGCCCTGTGCCGCATGGGCGCAGCGCGCGCGAAAGCGGCAGCCGTTCGGCATATCGACGATCGAGGGCACACGGCCCGGGATCGACGGCAGCCGGCCGTGGCGCGGGCTCAAGTGCGGCAGCGAACGCAACAGGCCCGAGGTGTAGGGATGCAGCGGCCGCACCAGCGCATCGTCGACCGGGGCGTCCTCGATCACCTCGCCGGCATACATCGTGATCATCCGCGTGCAGGTCTCGGCGACCACGCCGAGATCGTGGGTGATCAGCATCAAGGCGGTGTTCGAGGTCTCGCTGAGCTCGCGGAGCAGCTCCAAAATCTGCGCCTGCACGGTGACGTCGAGCGCCGTGGTCGGCTCGTCCGCGATCAGAAGCTGCGGGCCGCAGATCAGGGCGGCTGCGATCATCACGCGCTGCCGCATGCCGCCGGAAAGCTGATGCGGATAGTCGTCGATCCGCCGCTCGGGCGAGGCGATGCCGACCCGGCGCAGCATCTCGAGTGTCTTCGCCCTCGCCTCCTCCTTGCCGACGCCGGTATGAACGCGCAGCGTCTCGGCAATCTGGTGGCCGACGCTGAAGACGGGATCGAGCGCGCTCATCGGCTCCTGGAAGATCATGGCGATCCGACGTCCGCGGATCGCGCGCATCGCCCGCGCGCTGCAGGAGACGAGGTCTGTGCCGTCGAACAGGATCGAGCCGTCGAGGCCGGCGAGATTGCGCGGCAACAGCCGCAGGATCGAAAGGCCGGTGATGGTCTTGCCGCAGCCGCTCTCGCCGACGATGCCGACGCGCTCGCCGGGCGCGATATCGAAATCGATCTTGCGCGTCGCCTGCCAGACGCCGACCGAGGTCTTGAAGCGGATGCCGAGGCCGCGCACCGACATCAGCGGCGGCGCAGCGCCGGCCGCGGCTTCCGATCGGGACTGTTGTCGTGCAGCCGCGGCCATCAACCCGCCGCCTGCTTCTTCTTCACGAGTTCTTCTTCCATCAGCATCTCGGTTCCGATGATGCCGTCGCGCTCAAGCTGCTCGATTTCGGCCTCCGACAGGCCAAGCATGCCGGAAAGAATCTCGTGGTTGTGCTCGCCCAGCGTCGGCGGTATCCGCCGGATCGGGAACGGGTGCGCGCTTTCACGAAACGGCATCGACGGCTGCGGATGCTTTCCGATGAAAGCGCGATTGACCTCCTGGATGAAGCCGCGCGCCTGAAGCTGTGGGTCACGCAGGAGATCGATCGGCAGCCGCGTCACGCCGGCGGCAACGCCTACGGTCTGCAGCAGGTTCATCGCCTCTTCCGCATCGCGTCCGGCGGTCCAGGCCGCGATGGCCGCTTCGATCTCGCTTTCGATCCGTCGCCGGCCGGCGGCAGTCTTCAGCGTTTCGTCACTGGCCCAGTCGGCGCGTCCGAGCAGTGTTGCGAGCCTCAGCCACATCGCGTCGCTGGACGCGGCAATCACGATCCAGTTGTCTTCGCCCGCACAGCGGAAGCAGCCATGCGGCACGAAGTCCGGGTGACGACTGCCGTATTTGATCGGCGGTTTTCCGTCGATCGACTGCGCGATGATCCAGGGCGCGGCGAACGGCATCATGCACTCGATCTGCGCAAGGTCGATGAACTGGCCCTTGCCGGTCAGCTTCGCATGGATCAGTGCGGTGAGCACTGCGGCGCAACCGTTGAGGCCGCCGACGGCGTCGCCAAAGGCGGTGTGGCTCATGACCGGCGGCCCGCCGGCATCGCCGACCACGCTCGGCAGCCCCGAGCCTTGCTCCAGGGTGGAGCCATAGGCGCGGCAATCGCGATGGACGCTGCCCGCGCCGAAGGCCGACATCGACATCATCACGAGCTTCGGGTTCAGCTTGCTGAGCACGTCATAGCCGAGCCCGAGTTTCGGCAGCACCTCGACCGAATAATTGTCGACGACGAGGTCCGCATCCGCGAGCAACCGTTTGGCAAGACTGAGCCCTTGCGGCCGGGTCAGGTCGAGCGTGATGGCGCGCTTGTTGCGGTTCATGATGCAATAGCGCACCGACTTCTCGTACATCTTCTCCAGTACATAGGCCGGCCGCCGGTCGACGCCGCGCCACCAGTCCGGATACTGGATCGCCTCGATCTTGATGACGTCGGCCCCGAGATCGGCAAGCGTGCGGGTGCAGATCGGGCCGGCCCAGCCCATCGAGAAGTCGATCACGCGGACGCCTTCGAGCGGCAAGCGGTTCGGCCCGCTCCGCTCCGGCAGCGGCACACGCGGCGGCGTCTCGATCTGTTGCTGTTCGCCGATGGCGGGAACCTTGCCGCCGCGGCGCGGCGGCGTGCCGGTTAACCGCTGCATGCAGCCGGCGGAAAATCCGCGCTCCTCGCCGATGGTGACGGGAACGGTCGCGCCGCGCGCCCGCTTCTCCCCATCGGCGATCAGCTCGGCGACTTCAGGCACCGGCACGATCGGGATTTTGCGCTTCAGCCCTTCGGCAAGCCATTCCTGTGCGGTGCGCTGCTTCAGCCGCGGCAGGAATTTGGCTTCGATCGCCTCGACATGCTGCAATCGATCGACGCCGAGGAACAGCTTTGGATCGTCGCGCAGCTCGAGCAATCCCAGCATCTCGCAGAACGAGCGCCATTGCGCCGGTGTCACCGTGGTGACGCCGAGCCAGCCCTGCTTGGTTTCGTAGATTCCGACCGGAAAGGTCGGCCAGAAGCGGTTGACGCCGATCCGCCGCATGATATCGCCGCGGGAAAACGACTCGAACATGATGTATTCGGTCACGGCGATGGTGGATTCGAAGATGCTCAGGCGGCTCGCGCGCCCGCGCCCGTCCTGCATCCGGCCCAGCACCGAGGATGACGCAGCGATAAAGCCCCACAGCCCGGCCAGAATGCCGGTCTGGAAATCCGGCGCGTGCATCGGCGGCCCTTCGGTCGGCCCCACCAATTTGATCAGCCCGGTCAGCGCGCGAATGGTCGAGTCGGTTGCGGCAAAGCTGGCGTAAGGACCGACATCGCCGAACCAGTCAGCTTCGAGATGGATCAGGCCGGGATGCTTCTCCTTGATGGCGGCGAGATCCACGGGCGGACAATCGGACGCATCGATATCGCGGCCGTCGAGCAGGATATCGCAGGACTCGATGAGTTCCGTCAGGCGGGACGAGGCGCTGGCATCCCAGCGATCGAACACGACGCTCGACTTGTTGAAGTTGAGGAACGCGAACCAGGCGCTCTCTCCTTTCGGAGTTAACGGCGCCGCGCGGCGAAGCGGATCGCCCGCTGGAGGCTCTACCTTCTGCACGGTGGCGCCGAAATCGGCGAACAAACGCGCGCAATAGCTGATCGCAGCCGCGCTCCCGATCTCGATAATCCGCAGATGCGACAACGCGCCCATCACGTTTCCTTAAGACCCCGCATGGCCAGCGCCAACGACGCACCGGCTCATTTTTTGTTGCGACCATCAAACCTTGCGGGCGCGATGATGCAAGCGGAAAATTCTCCCGCGTTGCGGAATTCGCTTTGACGTGCTTGCGTTTAGCGGCAGTCGAATTGCGCTTCGAACCAATTTTCGAGCGAAGTCGAAAGCGGTTGCCACATGCGCTGGAAGTGCGAGAGTTTTGCAGCACTGCTGCGATAGATCGCGCGCAACTCCTGTTCAATCGCAGGAAGATCGACGCCGATGACATGGCCTTCGCTGACGATCGTGCGTCCATCGACAACGACTTGCTTGAACAGCGACGCATTGCCGCGCGCGAACAAGAGATCGAGCGGGTCGACCAGCAGGATCTGGTCGCGGTCGAGCCGATCGAGATCAAGTGTGACGAAATCGGCCGGCGCGCCCGGCGAAAGCTCGCCGCTACCCGGCGCGCCGGTCGCGCGGCGGCCGTTGCGGATCGCGAGCGCGAAGAACTCGGCCGGCGTCCAGGTCCGCTTGAATCCGACGCCGCCGTGCATCATCTGCACCAGCCGCATCTCGCGTAGCACGTCGTCGTCCTCATCGAGCGCGAGCCCGTCCACGCCAACCGCGACCGCGCAGCCGCATTTGTGCGCGGCGGCGATCGGCGCAAGGCCGGAACGCAGATGCATGTTGGAACTGAAATTGGTGACAATGCGCGCCCCGGAGGCCGCGATCATGTCCAGCTCGTCAGGTCGCGCATGGATGCAATGCGCGAGCGTCAGGCGGTCGGAGAGAAAGCCGATGTCGCGCAGATAGCGGACGACGCCATCAGGAAAGTTCTGGTCCGCCCAGGCGCGCTGATAGATCGTTTCCAGCAGATGCATGTGAATGCGGCGGCCGGTCAGCGCGGAATTTTCGGCGACGGCCTCCAGCAACGGTTTGGAACACCACTGCACGCCGGCCGGGCCAAGCTGCACGTCGATCTTTGGGCCTGCAATCGCCGCGGCGATGGCGTCGGTCAGTTCGATATAGGCCTTCGGCGACATCGGCGCGCGGACCAGCAGGTCCTTGATCGTCTTGCGATCGTCGCCGGATAGATTTGATAGCACCAGCTCGGCATCGCCATAGACAACCGGATTCTGGTCGCGCACCGCGATCGCAAAGGCGATGCGGATACCGACGTCGGAAGCGGCGCGCGCGATCTCTTTGGCTTCCTCCACCAGCGGCATGGTTCCGCTCGGGCGGGTGTAATGCACCATCATCGCAGCGCAGCCGGCGCGCGCCGAGCGTGCCAGCGCGGAGGCCGCAGTGAGATAGGGATCGACCGGCGAGCCCAGTGCGGAGCGCAGCAGCCAGCTCTCCAGGGGCATGCCGAGCGCGCCGAAGGACGATGCGGTCGGCCGTGCATGATCATGGGCGTTGACGAAAGCAGGAAGCACGAAGGAGCGCGGCCCCGCCGGCGGCGCTCCCCGGTCGATGGAGGTGATGATGCCGTTGTCGTGCCGGAGCACGACGTCGTTGAGCACGCCGCGGTCACGACCGGCGAATAGGCTATGTGCCGGGACTTCGTTCGCCATGACCGCAGATTATCTCAGTTAGTGGTGTAGACCAACTCCCGCTCCGCCCGCGGCGGCAGGAACTCGCGGCTAAAGATTTCGGACGGCGTCGGCGTGCGGGTGAGCTGATAGCCTTCGACGATGATGCCGATGGCGCGGGCCATGCGGTCATCCTTGACGTCGCCGACGCCGATCTCCTTCATCTCCGGCGAGACGATCAGCTTGTCGAAGGAGTATTGCAGGCGGCGCTTCTCGACGTCGACATTGATCAAATTGTCGAAATTCACCGCGGCCTTCATGCCGGCGTTCTGGTCTTTTGCCACTGCGATCAGGCCCTTGTTGATGGCACGGACGAGGCCGGCGACGGCCTTCGGATTGGACGCGAGCAATTTGCGCGAGACCATCACGCCGTTGGAATAGAGATCCATTCCGTAATCGCCGAACGAGAACCACTTGAAGTCCTTCTCGGGATCCTGGCGGTTCAGCACCAGGTTGAAATAGCTGGTGATGTTGAAGACGAGCGCGGCGTCGATGTCGCCCTTGATCAGCATCGGCTCCTGCAGGTTCGGCGCCATGTTGGAGATCTTGATCTTCTCGCCATCGAGCCCGTTCTTGTGCACGAACACCGGCAGCAGCCGCGTGGTCGGCGTGCCCTGCGCGCCGCCGAGCGTGTGACCTTCGAAATCCTTGATGGTGTTGATGCCGCTCGATTTCTTGGCGACGATCGCGAACGGCGGCTGGTTCCAGATCATGTAGACCATCACAGGCGCGTCCTGCGGCTTGGTCGAAGCATTCTGGATGATGGCATTGACGTCGCCGAAGCCGGCGTCATAGGCGCCGGACATGATGCGTGTCACGGTCGCGCCCGAGCCTTCGCCCTGATCGATGACGACGTTGAGGCCTTCCTCTTTGAAGAAGCCATGGTCCTTGGCGTAGAAGAAGGCGGCGTCGGAGCCTTGGGTCTTCCAGCCGAGCGTGAACTTGATCGTGGTTTCCTCGGCCGCCGCTGGCCCTGTTAACAGGATTAGTCCCAACAGCGCGGCGCTCACTTTCCTTGACATGACGACCTCATGAATGATGGTTGATAAAACTCTTTCTCAGGTGGCAATCGCGTCGTTCTTGCGCGTGGCCCAGCCGGTGACCTGGCCTTCGATCAGCGAGAACACGACGTAGAGCGCGACGCCGAGGCCGGCGAGCACGAACAGGCCGGCGAACACCAGCGGCACGTTGAAATTGGAGGATGCGGTCATCATCACATTGCCGATGCCGCGATTGGAGGCGACGGTCTCCGAGAGCACCGCGCCGACAAAGGCGTAGGAAATCGCGACCTTCAGCGAGGCGAAGAAGAACGGCATCGTTCGCGGCAGACCGACATTCCAGAGGATGTCGAATTTGCTGGCGCCAAGCGCCTTCAAGACGTCCTCGAGTTCGGGTTCGGTGGTGGCAAGCCCGGTGGCGATGTTGACGACGATCGGGAAGAAGCAGATCGACAGCGCGGTGAGAACCGCCGGCACCGTGCCGGAGCCGAACCAGAGCACGAAGATCGGTACCACCGCGACCTTCGGGATCGAGGAGAAGCCGATCAATAGCGGATAGGCCGTGTCATAGGCAGTCTTCGAGACGCCGATGAAGGCGCCGAGCACGACACCGAGCGCCACACCCAATACGAAGCCGAACATCGTGGTCGCGAGCGTCTGGACGATGTGCGGCCACAGCACCGGAAAGCGCTCGAACAGTGTCACGAAGACCTGCGACGGACGCGGCAGCACGAGATCGGACATGCCGGTCATCAGGCAGAACAGTTCCCAGGCGACGAAGAACAGCACGATCAGCGCCGCCGACCACGCCTTCTGCTTGATATCGAGTGCTGTCATCTCAGACCGCTCCCTGCACTGCACTGCGCGCGTCAACGATCATCGCGCGCAGCTTCTGGTTCAGCGCGACGAAATCAGGCTCGAAGGTCATCGCCACCGTGCGCGGCCGGGCAAAGCCGACATGGCTGTCGTCGAGGATGCGGCCAGGCCGCGCACTCATCACGCAGATGCGGCTGGCGAGAAAGCCGGCCTCGCGCAGATCGTGGGTGACCAGCAGCACCGTCGGCTTGTGCGTCATCCAGAGCCCCTGCAGGATCGACCACAATTCCTCGCGCGTGAACTGGTCGAGCGCGCCGAACGGCTCGTCGAGCAGCAAGAGGCGCGGCTCATGGATCAGCGCGCGGCAGAGGTTGGCGCGCTGGAGCATGCCGCCGGATAGCTGCCAGGGAAAGCGGCCACCAAAACCTTTCAGGCCAACCTGCTCCAACAGCGCGTTGGCCTTGTCGCGGAATTCGCTCTTGCGGAGTCTTCGGAACTGCGAGCGGAACGGCTCAACGATCTTGAGCGGCAGCATGATGTTCCGCTCGATCGTCATCCATGGCAGCATGGTCGGATTCTGGAAGGCCATGCCGACCCGCATCGCGCGCGCCGCCACCTCGCGGCCGCCGACGATGACGACGCCCGTGGTCGGCTGCACCAGGCCGCTGACCAACCGCAGGATCGTCGACTTGCCACAGCCGGACGGACCGACCAGCGCGACGAACTCGCCGTCCGCGATCCGCAGTGTCGTTGTCGATAACGCCGGCACTGCACGCGCGCCACGGCCGAACGTCACGGAGGCGTCGGATAGTTCAATGGCAATCGGCGCGCTTCCGGAAGGAACCGGCTCGCCGGAGAATTCGGAATTTGCTTGCATGCGCATCACGGCAGAAAATGTATGCAAGCCAGATGCCAGCGCGGCTTTCCTACGGAATCAACGCGATCAGGGGAATCGGCACTGCTCCGGCGGATTCTTTTTAGGCAATCGGCTCATCAAAGTGCATGCAATTCGTGCGCACAATTATTGGACGCCTGTGCTAAGAATCGGCACGCAAGCACACTTACGGGACCAACCGATGGCGCCGCGCGCGGCCAGCAAGACTGCTGAATCGTCCGACAAGGTCAGCGTGATCTGCCGCGCGCTCCGCCGCGCCATCATCGAGCAGGCGCTGGAGCCGGGCGCGAAGCTGCCGGAGGATTCGCTCGGCGAGCGTTTCGGCGTCAGCCGCACCATTGCGCGCCATGCGCTCGGGCAATTGGCGGCCGAGGGGCTGGTCGAACTGCGCCGCAACCGCATCGCCGTGGTGGCGACGCCGAGCTGGCAGGATGCGCGCGACGCCTTCGATGTCCGGATTCAGCTCGAGCGGCTCGTGGTGCGCCATCTCGCCGGCAAGCTCACCAAGGCGCAGATCGCGGAATTGAATGCGCATGTCGATGCCGAGGACCGTGCGCGCGGCGGCTCGGACCCGGTCTCGATCCGGCTTGCGACCGAATTCCACATCCTGCTCGCGCACATGACCAACAGCCCGATCCTGATCCGGTACGTCAGCGAGATCGCCTATCGCTGCTGCCTGACGCTGTCGCTGTTCAGCCGCCCGCATTCCTCGGAATGCGCCATCAACGAGCATCGCGCGATCATTGCGGCGCTGGTCAGGGGCGACGAGGAGAAGGTGATGAGCCTGATGCACAGCCATCTGGACTCGGTGGCAGGCCGCGCGCTGGTTACTCCGGTCCCGCAGCGCGGCCGCGACCTGCTCGATATCCTCGCGCCCTATGCCGAAGAGGCGGAGGGTGGCCGCGTCGTGAAACTGCCTAAGGCGGCGCGCGGACGCTGACGACGATGCGAACCGCCTTCGATCTCGTCTTCCGCAATGTGCGCACGCGAGGTGCGAGCACGCCGGTCGATATCGGCATCGCCGGCGGCCGGATCGCGGCGATCGAACCGCATCTCATTTGCGAGACGGCGGAAATCGATGTCGGCGGCAAGCTGGTGCTGTCGGGCTTCGTCGACACGCATATCCATCTCGACAAGGCCTGCTTGCTCGGCCGCTGCGCTCATGACCATGGCAGTGTCAGCGAAGCCATCCGGGCGGTGGCGGCGATGAAGCGCGATTTCACCGTCGAGGACATCTATGCTCGGGGCGCGCGCGTGATCGAGCGCGCGATCACCTTTGGCACGACGCGGATGCGCACGCATGTGGAGATCGATCCGCGCATCGGCCTGCGCGGCTTCGAGGCGATCAAGGCGCTGAAGCGCGATTATGCCTGGGCGATCGATATTTCCCCGTGCGTGTTCCCGCAGGAAGGGCTGACCAATGATGCCGGCGCCGAGGAATTGCTGATCGCAGCGCTGCGCGACGGCGGCGAGGCGATCGGCGGCTGTCCCTATGTGGACACCGATCCGAACGCGCATATCGAGAAGATCTTCGATCTGGCGCAGGCGTTCGACGTCGACGTCGATCTGCATCTTGACTTCGACCTCGATCCGTCCTGGTGGCACATGGAAGAAGTGTGTCGCCAGACCGAGCGCCGGAACTATCAAGGACGCGTCGCCATCGGCCATGCGACCAAGCTCTCGGCGCTGCCACCGGATCGGCTGAAGACGGCGACCGAACGGTTGGCAAACGCTGGCGTTGCGGTCACCGTCCTACCCGCGACCGACCTCTATCTGCTGGGGCGCGACGCGACACATAACGCGCCGCGTGGCTTGACCGTCGCGCACAAACTCGTCACCGACGGCGTGCTCTGCTCTGTCGCGACCAACAATGTGCAAAATCCGTTCACGCCGTTCGGCGATGCCTCGCTGCTGCGGATGGCCAATTTCTACGCCAACATCGCCCATGCCAAGGTCAACGAATTCGACGCCTGCCTCGATCTGGTGACGGACCTCCCTGCCCGCCTGATGAACCTGCGGGACTACGGCATTAGCGTCGGCAATCCCGCTGACATCATCGTGCTCGATACCGATAGCGGCCGCGGCGCGATCGCGGAATTGCCCGAGGTGCTCATGGGCTTCAAGGGCGGCCGCCAGACCTTCGAACGGCGCCGGCCAATGCTGTTTCCGCCAAAGAGCTAATCGCAACCTGCCGATCTGGATTGCCGCTGATGTGATTGACGCGCCGGCCGTTCCATTGTTGTTATCGGCTCAACGAAACAACAACGCCGGGCAGGAAACCATGGGCAAGTCGTCCAACATCAGAAGCATCGAAACGCTCGCCTGCGATGCCGGCTGGCGGAATTACCACTTCGTCAAGATCACAACCGAAGACGGTGTCGTCGGCTGGAGCGAGTTCGACGAGGGCTTTGGCGCACCCGGTGTCACCGCCGCGATCGAGCGGCTGTCGACGCGGATCATCGGCAAGAACGCGCTGCAGCACGAGCGTATCTATGCCGAACTGTTCTCCGCGACCCGGCCGGCCGCCGGCGGCGTGGTGGCGCTGGCGCTCGGCGCGATCGAGAACGCACTGCTCGACGTCAAGGCGAAAGCGCTCGGCGTGCCCTGCTACGAGCTGCTCGGCGGCAAGATTCGCGACCGCATTCGGGTCTACTGGTCGCATTGCGCGACCTGGCGCATCAACCATCCCGACTGGTACAAGCCGGCCATCACCGACCTCGACGGCGTCAAAGCGATCGGCCGCGAGGTGCGCGAGAAGCGCTTCACGGCGCTGAAGACCAACATCTTCGTTTATACCGACGGCAAGCCGCAGGGCTGGCGGCCCGGCTTCGGCGCGCCGTTCGAGCCCGAGATCAATGTCGACCGCACGGTGCTGCGCAATCTCTGCATGCATTTGGAGGCGATCCGCGACGGCGCCGGGCCCGATGTCGATCTCCTGCTCGATCTCAATTTCAACGCCAAGACCGAAGGCTATCTGAAGATCCTGCGGGCGATCGAGAAGATGGACATGTTCTGGGTCGAAATCGACACCTTCAACCCGCAAGCGCTAGGTTACATCCGCCGCCAGAGCCCGCATCCGATCTCCTCCTGCGAGACGCTATTGGGCCTGCGCGAATTCCTGCCCTACTTCACCGAGCAGGCGATGGACGTCGCGATCATCGACACGCCCTGGAACGGCGTCTGGCAATCGATGAAGATCGCGAACGCCGCCGAACATTTCGAGGTCAACGTCGCCCCGCATAATTTCTACGGCCACCTCTGCACCATGATGAACGCGCATTTCTCCGCGGCGGTGCCGAACTTGCGGATCATGGAGACCGACATCGACCGGCTCGCCTGGGACCATGAGCTGTTCACGCATGTCCCTGAAATCGTCGACGGCCACCTCGTGATTCCGGACCGGCCAGGCTGGGGTACCGAGCCGAACGAAGAAGGCCTGCGCGCGCATCCGCCGAAGGCCAAGGGTGGACTGCTGAGTTACGGGCAGGCTGGGAAGAAGTAGGCCGCGCTTCGAGACTGCGCAGCCGACCTCTTAGGGTTCGATCGGAAGATCAGCCTCGAACAGGCGATTGAGGTCACCGATCAATGCAAGACCATTTTCGCGCGCTCTAAGCGCTGAATTGATCCGCTCTGACGCCGCCGCCTGGAACGCCATATAGCCATTGTATCGCGGCCGCACATAGGATCCTTCGAGCGTCTCACGTGTGCTCCGATAGAATTCCGCGGTCGCGCTGTTGACAACCGGATCATCCCAGGCGGTTGCATGTCCGGGCTGGCCGCCGGCAGCGGCGTAAGGTCCGCGCTGCACCTCTGCGCTTGCGACCCAATAGGCGAAATCGATGGCGTGCATCGCGTGCGACGTCTTGGCGGAAACAGCAATTCCGGTACCGCCAAGCGCGGCGCCAATCGGCTTGCGCGAGCCGATCGTCGGGATGTTGGCGAAACGGATCAGTCGTCGGCGGAAGGCAGTCTGGGCGTAGGACACGTAACCGTAGATGAACGGAACGCAGTCGATTTCCGAGGCATCATCGACCATCCTTTCGAACACGGCGATCGGGTCGCGGTCGAGGTCCGCGGGATCGATCAGTTCGGCAAGTTCGCGAATCCTGCGCCACACTTCGAGGCCCGTCTCGGCATCCACGAACCGGGACCGTTCAATGCCGCATGGCTGGCCGAGATGCGCTGCAAGCGTATAGAACACCATGAGGGAATGCGGCGGCCGGAGCGGAAGTGCCACTCGCCCGCGCCGCGCCAGTTCCATCACTTCGGTGAAGTCCGACGGAGCTTGCGCCAGCCGGTCCGGTCGAAATGCCTGGACCTGGGTGGCCGCGTCGATCGGAAACGCCCATTGTCTTCCATTCCACCTATATGAAAGGTACGACGGGCCGACGGATGCGGCTTCGAGCAAAGTCCGCTCCGCCGCCCGGCCGGTGACATCCAGCGGCAGCAGGCACTTCTCCTCGGTGACTTGCCCGACATGCGGATGATCGATCACAATCAGATCATAGCGGTCGGCGAGTTCCATCACCGGGAAGCTTTCGAAGTCCTGAAGCGAACGCTGCTCCCAGGTGACGTTCACTCCGGTGCGCCGTCGCCATATCTCCGAGCACGCGACCAGCGGGTCGTAGCCGCGCGGATGGCTCCACGTCATGCCCTTGAGATGGATCACAACCCGAACTCCCGGCGGAGGACGGCCGAATGCTCACCGATCTTCGGCGCCGCCTGATCACCCTTCGGCCTGAAGCCGTCGAAACGTAGCGGCACGCGCGTGGTCCGGATGCGGACATCCGCGCGCGACACGGTTTGCAGCATATCAAGCGACTTGAAGCCCTCACTCGCCAGCAATTCAGGCCAGGTCAGGACCTTCGCGCACCAGATGTCGGCGGGCTCGAGGATCGAGAGCCAGTCGTCACTGGTTCGCTCGGCCAGCCGCTGGGCGATGATGGCCTTGATAGCGTCCCGGTCATTGAACCAGCTCGCGGGGTCGTCGCGATAGGGTGCGAGCGCATCCAGGCCGAGCAGGTCGGCGAGTTTGGGGATCGGCGCCATGGCGATCGCCAGGAACCCGTCCTTGGTCGGATACACGCCATATGGCGCGGCCAGATAGGCGTGAGCGCTGCGACGCGCGGAGCGGCTGGGCAGCCGCCCGCCGTCATTCAGATGTACCGTCAGCACCTCGAGCTGGAAGTCGATGAGTGCTTCAAGCAAGCTCGTCTCCACATGAGCGCCCTCACCAGTCACGCCGCGTCGGACCAGGGCAGCGAGAATACCCTGGGCCATCGTCGCGCCGGCCATCATGTCGGCAACCGCAAGCCCGAAAGGGACCGGTCCTTGGGCATCGTCGCCATTCAGCCACATCACGCCGGACCGGGACTGTGCCAGCAGGTCCTGGCCCGGGCGTTGCACCCACGGCCCCTCCTTGCCGTAGCCCGTGATGGAAGCGTAGACGATGCGCGGATTGAGCGCTCTCACGGCATTGTAGTCGAGCCCGATTCGCTCGATGACGCCGGGACGGAAATTCTGAACCACAACGTCCGCACGCGCGAGGAGCGTGCGCAGCGCCGCCAAATCGTTCGGGTCCTTGAGATCGAGGGCCAGGCTTTCCTTGCCGCGGTTGATCGCGTGGAAGATCGTGGAGTCACCGCCGATCTCTGCGTCGCTGAGATACAGGCGACGCGACAGGTCGCCGCTCTCCGGCCGTTCGACCTTGATCACCCGCGCTCCGAGATCGAGCAGGCGGAGGCAGCAATAGGGACCGGATAGAAACTGGCTCATGTCGACGACCAGAAGACCTTCGAGGGGAAGCGTCGTTTCGAACATCGGGCCACCTTCTGTCGGACAAGTTCGCGCTCGCAGTGCCGGACTGCTCAAGCGCCCCTGCAGTTGATCCGCTCCGGCGCCATCATTCTTATATGAATATAATACTTACAAATGAATGGCAACCTCCGGCGTGACGAATCCCGGGCCGGCCAACGCAACCTGAGGGTCACTGGCCGGGCGTCAGGTCGGCGGCGGAATTCAGGCTACGCCCGCGGCAGCAGAAATCTCGCCTGCCGTCGTGAGCAGCATCGCGAGAATGTCGTCTCGTGATGGCGCGTCGTCGCGGTCGAGACGACGAATATGCGGACAGGTAAGCGCCGCAAGTGGGATTCCGGTCGAGCTGAGAATCGGAGCGGAAATATTGGTGACTCCGGCGGTTTGCTGGCTTGGACGAACCTCGTAGCCTCGCTGTCGCACCTTTGCGATGATTTGCTCGAACCTTTCCGGTAAAGTCTCGCCTGGAATAGGCACTCGCTCGTCGAGCATCAGCTTGCGCTCTGTCTCGGTCACGAAGGCGAGCAAGACGTGGCCCGATCCGGTGTTCAGCAGGCTGATATGCGAACCCACACGTATCGAGAGCCCCCAGTAATCCGGAGCATCGGTCTGTGCGATGACCACTCCGCTGCCCCGGTCATAAACCACCATGTGGCAGGCCTGCTCCGCCTTGCGCGTGAAGCGGCGCATCGCAGGGAGTGCGAGACTTACGAGGCGCCGCATGGGCGGATGCCGATGAGCCAGCCCAAACAGCTTCAGGGACAGTTCGTAGCGATCTTCGCTGGTCCGCACGACGTAGTACCGCCGAACCAGCCGGTCCAGCATCCGGTAGATCTCGTTAGGTGAACGGTCGAGCGCCTTGGCGATTTCGGCCTGCGAAAGTCCCTCATCGGTACTCGACAAGAGCTCGATGATGTCGAGGCCCTTGTCCAGCGCAGGCGCCTTGTAAAGCTCTTCCGTCGTTTCATGTTTCTTCGTCATTGCTCACCCACGGCCCATAGGCGGCGACAATAGCACACGACCGGATTGCCGCCGGCCAGTGCCGCCGACGTTTTCGACGGCTTTTTCGGGGCACTTGACTTTCTTCCATATATGAAAATACTTTCCATATTTGAATAATGGCGGCAAGAGCCTTCGCGGCGTCGCTTGCTGCGCCGGGAGGACGTCAAGGAGTTTCACGCATGATCGTGAGCGAGCTTTTTTTCGAGGATTACCAGATCGGCTTCAGCCGCCGCACCCTCGGCCGCACGATCACGGAAGCGGACATTGTGATCCACGCCGGCCAGACTGGCGACAATTTCCCGCATCATATGGACGCCGAGTGGTGCACCAAGCAGGATTTCAAGCAGCGGATCGCACACGGAACGCTGGTCTTCAGCGTCGGCATCGGCATGACCGCGTCCACGATCAATCCGCACGCAATGTCCTACGGCTACGACCGGTTGCGGTTCATTCGCCCGGTCTTCATCGGTGACACCATCACCGTCAACGCAAGCATCACGACCAAGCGCGACCACGCCAAGCGCGCCGATGTGGGTGTGGTCGTCGAATCGATTGAGATGCTGAATCAGTCCGACGAAACCGTGCTCGTCTGCGAGCATCTCTATCTCGTCAAGCGAAGACGGCCCGGCGACGAGTGCCGCAAACCGCATTGAGACATTGCGCAAGACAACAAAGTTTAAACAAGGGAGGTCCGATGATGTCGCAGAATACCCTGGATTCGCCGCTGGAGAGCGCGATCCGGCGATCCGCATGGCGCTTGCTGCCGTTCCTCATGCTAATGCTTGTCCTGGCATTCCTCGATCGGGTCAATATAGGCTTCGTCAAGCTCGCCTATCAGGCCGATACCGGCATCGGGGACGCGGCCTATGCTTTCGGAGCAGGCATTTTCTTTATCGGCTATGCCCTGTTCGAGGTGCCCAGCAATCTCATCATGACGCGCGTCGGCGCACGCACCTGGCTCGCGCGCATCATGGTGAGCTGGGGACTGATCTCCGCGGCGATGATATTCGCGCGTTCGGACACCGTCTTTTATGTCCTGCGCTTTCTCCTCGGAGTCGCTGAGGCTGGCTTTTACCCGGGAGTGCTGCTCTATCTGACCTACTGGTTTCCGGCCAAGCAACGAGCGCGGGCAACCGGCCTGTTCTATCTCGGCGTCCCCCTCTCACTCGTATTCGGGAGCCCGCTCAGCGGCTACTTGCTGCAATTCGATGGGGTGTTGGGGCTGAAGGACTGGCAGTTCGTTCTTGCGGTCGAGGGATTAGCCGCAGCTTTTGTTGGCATCATTGCGTTCTTCTATCTTTGCGACCGGCCCGCGGAGGCGGCCTGGTTGACGCCGGCGGAGCGCAAGGCGCTGTCCGACGAAATCGCGCGGGAGGAAGCCCTCAAGGCGGGGCAGGTAAAGCATTCAGCCCTCGGTGTGCTCAGGGATGTGCGGGTTATCGCCTTCATCTTGGTCTACTTCTGCTTCCAAGTCGGCACCTCGCCGTTCTCTTTCTACTTCCCCTCAAAGCTCGCCTCGGCCACGGGAGGCAAAGTCGACTTTACGATCGGCCTCCTGTTGGCACTTCCCTGGCTGTGCTCGGCGATCGTCACCCTGCTTGCGACCGCATACGCCGATCAGCATCAGAATCATCGCCAGGTCGCTATAGTGCTGATCATCGCCGGCGTTCTGGCATCGGCCGCCGTCGGATTCACCAACAATCCGATTCTGCTGGTGATCGCCTTCTGTATTGCTGTCCCGGGGCTGACCTCGTCGCAGCCGGTCTTTTGGAGCCTGCCGACGCAATATCTGAGCGGCATCGGCGCGGCGAGCGGGATCGCCTTCATCGTATCCCTGGGCAATCTGGGCGGGTTCTTCTCGCCACAGATCAAGACCTATGCGGAGCAGGCCCTTGGCAACAGCAGCGTCGGCTACTTGGTCCTGTCGGTGATTGCAGCCGGTGCCGCAGTCATCCTGCTGGGTCTGCCGCAACATGAACCGCGCGCCCGCTTCGCGCCGCCGCTCGCCAAATTAGACGCCGCAGCCAGGAAGGATCCTGCCTAACCGTGCAATGCGAAGGCAGGCAAGAAAATCAAAGGATCGGCTGAGAATGCCGGCCGTTTTAAAGAGGGCCAGATGAGCAAACGTCTCAGTGGAAAGACCGCCGTTGTGACCGCGGCCGGAAATGGTATCGGGCGCGCGTCCGCAATGATGCTTGCCGCAGAAGGGGCAATGGTGTGGGCGACGGATATCGACCAGGTCGCGCTCGACGAGTTGAGAAGAGATGCAGACCCCGGCTTGCATCTGCGAGCTCATTGCCTGGATGTGCTCGATCCAGTCAAGGTAAGGCAATTCGCCGAATCGCTCGGACCGATCGACGTTTTGTTCAACTGCGCAGGCTACGTACATGCAGGAGATATTCTGCATTGCGAGGAGAGCGCTTGGGATCTCAGCTTCGATTTGAACGTGAAAGCGATGTACCGCTCCATCCGGGCGTTTCTTCCCGCAATGATCGAAGCTGGCCGCGGCGGCTCTATTATAAACATGGCGTCCGTTGCTTCGAGCGTGAAAGGTGTCCCGAACCGTTGCGCCTACGGCGCCTCCAAGGCGGCCGTGATCGGTCTGACGAAATCCGTTGCGGCGGACTTCGTATCCCATCAGATTCGTTGCAACGCCATTTGCCCCGGCACGATCGAGTCACCTTCCCTGCAAGCTCGCATAAAGGCACAGGCACTGAAGGACGGACTGGACGATGCCGCAGCACGTCAGAGCTTTACGTTGCGGCAGCCACTCGGAAGACTTGGTCGACCCGACGAGGTCGCGGCTCTCGTCACATATCTTGCTTCGGATGAGTCGGCGTTTACAACAGGAGCGATCCACATCATCGATGGCGGCTGGTCAACTTGAGTAGCTCGGTGGTTGGGCCCCGGCTCCAGCCCGGGAGGACGGAGCGGCATTTCATCCCACACGATCACTTATCGCCAGGCGCGTTCAAAAATGCGCTTTCGACCACATCGCCGATCGGTTGCCAGACATTGCCGTCGAACTGCACCAGACGCATCTGCTTGATCGGGCGGAAATCGGTCGGGCCGGTGTTGATCGCGATGCCCGGCAGCGCGACCGGGTTGAGATAGTTCTTCAACGACGTAGCCTGGCGCATGATGTTCTCGCGCGACACATCATCACCGCACTGCTTCAGCACCTGAACAAGGGTCTCCGCCGCCGCGTAGCCGAAGATGGCGTAGCTGTCCTCCTTGTCGCCGTCGGGATAGTATTTGTCCATGAAGGCCGACCATGCCTTGATCGGCGGATCCTCCTTCCATGCCGCATCGTCGGCGTCCTTCAGGAAGGATGTCGAGATCACGCCGAGCGCATTCTGCAATCCCGCTGGCCGCAGCGCGCTGGCGATCGAGGCCGAGGCATTGTCGAGGATGAAGACCGGATGCCAATCCAGGTCGGCCGCGATGCGAATGGCGCGGGCGGCGATAGCCGGCGCTCCGTTGAACACCAGTATGTCGGCGCCGGAATCCTTCAATATCTTGATCTGCACCTGGATCGAGGTATCGGACGCATCAAAGGCGAGATCGGCGACGATCATGCCGGCGGTATCGCCGAGACCTTCCTGCAATCCCCTGAACAGATCGCGGCCGAACTGATCGTTTTGCCAGAGCACGGCGATCTTGCGGTCGGGATAGGACGCCTGGATGTAATTCGCATAGATCTGGCCCTCCGCGCGGAAGGTCGGCTGCCAGCCCATGCTCCACGGATATGTCTTCGGATTTGCCCATTCCTCGTCGCCCGAAGCGACGAACAATTGCGGGATCTTCTTGTCGTTGAGATAGGTCCGGGTCGCGAGATTGCTCGGCGTGCCGAATGAGCCGAACATCAAGAGCACGTTCTCCTTCTCGACCAGTTCGCGCGTCTGCTGAAGCGCGGTGCGCGGATTGGAGCTGTCGTCGACGGAGATGAACTTGATCTTGCGTCCGTTGATGCCGCCGCCCTCGTTGACCATGTCGAAATAGGCGGCTTCTGCCCTGCCGATGGTCGCAAAGGCCGCCAGGGGTCCGGTGTAGGGCATGACGTTGCCGATGCGGATCTCATTATCCGCGGCGCCTCCCTCGGACGCCTGCTGTGCGCTGGACGGCGCCCACGCGAGAAGCAGTGCGGCGACGAGGGACAGCGACAATCTTGCTTTTCTTTGTTGCATCGGCATCGCCTCAAACCTGCTCGGACGGCAGCCTGCTGCGTTTCCCGCCCACAACAATAGCGCGTAAATATGGGCAGAGAAATGAAATGGTGCGTTGCAGCGATCTAGCGATCATCGACGGTCAGCGCCGAAAGGAACTCCCATCAGCGCGAACAAAGCGGAGAACATTGTCTATTTTATCGCCACCGCCCGGGACGTATAGATCAAAAACACCACCGTGCCGGCCAGCAGGGCTGCAGCCATGAAGATCATCACGGCCGGCAATCCATAGAGCGCCGCCACCGCGCCGGTTATGGACTGCATCAGTGCCGCGCCGAGGAAGAAGGAGAGATTGATCGCCGAAAGCGCCTTGCCTGCGCTCTGGGCGTCGACGAGCTGTCTGGTCATGCCGTAGAGCAGCGGCTGCGCCGAGACGGCAAGACCGATCAGGACGAACAGGACGAGATCATATTGCGGCGGCATGACGGCGACGCCGAACAGGTTAGATACCGGGTAACCCGGAGCTCCCAGGGCCATCAGGAGAAGCAGCAGCGCCGATGCGAAATGGGTTGCCGCAACCAGGGTGCGCCCGTGGCCGAGCCTGCGATCGGCCACGCCGATGCAGACTGGACCTATGATCAGCGCCAGCGTGAACAGGCCGAGCTGGTTGCCGGCTTCGATGCGGGTGAGGCCCTTGACCTCCATCAGCCACGGCCCGCCCCACAATCCCCTGAGCACGAGCGACGCGGCCAGCGAGACCAGCGACAAGGCGACCAGGCCCCGGAGCTGATGGGACAGGCCGAGGCGCAAGACTTCCATCATCTGCGAAAGCGGCGACGAATCGTCCTTGTGTTCAGCCGGCTGTCTCGGCACCAGCGCGAACACCGCAAGCAGCACCGCGACACCACCGACCGCCGATATCCAGAACCCCGCGCGCCAGCCAAAACGCTCGACCACGAAGGCCAGTGGGCTCGACGACAGCAACATGCCGATGTTGCCGATCGACAGGATCGCACCCGACCACAGGCCAAACTTGAACGGGGAAAGCTGTTTCGCAGCCAGCGTCATCGGGCACATCAGCATGCCTGATGTCGCGATCCCCAGCATGAGCTGGCCAACGAGGAAGCTCCCCGGTCCAGTCGCAAACGCCGATGCCACCGCCCCGAAGATGGTTCCGATGAGCAGGCCCAGGGAGACCGGGCGAACGCCGAAGCGGTCCATCGCGGCGCCGACAGGAACCTGCGATGCGGCAAAGGCGAAATGGTAGATCGAGGTCAGGCTGGCGAGCGTCTGCGGCGGCGTCGCGAAATCGGCGGCCATCAGGTCGAGGCTGATGGCCGGGATCGTCCGCAGCAGGGTCGATAGCATATGGCCACAAGCCAGGGCCAACAGAGCATAAATCAGCGTGCGGGTACTGGACCCCGCATCTTCTTTGGTAACGCCGCCCACGAATCGTCTCGTCTTCCGAGGAATTTCGGGACGGCGTATCACCAATAGGCAGAGAACGCCAATCTCTGCCTAGGTATTGGGCAGTTTAGTGCTTATGGAACACCAGCGTCCGCACCTCGATGCTCTCGCGAGGCTCTGCATCAGCCGGCGTCGTCGGATCGATGAAGGCCGTATGCGGCGCGAAGCGCGTGCGGCCGTCGGTTGCCGAATCGTAGCACTTGAGCAGCAGCGCTTCGTCGGGGGTCATTTCCGGGAAATAGAACCAGCGGTGGTTCGCATTGTATTTCACGGAATAGGTCTCGCCCTGACGGTTCGGATAGATCAAGTCGGAGGCGATGAGATCGCCCTGCTCCACCGACTGGCCGTCGCACATCGCCAGCGGCGCATCGCGCAGCGGCCCGCGGATCGGCCTCCACAGGTTGATCACCTGGGCGCGACCTTTGAGAAGTTCGTTGGCCTCCTCAGGCAGATGTTCGAACACGCGGTTGCGGCCGGACAGATCGGTCTGGTCGACATGGACCCGAGTCGCCGGCTGGCGCGGCGTCCCGTCACGCACATCAGGTGCACCCTCGACGCGCTTGCGCACGGTATGGTCGAAGATGACGACCCGATCCGCCTTCAATGTCGCCTTCAGGAAGGCTTCGACGGCGGGATAGTAGACGCGCCTGATTTCGTTGTCGTCGTAGTAGTTCTTCACCACGGTCGGATGCTTGACGAGAGCGAAGCCTTCACGGTCGAGCGAAAACTGGTTGGCGATCAGACGGCCGTCGAAGATCGGAACGTTGTGGGGTTCGGGGAGCGCCGTCGACTTGGGCTCGCCAGGCGGCGGATCAAAGGCGTAGGTGCGTGGCTTGCCCGCTGTCGGGGCGAGATAGTTGAGCTCGGCAGTGACGAAGGGAAGCGACTCGATCTTGGTTTCATGCAGGCCCATGGTGGTCTCCCGGACTCCCTATTGTTCGTTCTGCTTCATTTTGGCCCGGTGAACCGTCCCGGCAAGGGAGGCCAAGAAATAGCAACGTTGACATTCTTGCGAGGATGAAACGTGGAAAATCCTTTCGGCGCTCTCGACTCGCCAAGCGGATTATTTCCGCCGATCACGCGTTCGGGAGGTGCGCTCCCTCTCCTACCCTCGTCATTGCGAGCCGCCGCTCTCTCCCCCGTCATTGCGAGCGCAGCGAAGCAATCCATGCCTCGACAAGCGGAGAGATGGATTGCTTCGCTTCGCTCGCAATGACGCTGGTGTGAGCGCTTTCGCGACTCATCTTGTTCGACCCCAGGGGGAGGTGGAAGATTGGCCCGGGCCTACAAACCCGTGCCCTTGCCGATCGCCGTCGCGAACGAGCGGTCGACGATCTCGGCGGCATTGAGCTGCTGCTTGATCAGACCCCAGCGGTGATAGAGATCGATGGTCTTCTGCTCATCGCTCACGACGGTGTCATCGATAGGCGTGATCTGGATCTTGGCCCGCGCCAGCCAGTTCAGTGGCACCGAGGTCGGGATGTTCATCAGCTTGCCCCAGGTCTCGGCATAGCCGGCGACATTGTTCTGCGACCATGCCCGCGCCGCGGCGAGGCGACGGACGAAATCCTGCAACTGCTCGTGCTTGTCCTTGATCGCGCTCGGCGTTGCGACCTGAAAGCCGAGGCCGGGCGTGATGCCTTCGGCGGTGATTACGCGGCGCGACTTGAAGAGTACCTCTTCCTGGCTGACATAGGGCTCCCAGGTCGACCAGGCCTCGACCGACCCTTGCGTATAGGCGACCTTGGCGTCCGAGGGTGCGAGGAAGACGATCTGCACATCGCTCGCCTGCCAGCCCCTGGATTCGAGCGCGGCCAGGATCAACTGATGCCCGATCGAGCCGCGGCCGGTTGCGATCTTCTTGCCGCGCAGGTCGTCGAAACTCTTGATCGCGGATGTCTCGGGCACCAGGATCGCGAGCCCTTCGCGCGACTGCCGCACCGCCGCGATCGCTTTCACCGGCACGCCCGCTGCGGCGGCAAAGGTGAAGGGCGCATCGCCGACGAGGCCGGTGTCGATCGCGCCTGCGCTGAGCGCTTCCAACAGCGGTGCGGCCGCCGCGAACTCCTTCCACTCGATCTTGTAGGGCACGTCCTTGAGCACGCCGGCGGCTTCCACCACCGCCTGCGAATTGCCCTTCTGGTCGCCCACGCGCAGCGTGGTTTGCGCGGACGCGATGCTCGTGCCGCTGAGCGCGAGCAAAACAGCGAGAGCAAACCGGATCATTCGGCGGCAATCCCACGCATCGCATTGCGCTGGGCGATCAGCTTGCGCGTCAGCGGGATCAATTCACGGCCATAGTCGATCGCATCGATCAGCGGATCGAAGCCGCGGATCAGGAAGTGACTGACGCCGAGGTCGTAATAATCGGCGAACACCTCCGCCACCTGCTCGGGCGCGCCGACCAGCGCCGTGGTGTTGCTGTTGGCGCCGGTCAGCTTGGCAATCTCGGTCCAAAGCCGCTTGTCGATACGCGCGCCTTGATCGGCAAGCGCAAGCAGCCGCTTCGCGCCCGCGGTGGCATGACCATCAGCTGGCTTGCGGTAGCCGGTCTGGTCCTGCAATTCGGTGGCGCGCTCGAGGATCGACTGCGCCTTGGCCCACGCCTTCTCCTCGGTGTCGGCGAGGATCGGCCGCACCGAGAGGCTGAAGCGCGGCGCCGGCCGGCCGTGCTTGGCGGCAGCAGCGCGTACGCGCGCGGTGACGTCGCGCACCTGCGCATAAGATTCTCCCCACAGCGCGAAGGTGTCGGCGTGCTTGCCCGCGACCTCCACCGCGGCATCCGAGCCGCCGCCGACAAAGGTGTAGATGCCGCCCTTCTGATGCGGCTTAACTTGCGAAAAGCCCCGCTCGACCTGGTAGTACTTGCCGCGATAGTCGAACGGCTTCTCGCTGGTCCATTCCAGGCGGACGATGTCGAGGAATTCGCTGGTGCGCGCATAGCGCTCGTCCTTGTCGTCGAGCGTATTGCCGTCCTGGCGCAGTTCGGTGGCATTGCCGCCAGTGATGACGTGCAGCGAGACGCGGTCAGGGTAGAACTGGTCGAGCGTGGCGAGCTGACGCGCCAAGAGCGTCGGCGCGGTGAAGCCCGGCCGCTGGGCGATCATCACTTTCAACGTCCTGGTGATGCCGAGCACGTGCTGGGCGACCTGCAGCGCATCCGGCGTCGTCGAGTGAAACGCGAGCAGCGCGCGGTCGAAACCGGCAAGCTCATGCGCCTTGGCGACCGTCTCGAGATAGGGCGGATCGAGCACGGGACCGGAGCGCACGATGGTCTCGGACGCATTGTTGTTGGTGATGAAGCCGATGAACTCGACTGACATGGGGAAGCTCCGATCTTGTTGGCTGTTGTTCAGATGCCCAGCGCCAGGCGTCCGGCGGCGATGCGGGTGGAGTCATCCTGCGGGGTGTGGACGCGGCCGCACAGCACATCGCGAAAATGCCGCTCCAGCGGATTGTGTCGCGACAGGCCGTGATTGCTGGTCAGTGACAGCGCGTCCTCCACCACGGCGACGGCATTGTTGGTCACCGTCAGCTTGACGATATTGGACTCGGTCGCACTGAGCGGCAAGCCGGCATCGAACTCGGCGGCAAAACTGTCGATCAGGCGTGCATTGACCGCAAGCCGCGCCTCGATGCCGCCGAGGATTTCCTGAGCTCGTGGCAATGTCGCGAGCGGTCCGCCGAGATTGGCCGGAACACGTTCGCGCAGGAACTTGATCAGCCAGTCGCGCGCGGCGCGGGCGATACCGTCATAGATCGCGGCCACGAAGATGGCGTGGATGGTCGCCTGGGTGACATCAGGCGCGGTCCACTCCTCCGGCTTCCGCACGTCGACCTCGTAATCGAGCGGAAACACGACGTCGTCGAAGATCACGTCGTGACTGCCGCTCGCGCGTAGGCCCAGGTGGTTCCAGGTCTCCTCGATCCTCGTTCCGGGCAATCCTGCGGGCACCAGGAACTGGCCGACGCGGGTTTCCGTCTCGTCGGTCTTGGCCCATACCAGATACCATTTCAGGATCGGCGCGCCGGTCGAATAGATCTTGCGGCCACTCAGCCGCCAGCCGGTCTCGGTGCGGCGCGCAATCGTCGCCGGGAGGCCGCCGCGCGCGGGCGATCCCAGTTCGGGCTCGACACGCAGCGCGTTGACCAGAGCGACGCCCTCGACTGTCTCCTTCGCAAGCTTGCGCGACAGGCGCGCGGGCCAGCGCGGGCTGCGCGCCATCACCAGATGGTTGATGTAATGCATCGACAGCACGAGCGCGGTCGACGGATCGGCCTTGCCGATGATGCTCAGAATGCGCACCGTGTCGCGGGCGCCCGCCCCTGCCCCGCCAAGCGCGGCCGGGACGGTCAGCGCGAGGAGACCGGCTTTCGCGAGGTCGTCGAAATTCTCAAACGGAAAGCTGGCGTCGCGATCGTGCGCTGCCGCCCGCGCGGCAATGACCTCGGCAAGCTTTAAGGCGCGCGCGACATGGTCCGGCGCTTCCGACGGCGTCAGCTCTTTCGCCGCTGTTACCATGTCGCGTCCAGCCCAAGCAGGCCGAGTATCTGCCGGCGCAGATCGGCGAGATAGGGATCGCCGCGATGGCGCGGATACGGCCGATCGACTTTGACGTCGGCCTTGACGCGCGCCGGGCGGTCGCTGAGCACGATGACGCGGTTGGCGAGGAACAGCGCTTCCTCCGCATCGTGCGTGACGAGCAGCGTGGTGAAGCCCTTGCGCTGCCAGAGCGAGACGATCTCCGCCTGCATGGTGATCCGCGTCAACGAATCCAGCTTGCCGAGCGGCTCGTCGAGGATCAGCACCTTCGGATCGTTGACGAGCGCACGCGCCAGTGCGACGCGCTGTGCCATGCCGCCGGAAAGCTGGTGCGGATACGCTTTCTTGAAGGCGGAGAGGCCGACGAGATCGATCGCTGCGTCGACACGCTGCCGCTGGCTTTTCAGGATGCCCTGCGCCTCCAGCCCGAGCGCGACATTGTCCCAGACCGAGCGCCAGGGAAACAGCGTCGGGTCCTGGAACACGACGACGCGCGACGGGTGCGGTCCGTTGATGCGGATATCGTCCTCACGCAGCACGCCGCTGCGCGGCTTCTCAAGTCCGGCCACCAGCCGCAGCAGGGTGGACTTGCCGCAGCCGGACGGGCCGAGCAGCGCGACGAACTCGCCGGGCTTGATCGCCAAGCTGACGTCCTCGAGCACGGGCAGCACGGCGCCATCGATATCGAAAGCGTGGCTGACATGCTCGATATCGAGCTCGGCGCCGACGGCAGGATAAGTGATCGCTTCGGCCAAAGCGGCGGCTACCATTTGACGACACCTTTCTGCCAGACCAGCAGGCGGTCGCGCGTCTTGAACAGCAGCGTGATCGCGCCGGAGCAGAGCAGCGACATCACGATCAGCGCGGCATACATGTTGGCATAGGCGGCCCAGCCCTGCGCCCATTGCAGGTACCAGCCAAGCCCGGCCTTGACGCCGATCATCTCGGCCACCACCAGCACGGCGAACGAGGAGCCGAGCCCCATGAAGAGGCCGACGAAGACATGCGGCAGCGCCGCTGGGATCGCCACCTTCAGCACCAGGAACGACGGCTTTGCTCCCAGCGTCCGTGCGACGTCGTAATAGGCGTTGGGCACGCTCGCAACGCCGGACCAGGTCAGGACAGTCACCGGGAAGCCGGTGGCAAGCGCGATCAGGAAGGTGCTCGCGCTCCAGCTCGAGGGAAAGGTGAAGAAGGCGAAGGGCAGCCAGGCGGTGGCCGGCAACGGTCCGATGAAGCGCAGCACCGGATGCACCCAGTAGCCCACCTTCTGCGACCAGCCGATCGATACGCCGGTCAAAAACCCGATGGCCGCGCCGATGATATAGCCACCGAGCTGCAGCTTCACGGATGCGATGACGCTGTTGAACAGCTTTGGCAGATCATCGGTATAGACTTCCACGATCGCCTGCGGCGGCGGGAAGAACGGCAGCGGCAGCCAGCCGAACTTTGCGGTGGCGATCTCCCAGAGCGTCAGAAATGACCCGAGCGCCACCAGCCACGGCGCGCGCCGGCGCAGCGCCACGCCGGCGCCACCGAGAAAATCGTCGCCGAGTGTCCCAAGCAGTGCGAGCGCTGCGATCAAGAACGCGCCGATCGCAACCCCATTCGTTCGCGACCAGTCGCCAAGATCTTCCCAGTAGAGGCAGGACGCACCGAACGCCAGCCACGCGACGCCAGCGGCCAGACCGGCGCCATAGCCGCCGCTGCGCAGCTTCTCCAGCCAGCCGGGGCTGACAACTGCCGCGGCCTGTCCGGCGGCGGCCGATGCATCAGACACTGAATACGTCGACATAAATCCGTTCCGCGAATTTCGCCGTGTCAGTGCTTTGCTTGAACACCGAGACGGTCTTCAGATCGTCGGCGTACCCTTTCAGCTCGCGCTTCAGGACTTCGCCAACAGGGTGATGGTGATGGGTGTGATAGCGCGCCATCGCTTCGAGATCGGCGAGCGTCGCAGTCTTCGGCGCATAGGGCTGGAACGACTTCGCGGCCTTGTCCGGATTCTGCGAGGTGAACATGGCGGCATCGAGCAGCGCCTGGGTGATGGCGCGCGCGACATGCGGCTCATTACGCACGAGAGAGCCGCGGAGGCCGACGATGCAGCAGGTCTTGTCGCGATATTCACCGTCGAGATTAGACGCGACTTCCTTGTACTGGCTGTCCTTGAGCCAGAGATAGGCGAGCGGATCGGAGGCTAGGAACGCCTGCACCTCGCCTTTCTCGACCGCGACGTTGAGAAGGTTGCCGGGATAGGCGCGCCAGTCGACGTCCTTGTTCGGATCAAAGCCCTGCTTGGCAAGCTGGATCGAAAAGAAGTTCTTGTCGGGACCGGCGAGATCGCCGACAGCGACGATCTTGCCCTTGAGGTCGGCGAGCTTGTCGACGCCGGAGCCTACCCGGGTCAGCACGCGCATGCAGCCGCCATGGGTGCCGGCGGCGATCTTGACGTCAAAGCCTTGCTCCAGCGGCTTGAGCCAGCGCAGCGCCATGCCGAGCCCGGCATCGCTCTTGCCGGTGGCGATCGCCTCCAGCAATTGGTCGGTGGAGCCGCTGTAATTGACGAGTTCGATGTCGAGGTTCTGCTTCTGGAAGAAGCCGTAGTCGATTGCGACCGGCAGCGGCGCAAGACACACCGCGCCTGCGTTCCATGACAGCTTCAATTTGCGCGGCGCACCGGTCAGCGGCGGCGCGTCAGATGCCGTCTTGCAGATCGGGAATTCGGAGAAGTCGATCGCCGGTATTGCACCGCGCGCGGAAAACGCCTGCGCGCCAAACGCGCCGATCGGCGCGGCAAACGCGGCAGCCGCGCCGGCCCGGAGCAGCGTCCGCCGATCCATCGCCAATCTATTCTTCTTCTCTTCAATCGACATGCTCACCCCTATGTCCGACATGGCTCCGCCGTCCGCGCGAACGGCCCAGCCCGCGCACATCTCATCCAGAGCTATTGTTGTAAGAAGGCGGATTTCTCCGGCGCTATTGGCACCCAATGCAACCGCCAAATGATGCGGTGCGATCGTGTCATCGTCAATGAAATGGAATTTCGAATGTGGCGCGCGCGAAAGGGATTATCTCCACGATCCCAGCGGCGGACGATGAAACGATTTCGTCGTGACGCGATCGTCGGCAGCGCACGTACTGACGCAAATCGCGCGGGAATTTAGCCCTCTTTGTAACGGTGCGCGTGGCGCCTTCTCCGCAGAGGAACCCAACGAGACGTTCTTTGTCGTCAGCTGCGCCAATACAGATTTCCGTTTCGTTGACTGCGCGGGGTTCGCTCATAGACTCGATGGAACGCTCATGTGCTCTCTGCGCAATGGGCGAATGAAATCACAAAAGAGATGGACATGCGCAGGCTCACTCGCTTTCACTCCGTTACGCGCAAGCTGGCGACTGCATTCGTCGCTACCGCAATCACCCTTTCCTCAGTCCTCGCAGCGCTGGCCGACGACGCAATCGTGTTGCGGGTCGGCGACCAGAAGGGCGGCAACCGTTCGCTGCTCGACATCTCAGGTTTCGGAAAGAATCCGCCCTACAAGATCGAGTGGTCGGAATTTCCTGCGGCCGCGCCGATCCTCGAAGCCTTGAACGCGGGCGCGCTCGACGTCGGCTATACCGGCGACCTCTCCTTCCTGTCGGTCTATGCATCGGGTGCGCCGATCAAGGCGATCGGTGGCACGCGGTCCGACGCCAGGACGCAAGCCATCCTGGTGCGCGAGGATTCGCCGATCAAGACCGCGGCTGATCTCAGGGGCAAGCGTCTCGCCGGCACGCGAGGCGGCTGGGGGCAATTCCTGATCGACGCGACGCTGGAGAAATCCGGCTACAAGCTCGAGGACGCGGCGTTCGCGCCGCTCGGCCCGGTCGATGCCAAGATCGCACTGCTTGCGGGATCGATCGACGCCTGGGCGGTGTGGGAGCCCTATATTTCGTTTGCGACGCTGAGGGACAAAGCACGCGTCGTTGCCGACGGCCAAGGCCTGACGCCGACGATCACCTTCATTGTCGCCTCCGATAACGCTATCGCCACCAAGCGCGCCGCGGTCCAGGACCTGCTGCAGCGACTGAACAAGGCACGGCTGTGGTCGCTCGATCATCTCGCCGACTATGCGAAGAACACGGCCGAGCTGACCAAACTTCCGGAGGACGTGCTGCTGAGCGCCTATACCGCGCAGAAGACCAGCCCGATCGCAATCGACGAGAACGTGGTCAAGGAAGTGCAGGAAGCCTCCGACCGCGCCACACGCTACGGCATCCTGTCGAAGACGATCGACGTCGGCAAAGCCGTCGATCGCAGCTTCACCGCGGGCGCCAGTCTGAATTGATTGTCTCTTGAAAGGGCGGTTGGTGCCGCCGCGATGGACGCTGCGCCCCCTCTCCCGCTTGCGGGAGAACATTGGGCTGAGGGTGTCTCCACGATGGGACCATCCGTGAGGAGAGAGCTCTCACCCGGCGCTAAGCGCCGACCTCTCCCGCAAGCGGGAGAGGTGTCGTAAAGCGAGGAGACGTCGGATGCCCGGTCCTCTTCATCTTGCGCTCATCGTCGCGGGCCACCTGGCCTGCATGGCCCTGCTCGTGGGGCTTTCGTTTTGATGGCTTGTTCCCACGAGCGCTGATTGCCGCGCCCCGCGTTGCGGAGGGATAGAGGGTCAGGCCTCACGCGAACGCCGGGCGCGCTTCATAGCAAAAAGGCCCCCGCTTCCGGAGGCCTTTTGCCTTAGACCGCGTCCTTGGCGGCCTTGACCGGGCGAGCCCGGACGACCTTGCGGGCCGGCTTGGCCTTGAACACCGTCTCTTCGCCGGTGAAGGGGTTGATGCCCTTGCGCGCCTTGGTCGCGGGCTTCTTGATCACCACGAACTTCGCGAAGCCGGGGACGAGGAACACGCCGTTCTTCTTCAGCTCCTTATGACCGACGTCCGTGAGGGTATCCATCACGTTCTTGACGTCGCGCTTGGAGAGTTCGGTGGTGGTCGCGATCTTCTCGATCAGTTGCGACTTCGACAGTTGGGTAGCCATGGTTGCTCCATTGATTCTGGAAACGGCACGTTATGGCGGAAACTGGCTAAAAAAACAGGGTTTTCAGCATTCTTCACAGCTATATCGCCGCTGATACACCGGAATCCTGCGTTTTTCCCGGGTTTTTTGGCTGGTCGAGGCTCGCCACCGCCTCAGACAGCCCCTCCATACGCCCGCGAACGGGCCAGCCGGCACCCTGCCGACCCCTATTTTTCCGCTGCAGATTCGCACTCAGTGATTCGCGGTCCCTGCCGAAGCTCGCCTCACTGAGCCGCAGCCGACAACGCCGGTCTGGTGTGGGGCCAGGACAATGATCGTTCAGATTGCGCGGCAATTGAGAAAATGACCTGGGGTTCCCCTCCCCACACAACATCGGCTAAAGACGGCCTGCGGCCCCACGCCGCGCGCTGCCCGACGCTACTTTCTGGAGACCTTGTATGGATTTGGCCCGCCTCGAGATCAACCGCCGCACCGCACTTCTGACGTCGGCCGCCATCGCCGCCAACGTCATCAACCCGATGCGGGCATTTGCGCAGGAGACGCCGCGCAAGGGCGGCGTGTTCAACGTCCACTACGGCGCCGAGCAGCGCCAGCTCAATCCGAGCCTGCAGGCCTCGACCGGCGTCTACATCATCGGCGGCAAGATCCAGGAGAACCTGGTCGACCTCGACGCCGACGGCAAGCCGGTCGGCGTGCTCGCCGAGAGTTGGGAAGCCACCCCCGACGGCAAGACGGTCACCTTCAAATTACGCAAGGGCATCACCTGGCACGACGGCAAGCCGTTCACCTCTGACGACGTCGCGTTCACCGCGATGAACATGTGGAAGAAGATCCTGAACTACGGCTCGACGCTGCAACTGTTCCTGACCGCCGTCGACACGCCCGATCCGCAGACCGCGATTTTCCGCTACGAGCGGCCGATGCCGCTCAACCTGCTGCTGCGCGCCCTGCCGGACCTCGGCTACGTCTCAGCCAAGCACCTCTATGAGAATGGCGACATTCGTCAGAACCCGACCAACCTGGCGCCAGTCGGCACCGGCCCGTTCAAGTTCGTCAGATATGAGCGCGGGCAATACATCATCGCCGACCGCAATCCCGACTACTGGCGGCCGAACGCGCCCTATCTCGACCGCATCGTCTGGAAGGTGATCACCGACCGCGCCGCCGCCGCGGCGCAGATGGAGGCCGGCGAACTGCACTACAGCCCGTTCTCCGGGCTCACGATCTCGGACATGGCGCGGCTTGGGAAGGACAAGCGCTTCATCGTCTCCACCAAGGGCAACGAGGGCAACGCGCGCACCAACACGATCGAGTTCAACTTCCGCCGCAAGGAACTTTCCGACATCCGCGTCCGCCGCGCCATCGCGCATGCGATCAACGTGCCGTTCTTCATCGACAACTTCCTCGGCGATTTCGCCAAGCTCGGCACCGGCCCGATCCCCTCGACCTCGACCGACTTCTATCCGGGTGCGGACACGCCGCAATATCCTTACGACAAGGCCAAGGCGGTCGCGCTGCTCAATGAAGCCGGCTACAAGCCGGGCCCCGGCGGCACGCGCTTCTCGCTCCGGCTGTTGCCCGCACCGTGGGGCGAGGACATCTCGCTGTGGTCGACCTTCATCCAGCAATCGCTGCAGGAGATCGGCATCCCCGTGGAGATCGTGCGCAATGACGGCGGCGGGTTCCTGAAGCAGGTTTACGACGACCACGCCTTCGACCTCGCCACCGGCTGGCACCAGTACCGCAACGATCCCGCGGTATCGACCACGGTCTGGTATCGATCCGGCCAGCCCAAGGGCGCGCCCTGGACCAATCAATGGGACTGGGAAAACAAGACAGTCGACAAGACCATCGACGATGCGGCCACCGAGGTCGATCCGGTCAAGCGCAAGGCGCTCTATGCCGAGTTCGTCAAGGAAGTGAATACGGAACTGCCGGTCTGGATGCCGATCGAGCAGATCTTCGTCACAGTCATCACGGCAAAAGCCCGCAACCACTCAAACACGCCCCGCTGGGGCTCGTCGAGCTGGCACGATCTTTGGCTTTCCGCGTGATCCTCAATACGTCAAGATGAGACCATGCGCATCTTGAGCCTTGCGGGGCGGCGGCTCGCCGCCTCGATCCCGACCCTGTTCCTGATCCTGATTGGCGTCTTCCTGCTGCTGCAGATGGCGCCGGGCGACACCGTCGACGCGCTGATGGCGCAAATGGGCGGCGGCGACGCCGCGACTGCGCGCGAATTGCGCCAGTTCTACGGGCTCGACCTGTCAATCCCGATGCAGCTCGCCAACTATCTCTGGCGCCTGGTCCGGCTCGATCTCGGTTTCTCCTCGATCTATGGCAAGCCGGTCGCCTCCGTGATCCTGGAGCGGCTGCCGCCGACCATCCTCCTGATGACGGCGTCGCTGTCGTTCGCGTTCTTCTTCGGCCTCGTGTTCGGCGTGATCGCCGCGCGCGGCGTCAACCGCTGGCCGGATACGCTGATTTCGACGCTCGGCTTGATCTTCTATGCAACGCCGTCGTTCTGGTTCGGCCTAATGGCAATTGTGGTGTTCTCGGTCTACCTGCAATGGCTGCCGTCGGGCGGTTTCGAGGATATCGGCACCGTGCAGACCGGCATCTGGCGCGTGCTCGACATCGCAAGGCACCTCATGCTGCCCACCTTGACGCTCGGGCTGATCTTCCTTGCCATTTACCTGCGCATCATGCGCGCCTCGATGCTTGAGGTGCTCAACCTCGATTTCGTCCGCACCGCCCGCGCCAAAGGCCTGGACGAGACCCACGTCGTGACACGGCATGTGCTGCGCAATGCCCTGCTGCCGATGGTGACGCTGATCGGGTTGCAGGCCGGCACCATGCTCGGCGGCTCGGTCGTCGTCGAAAGCGTGTTCTCGCTCCCGGGCCTCGGGCGGCTGGCCTACGAATCCGTGGTGCAGCGTGACCTCAATACGCTGCTCGGCATCGTCTTCGTCTCGGCCCTGCTCGTGATCGTGGTCAACTTCGTGACCGACCTCCTCTATGCGCGGCTCGATCCGCGGATCTCGGCGGATAGCTGACATGGACGTGCTGAAACGCTATTTCCGCAGCCCCGCCGCGGTGATCGGCCTGGTCCTGCTGCTCGTCGTGATCGCGATGGCGATCAGCGCCGGCTTCCTCTATCCGCGCGATCCGCTGTCGCTCGCAGGGCGCCCGCTGATCTGGCCGTTCTCCAACCCGCGTTTCCTGCTCGGCACCGACAATTCCGGGCGCGATATCGCCGCGCAAATTTTCTACGGCGCGCGGATCTCGCTTCTGATCGGCGGCGTCGCGACGGCGATCGCGATCCTGATCGGGATCCTGGTCGGCGCCTTTGCCGGCTATTATGGCGGCTGGGTCGACAATGTCCTGATGCGGATCACAGAGGCATTCCAGACCCTGCCGAATTTCGTGCTGCTGCTGGTGCTGGTCGCGGTGTTCGGCTCGACGCTGACGACCGTCACCATTGCGGTCGGCGTCGTATCCTGGCCGGCGCCGGCGCGATTGACCCGTGCCGAGTTCCTCTCACTGCGCAACCGCGAGTTCGTCCAGGCCGGCAAGACGCTGGGGATGCGGGACATCAAGATCATCCTCGGCGAGATTCTGCCCAATGCGCTGCCGCCGGTCATCGTCTATGCCAGCGTCGTGATGGCGGTCGCGATCCTCCTGGAGAGCGCGCTCGCTTTCCTCAGACTATCCGATCCCAATGTCGCCTCGTGGGGCAATCTGATCGGGCTCGGCCGCGACGTGCTGCGCGTGCAGTGGTACGTCTCGGCGATCCCTGGGATCGCCATTCTCGTCACCGTGCTCGCGGTATCGCTGGTCGGCCAGGGGCTGAATGATGCGCTCAATCCGAGGCTGAAGAGCCGATGAGCGACGCCATTCTTTCGCTCGAGAAGTTGAGCGTGCGCCTGCCGGAGGGCGCCGACCGGCCCCATGCGCTGTCGGACATTTCGCTGTCGATCGCCTCGAACGAGATCCTCTGCGTGGTCGGCGAATCCGGCTCCGGCAAGTCGATGATGGCGAACACCATCATGCGGCTATTGCCGAACGAGGTGAAAATCGAGAATGGCCGGATGCTGTTCGAGAGCCGCGATCTCTGCGCCGCCGATACGGCCGAGATGCGCGAGGTGCGTGGCGCCGGCATCGCCATGATCTTCCAGGAGCCGATGACCGCGCTCAACCCGCTGCGCACCATCGGCGACCAGATCGGCGAAATGTTCTCGATCCACACCGAACTATCGAAAGCCGAGATCAACGCGCGCGTGCTGGCGCTGCTCGCCGACGTCCGCATTCCCGATCCCAAGCTGGCCGCAAAGGCCTATCCGCATGAGCTTTCCGGCGGCCAGCGCCAGCGCGCCATGATCGCGATGGCGCTGGCGCTCGACCCAAAGCTCCTGATCGCAGACGAGCCGACCACCGCACTCGACGTCACCACGCAGGCGCAGATATTGAAGCTGATCCGCGACCTGCAGCAGCGCAAGAAGACGGCGGTGCTGTTCATCACGCACGATTTCGGCGTGGTCGCCGAGATCGCAGATCGCGTCGTGGTGATGCAGCACGGCAGGATCGTCGAACAGGGCACGGCTCACCAGATGCTGAGCCATCCGGCGCATCCCTACACCAGGCAGCTCATTGCCGCCGTACCACCGCTGAAAGCACCGCCGCCACGGCCGCTGTCGAGCGAGAACATCCTGACCATTTCCGACGTCTCAAAGACCTATCGCACCGGCGGCTTCCTCGGACGTGGCGCGCGCGTCACGGCCGCGGTCAAGGATACCTCTCTCGATCTGCCCAAGGGCGCAACGCTTGGCATCGTCGGTGAATCTGGCTCGGGCAAGTCGACCCTAGCGCGCTGCATCGTGCGCCTGATCGATCCCGATACCGGATCGATCGTGCTCAATGGCAAGGACTGGGCAAAACTGTCGCGCGAACAAGTCCGCCGCGAAACCCGGCATATCCAGATGGTGTTCCAGGATCCCTTTGCCTCGCTCAACCCGCGCCGCAAGGCGGCCGAGTTGGTGGCACAAGGCCCCATTGTCCACGGCACGCCGCGCGCCACGGCGATTGCCGAAGCCAGGAAATTGTTCGAACTGGTCGGGCTTGATCCGTCCGCCGGCGATCGCTACCCGCATGAATTCTCCGGCGGCCAGCGCCAGCGCATCGGGCTGGCACGGGCACTGGCGCTGAAGCCTGACGTGCTGGTCGCGGACGAGCCGGTCTCCGCGCTCGACGTTTCCGTGCAGGCGCAGGTATTGAAGCTCTTGGCCGATCTGCGCCAGCGGCTCGGCCTCTCCATCATCTTCATCACCCACGATCTGCGCGTCGCCGCGCAGATCTGCGACCTCGTCGCCGTGATGAAGGATGGCGCGGTCGTCGAGCAGGGATTGGCCGCCGACGTGTTCGGCCACCCGAAGCATCCCTACACAAAGGCGCTGCTGGATTCGATTCCAGGCGGCGATTTCGCGCGCGAGCACGAAACGGCGAGTATGCTCTAGGCGGCGCGCCGTTCGATAGTCTGAGCCATGCGCTTCGCGCTATCGTCAGCCGCCTTGAGCGACATGTCGGCCATTCGTCGGCCGCATCCCACAGCGTTCTCCACGGTTTCTCGCACAAAATCACTTTGGACGGCGAGAACATCCTGAGGAGTACGGCAGCGCCACAATTCGTTCATGCGGTTCATACTGCACTCCATTTGGTGCCGGACGAATGCCAGATACTCTTGCGACATCCCGCTCATCCCTTTGGCAATTGCGGTGGTGGACTGAAGGACGCTGGCGGCGCTGTGAGCCGACCTTTCGGTTGCACGTTGTGCTTCCTCCGATAGTCCAAGTGCACCACCAAATTGATCGGTGGAGCGGCCCATGACCGCTGTCGTCATATCCAGGCCGAACCGCAGGGCGCTCTGTACCGCCTCGGCATTTTGGCGCAGCAGATCGGTGCTAGCCCGAGCCATCTCTTGACTGGCCTCAGCCGCGGTTTCTCCAATCCGTCTGGTCTGTTCAGCAGTTCTCTCGCTGACGCGCCGAACTGCATCCTCGGCGGCTTGAGTAGACTTATCCTCTGGACGTGGATTTGCCATCTGTTGCCTCCTCGTTATTGATTGTAGTTGGATATTGCAGTCGGGATTCCCGTGCGACTGGATCGCTGAACAGCGGGGCGAATCCTTCGCAACCAAACGCGGTGAGCTTACAACCGTTCCGGCATTTCTTGAGCTTTTGGGATGCTCTATAGGCGCCGGCTCCAAACTCGATTTCTGCGGCCTGGAACTCGGGCAGCCAGCTGCTCATCAAGCCGGGGCGTACATTGGATGATATCCGAGTTAGGTCAGGAATGCTCTCCTGACGGATATCGCGCTCGGCACAGCGTTCCCCTGCTCTAGATCTCCCGCGCGTCGCGGCGGCGGTAGACCAATAGCATCAAGGGCGCGAGCTTTCGCAGCAGTCCATGCGCAGCAATCGGCCGCGCGTCGGTGAACGGCAGCGCCAAGTCTTTCACCGCTACGCCTTGCACCGCCTTTGCAAACTCGGCGCCAATCGCAATCGTCAGCGCCACTGCGCGGCCGTTGCAGCCGGTCCAGCCATAGGCGTCGGGGCCGAGCTGGTGGAAGCGCGGCAGGAAATCGGTGGTCATGCCGACATAGCCGCTCCAGACGTGATCGAAGGAGATTTCGCCGATCTGCGGCCACAAGCGTTGCAGCCGTTCGGCCACCCTCGCCTTCAGCCGCGCGGCCTTGTCGCCCGGGCCGACCACGGCGCCGCCGGTGACGAGCCGGTTGCGCGCGTCGTAGCGCGCGAAATAGAGCTCGCCATGAGTATCGGACATCGCCTGCCGTCCCGGGATGATGGACTTGCGGATATTGTCCGACAATGGTTGCGTCGCCATCTGCCAGGACAGCACCGGCATCACCTCGGTCGCGATCTCCGGCACCAATGATTTCACGATCTCCCCGCTATAGGCATTGGTCGCGACCACCAGCGCGCGGCCCGAGATCTCGCCGTTGGCGGTCTTCACCACCCAGCGGTTATTCCTCCGCTCGAAACTCTCGACCGGAGAGCGCGCATAGATGCGTCCGCCGAGATCAAGCACGGCGCGCGCGAGCCCCCGCGCCAGCGCCAGCGGATTGATGTGGCCGCCGCTCCTGTTCCAGAAGCCGCCGTACCACGCATCCGAGCCCAGCATGTCGCGGACCTGATCGCGTGACAGCAATTCGACCGGCGCGCCGAATTTCGACCATTGCCGCACCCGCCGCTCGGCGATCTTGATGCGGCCGGGCGAATGCACCGGCTGCACCCAGCCGGCCTGCTCCTGCTCGGCCTGGATATCGTATCGCCTGGCGACGTCGAACAGCGTCGAGGCGCTGTCGCGCAGCAAGCCGACAAAGCGCTCGCCGGCTGCGCGATGCTTGGCGACGATGTCCTCCGGATCGGGCCGCGACAAGGTCGGGATCACCTGGCCGTTGTTGCGCCCCGAGGCGCCCCAGCCCGGCTCCATCGCCTCGACGACAGCCACGTCCACGCCGGCCTCGCGCAAATGCAGCGCGGTCGACAGCCCCGTGAAACCGCCACCGATCACGACCACGTCGGCCTGCCGGGCGCCGGTCAATTCGGGCAGATCAGGCCCCGCGGGCGTCACTGCCGCCCATAGGGAATCGGGCCAGCGGACATCTGTTCTTTCCATCATCAATCTCTTCACGAGCGTTGCTCGGCGGCCAATGGGAACGTCGGCTTGCGGGCGCCGGATCGATCTGTTTAGTGTAGTACGCCATCTATCCATGCCGGGGAAACAACAGAGTGTCACTCAAGAACGTCATCGGAATCGATCACGCCGTGATCATGGTGAAGGATCTCGACCGGGCTGCCGACAACTGGAAGCATCTCGGCTTTACCGTTTCGCCGCGCGGCACCCATAGCGCGCATATGGGATCCGGCAACTACACCATCATGCTCGACCCCGACTATATCGAGCTGCTCGGCGTGCTCACCCCGACCGAGCACAACGCGCCGGCGCGGGCATTCCTGGAGCAGCGCGGCGAAGGCATCGAGCGCATCGCATTCACCGCGGTCGATTCGGCTGCGGGTGCCGAGGAGATCCGCGCGCGTGGTTACGCGCCGATCGGCCCAACTGATTTCGAGCGGCCGGTGACGATGCCTGATGGCTCGCTGTCGGCGGCCAAATTCCGCACCTTCCAATGGCCTACCGCGGAGGCGCCGGGCGGCGTGCGCATCTTCGCCTGCCAGCACAAGACCCGTGAGACGGTGTGGATTCCGGAATTGATGACGCACGCCAACGGTGCGAAACGCCTGAGACAAGTGCTGATCGTGACATCAGAGCCGGCCAAGGATGCTGCGCATCTGTCTGAGATGATCGATGTCGCAACAAGGAACGAAGCCGATGGCGCCGTCACTGTCCCCTCGGGCTCTGACCGCGCGGACTTCGTGTTCGCGACAAAGGACCAACTCGGCAAACGCTATCCCGGCGTCTCGCTGGCCGCGCTGCCCGAACGCGGCGGCGCCGGCCTGGTGATCGCGGCCGATGTTAGTGCAGCGGAGAAGGCACTGGGCCCGATCGGCGTACACAGTGCGGGCGCGATCTGCGTACCGCCTGCGGCGGGCAACGGCACGTTGCTTGCTTTCGTCAAGGCATAATCGACCAACCACTCGCGCGACAATTGTAGTGTATTGTCGCGCACATTAGGGCTAGGCAGAGCCCGCGCAGACGCTAGTATCTCTCCCAAACAAAAAACGAGCAGGGAGAGAATTATGACGGATCACCAGATCTCGCGCCGGCAGCTTTTGGCCGGCACGGCTGCGGCCGGCGCGCTCAGCCTCACCGGATTTCCGGCGCGCGCCGACATCGACTGGAAGAAATATAACGGCACCAAGCTCGAGGTGATCCTCGCCAAGGGGCCGCGCGGCGACAATCTGCAAAAATACATCAAGGAATTCACCGCGCTCACCGGCATCCAGGTCGAGTCCGAGCAGATCCCCGAGCAGCAGCAGCGCCAGAAATGCGTCATCGAGCTCGCTTCGGGCAAGCCGAGCTTCGACGTCGTGCATCTGAGCTATCACGTGCAGAAGCGGCAATTCGAGAAGGGCGGCTGGCTCGCCGATCTCTCCGGCTATTTGAAGGACCCGAATTTCACTCCGCCCGATCTGGTCGAAAGCGATTTCTCCGCCGCCGGACAGCAATACGCCAAGAACGACAAGGGCCAGATGCTGTCGCTGCCGTGGTCGGTCGACTATTTCATCCTCTATTACAACAAGGAGCTGTTCCAGAAGAAAGGCGTCGAGGTGCCGAAGACGCTGGACGAGATGGTGGTGGCCGCCGAGAAGCTCACCGACCCCAAGGAAGGCACCTTCGGTTTTGTCGGGCGCGGCCTGCGCAACGCCAACATGGCGATGTGGACCAACTTCTACCTCAACTATGGTGGCGAATTCCTCGACAGCAAGGGCAACATCCTGACCGACGGCCCCGAGGCGATCGAAGCCACCAAGCTGTACCAACGGCTGCTCACCAAATCGGCGCCTCCAGGCGTCGCCGGCTTCAACTGGATGGAATCGATGGCCTCGTTCACGCAAGGCAGGTCCGCGATGTGGATCGATGCCGACGGCTGGGCGCCGCCGCTGGAAGACCCGACCGCCTCGCGCGTCGTCGGCAAGGTCGGCTACACCCTCGTGCCCGCCGGCCCCAAGGGCGCGTTTTCCTCGACCTATGGCGACGGCATCGGCATCGCCGCGGCGAGCAAGAACAAGGAAGCCGCCTATCTGTTGTGCCAATGGGTGGTCTCCAGGACGCAGGCTGCGCGATTGCTGCAGGCCGGCGGCGGCGTGCCGTTCCGCAATTCGATCGTAAACGACCCTGATGTCGCCAAGGGTGTGAAGACTCAGGAATGGCTGAAGTCGGTCGTCGACTCCGCCAAGATCAGCAAGCTCGGACTGCCCGTCATCATCCCCGTCGCCGAATTCCGCGACATCGTCGGCGCGGCGCTCACCGCGACGCTCTCCGGCGCCGATCCCGCGACGGAGTTGAAGAAGGCGCACGAGCAATTCCGGCCCATCCTGGAACGCAGCGAAAAAGCGTGAGCACGATAACCGAGACGACTCCGGCCGCGACGGAAACCTCCGCCGCGCCGGAGCAGGAATGGCATCGCCCCACCTACTGGCCTTTCGTGCTGCCGGCGCTCATCGTCGTACTGGCCGTGATCGTGTTTCCCTGGCTGTTCACGATCTGGATGAGCTTCAACGAGTGGAAGGTCGGCTCGCCCACCACCTTCGTCGGCTTTGCCAATTATCTGCGCTTGCCGAACGATCCGCGTTTCGTCGAGGCGGTCGGACACACCATCATCTACACCGCGCTGTCGGTGATATTGCCGCTGATCTTCGGCACGCTCGCGGCCGTGGTGTTCCACCAGCGCTTTGCCGGGCGCGGCTTCCTGCGCGGCGTCTTCATCATGCCGATGATGGCCACGCCCGTGGCGATCGCGCTGGTCTGGACCATGATGTTCCACCCGCAGCTCGGCGTGCTCAACTATCTCTTGTCGCTGGTCGGCCTGCCGCCCCAGCTCTGGGTGTTCAATCCCGCGACCGTCATTCCATCGCTGGTGCTGGTCGAGACCTGGCAATGGACGCCGCTGGTGATGCTGATCGTGCTCGGCGGCCTCGCCGCGATCCCGACCGAGCCCTATGAGAGCGCGGAGATCGACGGCGCCGGCTTCTGGCAGATGTTCCGCTACATCACGCTGCCGCTGATCATGCCGTTCCTGTTCATCGCTGGGATGATCCGCATGATCGACGCGGTGAAGAGTTTCGACATCATCTTCGCGATCACGCAAGGCGGCCCCGGCTCTGCCTCGGAGACCATCAATCTCTATCTCTACAGCGTCGCCTTCGTGTATTACGATTTGGGCTACGGCTCGGCGATCGCGGTGGTGTTCTTCCTCTTGATCGTGCTGCTCGCGGCGGTGCTGCTCTACTTGCGCAAGCGGATGCTGTGGACCGAGATCGGAGGCGGCGCATGAGCCCGCGCCAACTGCTGGGCCAGATTGGCCTCTGGTTCTCGGTGTTCGTGATCGTGTCGCCGGCGATCCTGTTCTTCCTCTGGATGATCTCGCTGTCGCTGAAGTACGAGATCGACAACGCCGCCTATCCGCCGGTGTTCATCCCCGAGCAGTTCGCCTGGAAGAACTATACCGAGGTGCTCGCCTCCAACCGCTTCCTGACCTATTTCTTCAACAGCCTCATCGTAACGGGCGGCGCGACGCTGCTGGCGATGCTGGTCGGCGTGCCCGCCGGCTACGGCATCGCGCGGATGGCGGCGCATAAATCGGCGATCGTGATCCTGATCGCGCGCATCACGCCGGGGCTGTCGTATCTGATCCCGCTGTTTCTGCTGTTCCAATGGCTGGGACTGCTCGGCACGCTGGTGCCGCAGATCATCATCCATCTCGTGGTCACCGTGCCGATCGTGATCTGGATCATGATCGGCTATTTCGAGACAACGCCGCTGGAACTCGAGGAAGCCGCACGGATCGATGGCGCCACGCGCTGGCAGGTGTTCCGTCACGTCGCGCTGCCGATCGCGCGCCCCGGACTTGCCGTTGCCTTCATCCTTGCGGTGATCTTCTCCTGGAACAATTTCGTGTTCGGCATCGTGCTGGCGGGACGCGAGACGCGCACGTTACCGGTTGCCGTCTACAACATGATCTCGTTCGACCAGTTGAGCTGGGGTCCGCTCGCCGCCGCGGCGCTGCTCGTGACCTTCCCGGTGCTGCTGCTCACGGTGTTCGCCCAGCGCCAGATCGTCGCCGGGCTTACTGCGGGTGCGGTCAAGGGTGGATGACTTCGTGGCCGCGCCGCCGCTGCATCCCCTCATCCTGAGGAGCTTGCGGAGCAAGCATCTCGAAGGATGAGGCCACCAGCCGGGCCTCATGGTTCGAGACGCGCTACGCGCTCCTCACCATGAGGGTCAGCCAATCTTCAAGGCCTCCAATACCGCCGCTGAGCTCGCGACCCAGCCGAAGATGCCGCCCTGGGCCTTGATCATCTTCAGGCCCATCTCGTGAAATTCGGGAAAATAGGATGCGCAGCCGTCGGAGATAACGACGCAGCGATAGCCGCGGTCATTGGCCTCGCGCACGGTGGTGTTGACGCAGACCTCGGTGGTGACGCCACACACCAAGAGATTATCGATGCCGTATTTCTGCAGCACATCGCCCATCTCGGTCGCGTAGAACGCGCCCTTGCCGGGCTTGTCGATCACGATCTCGCTGTCGAGCGGATAGAGCTCGGGGATGATGTCGTGGCCGGCCTCGCCGCGGATGAGGATGCGGCCCATCGGACCGGGATCGCCGATGCGCAAGGATGGCGCGCCACGCTCGACCTTGGCGGGCGGCGCGTCGGAAAGGTCGGGCAGATGCCCTTCGCGGGTATGGATCACCAGCATGCCGGCATCGCGCGCCGCCGACAGCAACGCGCCGATCGGCTTCACGGCGCGCGCAAGCTGGCTGACGTCATTGCCGAGCGTTTCACCGAAGCCGCCGGGCTCCATGAAATCGCGCTGCATGTCGATGATGACGAGCGCGGTCTTGGTCCAGTCGAGCGCGATCGGCTCCGGCTCCGCGACGATCTTCCCCAAAGGATCGCTTGAGTTCGCCATGACGTGCGTGCCCCGAACAAGAGAATTCCTGATCGGGGATTAAGCAAGCGCCGTGCCATTGTGTACAATTCGAGATCGTGCACTCCCGGACGCAGCCCTCATCTGAAGAGATGGACGAGCCCGATGCTGATGGCGAGCAGCACCAACAGCGACAGCGTGACCGCGGCTGTCACGCGTCCTCCGACGGTGGCGATGACGCGGATATCAACGCCGAGGCCAAGGGCCGCCATCGACAGGACGGTGAGCAGGACCGCCGCCTTTGTCACCAAGGGGACCACGGCATCCGGAACGAGTTCGAACGATCGGAGCGCAGCAAGGACCAGAAAGCCGATGATGAACCAGGGCACGAGTTTGAACGGACTGATCGATGCCGCCTTCTCGTTCGTGCGGCGGCTGGCAACAAATAGCGAAAGGCCGATCACGATCGGTCCCAGCATCAGCACGCGCACCAGTTTCACCAGCGTCCCGATCTGCGTGCTGACGATGCCGGCAGGCACGGTGGCGGCAAGCACCTGGGGAACGGCATAGACGGTAAGTCCGGCCAGGATGCCGTATTGCGTCGCCGTCAATCCCAGGAGCGGGATCAGCAAGGGCAATCCCAGCACCATCAGCACGCCGAGAATGGCGGTGAATGAGATCGACGAGGCGATGTCGTCGCTGTGGGCGTCGATCACGGGGGCAACGGCCGCGATTGCCGAATTCCCGCAGATCGAATTGCCACACGCGATCAGGATCGACAGCTTGGTCGGCAGGCCCAGCACGCGGCTGACCCCAAAACTGAGCGCCAGCATGATCGCGACTGTCCCTGCGATCGCGCCGATCAGCGCCAGGCCGGACGCCGCAATCGCGGCGAAGCTGATCGAGGCCCCCAGCAGCACGACGGCGACTTCGAGCAGTTGCTTGGCGCTGAAGGCGATCCCCGAGCGCCATCGCTCGGACGGATTCCAGGCGGTGCGGATCGCCATTCCCAGGAGGATCGCGATCACCAGGGCTTCCACATAGGGATGGTCGAAGGCCCGTTCCTCCAGATGCTGGACGCCGACCGCGACGATCGTGATCGCGCCGCACAGCACGATGCCGGGAAGAAGGCTAAATGTGCGGGCGACGGCGCTGGGACGCCCTGCTGTTTCCTTGATACCATTGGTATTATCAGCCACGGTGGCACTCCCTATCGGGGAATAATTTATGCGCCTACCGTGATGTTTTGGCTAATATATTCTCCGATGTCCCCAGTCACGAGAAGTTATATTCCGTGACAAGGATAACCCGGACTGACGCGGCCGGTCCATGGTGCCCATGGCGGGCGGCGCGGGGCTTTCGGCTATACGAAGGAGAGTGACCGGATCTGAGGTCAGAGGGCTGCGAACAGGCCCTGCGCCCAGGCAACGGCGCGGTCGAAATTGAAGACGCCAGCCTCAAAATAGGCGGCGCGGGCGATCACGATGCCAGCAACGAGCAGCCAGAACGCGCTGGTGCCGGCACGCAGCAGCCAGGAGGACGCACGTCCAGGGGCGCGAACGCTCTCAGCCGTCATCGGCTCGCCAAACGCATCAAATCCGGGATTGCTCATGGCCGCTTCCATTGAAACCGACCTCAAATGTCGTCAATTGCAGCCAGGAAGCAATGGTAGCGAAATGTCTTTTGCGGCAGCGACTTGGAAGCGCGTTCCCCGACGCCGGCTCAGGGAAGAATTTTTATCCCCGCAGCTCCAAATCGTGCGGAAATGGCCGCCGAAGCTACCCGGCCTGCGCCAGCACGGCCGGCCTCAGGGACCTCAGACCGTACCGACAACTCCCTCGACCAGATAGTCGGTCGTCTCCAATGCGGGATCATAGAGCCCGGTGTCCTTGGAGGTGATGACCTTGCCGGTATTGCTCTTCACGCCGGCGACGAAGATCGGCTTGCCGGCCTTCAGCTCGGCGATTGCGGCGGTGGCGGCATTGCGGCCGGCTTCGCTGCAGCCGGCTCCGAACGGCGAACTCACCACCATGTCCTTGTCGTAGCCGCCGATCACCATGTTCGGCAGCTTCTCGCCCTTGGCGATCATGCCGGCAAAGCTCTTGTAGACCGTCTCCCATTTCAGCTCCGCGCCGGTGATGAATCCCTTGGGCGCGAGATCCGCCTGGTTGGCGTTATGGCCGCAGCTCTTCACGCCGCGCTTTTCGGCGGTCTCGATCACCACCTTCGGGCTGTCGATGTGGCAGGCGATGATGTCGCAGCCGGCGTCGACCAGCGCGTTGGCCGCTTCCGCCTCGCGCACCGGCAACGCCCAGTCGCCGGTGATGATGAGCTGCACCGTGACATCGGGATTAACCTTGCGCGCGCCGAGCATGAACGAGTTGACGTTGCGGAGCACCAGGGGGATCGGCTTTGCGGCGATATAGCCGATCTTGTTGGCCTTGGTGGACAGGCCCGCGGCAATGCCGTTCACATAATGGCCCTGATCGAGATAGCAGAAATAGCCACCGGCGTTGGCGGGATGCTTGTCGGCCTGCCAGAGCGAGGTCGGATGGCGGAATTCGACCTTCGGATACTTCTTCGCCGCATCGACCATGAACGGGTTGAAGTAGCCGAACGACGTCGGGAACAGCAGCGTCGCACCGTCGATGTTGATCATCGACTCCATGGTTTTCGCAACCGCCACGGTCTCCGGCACCTTCTCTTCTTCGACGACCTTCACGCCCGGCACATCCTTGAGCGCCTTGGCGGCGACCGCGTGGGCCTGGTTCCAGCCATAGTCCTGGCGAGAGCCGACATAGATGATGCCGACCGTGAGCTCAGCGGCGCGCGCCGGCTGGCCGAGAGCGGAGAGAACGAGGGGACTTGCGGCGGCGCCAGCGAGAAAGGTGCGGCGGGAAAGTGGAGGCGTGGTCATTGATACTCTCCTTGATCGCCGAACCATTGGCGCGGCTGTGATACTGGTGATGAAATCCTGTCCCCGGTCATTTCGCGGCCCGTGCCTTGCGCCGCGGCAGGCGCGCGATCTTGGATCCGCTGCCGGTCTCCGCCGCTTCCGTGTAGCGAGACAGCACCGCGCCGAGATCGAATTGCGCATCGCGATCCTGATCGAGCAGCGCCCTGTGCTCGACCGCGCCGAGGTGATGGTCCATCAGCTCGATCGCAACCTCGGCATTGCGGCTGCGCAGCGCAGCCACGATTTCGCGATGTTCGTTGACGGCGCAGTCGGCGGAATGCGGCCGGCCGTACAGCGCCAGGATCAACGAGCAGCGCGATACCACTTCGCCGAGATAGCGGCGGAACAGACTGTTGCCCGCGAGCTCGCCAAGCTTGACATGGAATTCGCCGGCGAGGCGGATGGAGACTCTCGCTTCGCCAGCCTTGCGCGCAGCTTCTTCCTTGCGGACATGCCCTTCGAGCTCGGCGCCGAATTCCGGCCGCCAGCGCGCGATCACCAGCCGCACCACTTCGCGTTCGAGCGTGCGGCGGACCTCGAAGACTTCCCTCGCCTCCTCCAGCGTCGGCTTGGCCGTGGTGGCGGTGCGCCGCGGCGGCGCATCGACCAGACCTTCCGATTGAAGCTGCGCCAAGGCTGCGCGCACCAGCGTGCGGCTCATGTGAAACTGAGCACCGAGCTCGTCCTCCGGCAGCTTCGTGCCCGGCGGCAACGCCTGCTCGATGATCGCCTGGCGCAGCGCCTGGCAGGCAACATCAACGCGGGTCGATTTCTTGCTCATCCGAAATCCGCATGCGCCGTCGGACGAGAATGCGTCCGCGATTGCGCATACGATAGTTCGGCATTTCGTACACAGGATGCGGCAATATTGGTCGATGCGCTCGAATAAACGGCAGCACGACGCTCAAAGTTTGCGCTTCGAATGCGCGGCAAAACGCAGGATAACTGCAGCTCGATATCCGATTGGGTGTAATTCTGTATACAGGATTTTACTATCTCGGATCGCTGCGGAGGGAATGCCATGAAGGAAACAGTCGTTAAGTTACGATTGAACCAGCAACAGCTTGAACTGATGGACCGCACCATCGCGCAGGGTGTGGCGCGTGATCGCGCGGCGCTGGTCCGTCTCGCGCTGCGCGAATACGCCGCCAACCGGAAGGCCGAGACCGCGAGAAGCTCGCGATGACCACGCGCAAGATCATATCGGAATGGCTACTCGAGCCGGGCACCGGCAAGGCGATCGAATTGTTGAAGGGGCAGATCCTGCGCATCGAGCAGGTCGAAGGCGGCCAGTGCGCCGACTTCAACTGCTTCAACCTGCATGACTACAAGGAGTTCATGCATTGCGGCCGCACCCGCACCGTGCACGGCTTTCATCCGACCAAAGGCACCTTCATGTGGTCGGCGCCGCCACGCGAGCGCGCGATGCTCTATATTCTGGAGGACACCGTCGGCCGCAATGACGTGCTGTTCCCGCGCTGCAGCGCCTATGTCTATGAAGCGGCCTACGGCTTTGCCGTTCACACCAATTGCCACGACATCCAGGCGGAAGCGCAGCGCGAATATGGGCTGACGCCCGACGACGTGCACGATTCCTTCAACCTGTTCATGTGCACCGGCGTCGACGCCGACGGCCATGCCTACATGACCCGTCAGACCACCAAGCCCGGCGACTATGTCGACCTGCTGGCACTGATGGATGTGCTGGCGGTCCCCAATGTCTGCGGCGCCGACGTGATGAAGACCAGCAACTTTGCGCTGAAGCCGCTGAAGCTCACGGTGTTCGAGGCGACCGAAGCCGATCTCGCCAACGTGCCGAAGACGCCCGTGCTCGCGAGCCAGCGAACGCCCAAGGATTTCAGGAACCCGATCATCAAGAGCGACCGCGCCTTGCGGCGGGATCCCGACTACAAGCCGGAGTTTCCGAACACGCCGATCGTGCTCACCGAACTTCCGATCACACTGACCGCGGAGGAAATCGCGATGTTCGACGCGGTCAAACTCACCGACATCTACGGTGATGACGACGCGGCGGCGTTGCGCGACATCCTGTTCTCCTGGTGGGAAGAGCGCTTCCTGCAGGCGCATGCCGGGGCGCCGGCGATCGAGGCCTGAGCGATGGACGCGATCCCGGCTCCGGACGAAGTCACCTTCGACTTCCGCAAATTGTCGGCGCGCGAGCGCTACAAACTGATGATCGGCACCGTGGTGCCGCGGCCGATCGCGCTGGTAACGACAGTCGATCCAATGGGGCGCATCAATGCCGCGCCGTTCAGTTTCTTCAACTGCCTCTCCGCGGACCCGCCGATCCTCGCGCTCGGGGTGGAAAACCATCCCGATATGTCGTTCAAGGACACCGCACTGAACATCCGCCTGACCGAAGTCTTCACCGTTAACATCGTCGCGCACGCGATTGCGGAAGCGATGCATGTCTGCGCAGTGCCGTTTGCGGCCGGCCACGACGAGCTCAGGGCCGCGGGGTTGACGGCGATGCCGGGCACTGCTGTGGCCTCGCCCTGGATCAAGGAGGCTCCCGCTGCCTTCGAATGCCGCCGCCATGTCACGCTGGAACTGGGAAAATCCCGCCAGATCATTCTCGGCGAGATTGTCTTTGCACATTATCAGCGCGAGGTGATCGATGCCGAGCGCCTGTACATCGATCCGGCCAGACTCGACGCGATCGCACGTCTTGGCGGCAACACCTGCGCCACCATCCGCGACCGCTTCGAGATGCTGACGCCGACGATGGAGGAATTCGAGGCAATGGCGGCGCCTGAAAAATAGTCTTTCGATGCAAACAGAAATCGGATTTTCTTCGCTTAATCCCAGAAACGACCAGCACTGAACAGGGAGTTCGACATGAACGGACTTGGCGGCCTCAATAAATCACCCAACGGCGTCGTGATCGGGCTTGTTCAACTGCAATTGCCGATCGTGGCGACCAAAGTCGATCTGGCGAAGCAGACCGAGAAGATCGTCTGGATGGTCGGCAAGGCGCGGCGCAATCTGTCCACGATGGACCTCGTCGTGTTTCCGGAATACTCGCTGCACGGCCTGTCGATGGACACCAATCCCGAGATCATGAGCCGGCTCGATGGGCCGGAGGTCGCCGCTTTCAAGCGGGCCTGCATCGACAACAAAATCTGGGGCTGCTTCTCCATCATGGAGTACAACCCCGACGGCAACCCTTACAATTCAGGCCTGATCATCGACGACCACGGCGATATCAAGCTTTACTATCGCAAATTCCATCCCTGGATTCCGGTCGAGCCGTGGGAGCCCGGCGACATCGGCATTCCCGTGATCGAGGGACCGAAGGGCGCCAAGATCGCTCTCATCATCTGCCATGACGGCATGTTCCCCGAGATGGCGCGCGAATGCGCCTACAAGGGCGCGGAGATCATGATCCGCACCGCCGGTTACACCGCGCCGATCCGCGAGAGCTGGCGTTTTACGAATCAGGCCAACGCGTTCCAGAATCTGATGGTGACGGCCAATGTCTGCATGTGCGGCTCCGATGGCTCGTTCGATTCCATGGGCGAAGGCATGATCGTCAATTTTGACGGCACCATCATCGCCCACGGCACCACCGGCCGCGCGGACGAGATCATCACCGCCGAGGTGCGCCCTGACCTGGTACGCGAGGCGCGGATCAACTGGGGCGTCGAGAACAATATCTATCAGCTCTGGCACCGCGGCTATGTCGCGGTGAAGGGCGGCGCGATGGATTGTCCCTACACGTTCATGCAGGACATGGTCGCAGGTAACTTCCGCCTGCCGTGGGAAGACCAGGTGAAGATCACCGACGGCACCTCCTGCGGCTTCCCAGCGCCGACGCGGATGTTCGGCAAAACAGCGAAAGCGGCGGAGTGATTTGTAGATGGGGTAACGGGCCGCGGTCTGCCCTCCAAGCAAGCCGCGCTTGCTACGGCGCTATGGGTGGCGCGCTGCGCGCGGCTTGCTTGGAGGGCGGGCGGTCGTCCCTCACATTGATGGTGTGACG
>NZ_JBUYEN020000041.1:0-63025 GCF_055229415.2 Bradyrhizobium sp. Leo114 | reverse complement strand
GATTCCGACCGAAGGCATCGAGGTCGATCGATCGCCCCCAGGAAACTATCGGAAAGCAGCGAGAGTAGTTCAGATGGCGGACTTCGCCGCAGCTGTCGTTGTGGGTGCAACAGCATTGCGGCGCTTCTCCGTTGGACCGGCACAACTTTTTAGCGGAGGAGGACTGACAAATGAACAGGTTGAATAACAGCGCACTCTTGTTACCGGCGGCAGCAGCGGCATCGGGCTCGAGACGGCTCGCCGCTTCCTTGAGGAAGGGGCCCGCGTCGCCATCACTGGTAGCAATTTGGCCTCCCTGGAGGCTGCTCGCAGGGAACTCGGTAATGTGCTAGTTGTCCATGCGGATGCAGGCGACGTCGCCGCTCAGAAAAAGATTGCCGCTGTGATACAGGACAGTTTCGGAGGCCTCGACGCTATCTTCCTCAATGCCGGCATCGGTGACTTCCGTCCCCTGGCTGAGTGGGACGAGGCTGGCTTCGACCGCTCGGTGGCGGTCAATTTGAAGGGGCCGTGTTTTCTGATCCAGGCTCTGTTGCAGCTTCTCGCTAACCCGGCATCGATTGTGCTGAATACCTCGATCAACGCCCACATTGGCATGCCGAATTCGAGCGTCTACGCGCTGACGAAAGCGGGACGGAAGCAATCCGCCGCGAGCAAATGAGTTGATGTGCCCGTTGGCAAGGCACCTATGGGGAAGACTTCCGGCTCCAGCTGACATCTGCTGGCAGGATACCTTCCGCGTCTATCAGACGGACGGCGTCATTGCCGACTCGCTACGAATTTGCAGCGATACCTATACTGTTGGACCCGGAGCTCCGTGATGCTCTTGTCGACCGCACGAGTCTCTTCCGGCAATTCAATCTTCTCGATCGTGAAATCCGGGTATTGCTTTTTATAAGCTTCCCATTGCGGATCGCAGTAATCCCTGGTGGACCTGTTCTTGCCGCCGTCGACAAAGCCGGAATCGTATTCCGGGATCTGGGGCACCGGAGGGCCGGGCGGTTTGACGGGGTCCGGGAAGGTCGGGCTGATATACATGAGCACGACACCAACAGCGACGATGAAGAAGGCCGGCACGTCAACCTCGATCGTCATGCCGCCGAGGCTGATCTTGAATTTCCCGGGTTGGCTCGATGGCCGTAGATACCAGGTAGCAAGACCGACGATAATAAGCGCGATGCCCAAATAGAACGAAATGCGATTCATCGACAAAGCTCCTATCAAGGACTGCCACGTCACACTACTCGATCGTAACCGAGCGCGGCTCGGATGAAACTTCCGTGTCGCCGTCCAGGTTGCTGCGCTCGTTTTTGCCGCAGGAACACGGCTGCCGAGGCGTTTTCCGGAAGTGTGCGTGGAGTAGCGTATGTCCCCCGAAAAGAGCGTCGTACGGCTCTCCATCAGGCCCAACAGGTCCTCCCGGGGTACGTCGAGCCCGGCAGGCGGAACTGCGAGTCCGCCGTCGACGAGCTGCTGGCCATCCTGGATGACGAACGGCTGGTCGCCGTGTTTGGCGAACTCGACGATAGTGAGCGAGAAATCGAGTAGCTTCGGGGCGCCCTCGACCGCGGCGAAACTCCGCTGGTGCCCGGGCCGGTCGAGATCAGTCGAGAAGCGACTGAGCCGCTGAGCCGCGGTCACGCGCGTCAGAGTGCAGAGAAAAGGCCCCGCGCGGTGCCTTTTTTGCAGAGCAAGCGGGGTCGAATAACACATGCGAGTAGTCTTCGCGACCATGTCGACCGCTGCAAGCCACTAGGATTTGCGGCTGGATTCGGTTTCCACATCCCTAGGCCCTAATGTGCAATCTGTATTCGATCACCAAGAATCAGGATGCGATTCGCCGCCTGTTCGGCGTCGCCCATGACAGCGCGGGAAATCTGCCTGTCTGTACCGAAAACCTAAGCTCGGGCGTAGTGGTGGTGAAGTCCGCCAAGAATGACGTGTGATTTAATGCTTCCGGTCCGCTGAACCGGGCGGGCAACCGGCGCGTCTTTGTCCAACGACCGGTGCGTTCGGATGTCGTTGTAATAGCGTGCGTAGGATCGCAAAATCCCTCGTAGATGCGTCTCACCAAAGACGATGATGTGATCTAAGCACTCGCGGCGGATTGATCCGATCAACCGTTCGGCAACTCCATTCTGCCACGGCGAGGCCGGTGCAGTAGGCTTGTCGCGGATGCCCATGGCGCGCATTCGGCGCATGACGACGCTGCCATAGATCCGGTCGTGATCCCGGATGAGGTAGCGCGGAGCCTCATCCCAGGGAATGCTTCCGTGATTTGACGTGCAACCCATTCGGCCGTCGGATGTGCTGTGACGTTGATCCAAACGAGGGCTCTGCGGTCGAGCCGGACGATGCGGCAGTCATTCGCGAGCGGGGGGTTATTTCGTCTTGTTCACCCTGGTCTTTGGCGAGGAGAGTTTGGCCAAGTCAGCCGTCAGCGACTTCCGCAACCGAGGCGTAGCGAATTCCGTAAACCGCCGGAGCTTGAGGGGCAAGAGCGTCTGTCCCGCGTGCACCAGATGCACCGGGATTGGGTCAGGCTCGTAGTCCTGCAGAATGCGTACCGCGCGGAACAGTGTATTCACCGGTGGCCTGAGATTCCGCCTCATCAACCTGTTCCAGGATGCGTTTGCAGGCAGCGACGTAGGTGAGGCCCGCCTCGGTCAATGCGAGTTTCCGCGTCGAGCGGACCAGCAGCTGGGTCTTGAGGTGAGCCTCCAGCTCCGCGACCTTCCGACTGACGGTTGGCAGGGGAACGCCCAGCCGCCGTCCGGCCGCGGAGAAACTGCCGGCCTCGACTGAGGCGACCAAAATCGACATTGCTTCAAGTCGGTCCATCTTCTCTCACATTCCGAGAGGTCATTTCTCAGGATTACCGGATTATGCGGGCATTCGATAAGGGATATCGGAGTGCGTTAAGGCCTCTACCGGCCGGAGTTCAACGGAGAAGAAAATGTCCCGCATCGCTATCCCGGAGCTGGGTGAGTCACCCGCCGAATCGCAGGCAATTCTGGACAACGTCAACAAGACGCTTGGCTTCGTGCCGAATCACTATCGCCTCATGTCCATCAGTCCGAACGCCCTTGGCGGTTGGGCGGGCCTGATGGGGCCGGCGTCGAGGACCCTCGACCTGAAGACGCGGGAAGGGATCGCGCTCGCGGTCTCGGAGGCTAATGGCTGCAACTACTGCCTTGCCGCGCACAGCTACGTCTCGACGAATCTGGCGAAGATTCCCCCGGAGGAGATCGCGCTGAATCGGCAAGGCGATTCAAGCGACCCGAAGCGGCGGGCTGCGGTGGCGTTCGCAAAGGCCCTCATCGAGACGCGCGGTAAGGTTTCTGACGCGCAGTTTGCGGCAGTAAAAGACGCCGCGTGGACCGACGCCAACATTGTCGAGATGATAGCGTTGACAGCCCAGTTCCTGTTGACCAACTTCATGAACAACGCGGCGCAAACCCCGATCGACTTTCCAGCGGTTAGCCCTGCCAAGGCATAGCGTAAATTCTCAAGCACAATCTTCAATGGAGGGATCGCACTTCTCTCAGCCGGCAGAGATAGTCGCATGAGCGCATCTCGATGAGGCGCGACACGGCCCGCCTTGACTCGAGCAATTCGGGGAAAGTGTCAGAGTGATTGGGTGGCGGACCCATTGCCCCACCGAAAGCCGCAACCATGCCAAGATAAATGCTGTGTGGGTCGCCATGTGCGGAAACGATGAGCTTCACATGCTGTTCGTGGAGAACATCGATAAGTGAGCAGAGGCGCTTAACGTGATTCCGATGACCGAATCTCGCGGGCAGACCCTCAATAATGAGGGTATGAAACCTCTGTGCTATGGTGATGTAATCTACCGCTGCCATGGGGGTGAGGCACAAATCGCGGAAACTGAAGCGAGCGACGCCACGCGCCTGAAGCGGTACGCGGATCGTTCGACCTACTACGGGCAATGTTAACGGCTCGGGTGGAACATTATCGGTGAGACGAGTGAAGACAAGATCAAGTTTAACCTTAGCATTCGCATCCGGGGGCGTATACCAGCCCCCTTCTGCCTCCCGTTTTTCTAAACGAAAGTCGGTGCGGGCATCGAGGTTCACGACATCAACATGCAATTTCAAACGTGCCACGAAAGGCAAGAACAATTCACGATAGATACCGCCTTCATAAAGGTGATCCGGATCGACATTGGAGGTCGCAACCAGCACCACGCCTTGAGAAAGCAATTCGGTTAAGGCGCGTCCGAGCATCATGGCGTCTGCGATGTCCGTAACGGCAAGTTCATCGAAGCAAAGAAGTCGTGCCTCGGTCGCGAGTGTTCGAACTACATGTGAGAGTGGATCACCATCGCTCATATCGCGATCTTCCATCTTCTCGCGAGCTTTCCGAAGGCGGTCGTGCACATCCGCCATGAACTCGTGAAAATGTATCCGGCGCTTGGCTTCCAGCGGGACACTCTCGAAGAAAAGGTCCATGAGCATAGTCTTGCCTCGACCGACTCCGCCAAAAAAGTAAATTCCGCGCCCCTTTTTGCCGGAGTTGTCTCCCCGATCGAGAAGTCGGGTCAAACCGAAGCGGGTCTGCTTGATGTCCTTGAGTCTGTGTGCCAACGCATCGAGCACGGCCACCACTCCCTCTTGCGCCGGATCACGCTCAATTGTTCCACTTGCAACGAGAGCGTCATAACGCTCGGTGACGGTGGTGGGGCCCGGTGGAACGGGTGGGCTTTCGATCTGGGGCATCGTCATCTGCCTCAGAAGAAGAGTGGGCGAACGACGAGTTCAAGGCCAAGAATGGCAAGGAAGATCAGAAACCAGCGCCGAAAGGTTGCAGCGCTTATGCGCTCGCGGACCGTTGTTCCGACCCACATGCCCAGCAACGAGGGAATGATCGCGAGTGCGGACAAAGTAGTATTTCCAAGATGGAAAGCTCCGCCACGAGCCAAGCCCGCCGCAAGCGCAATTGTTGAGACCGTGAACGACAGTCCCAGTGCCTGGATAAGATCATCTTTGGAAAGGCCGAGGGCCTGGAGATAGGGAACGGCGGGAAGTGTGAAAACCCCAGTTGCTCCGGTGATTGCCCCGGTTGTCAACCCAATAACAGGCGACAGTAAACGCTCAAGGCGCGCAGGAACCGACAATGGCTTCGCCCACAGGCTGTGCACCGCATAGAGAACCAAGGCGGAGCCCAATCCAACACTTGCGTATTCCGTATTGGCGCTCGTCAGAAGCCATGAGCCGGCGAGTGTGCCAACCACGATGCCGACCATCATCGGCCAAAGCCTTTTCATCAGGGCCAGGAAATCCGGCCCCGTGAACAGCTGCCAAAAATTGGTGACAAAGGACGGAATGACCAGCAGCGAAGCTGCGCTAACTGGCGACGTGATCGCACCGAGGATACCCATTGCGACGGTCGGCAGGCCCATCCCCGTCACGCCCTTGACGATCCCGGCGAGGAAAAACGTCGACGCGATAATGAGAACATGCAGCGAAAGATAACCATTCATGTTGACTCGCTCGGATTGGGCGGTGTTGCATTTGAAAACTTCGCACGAGCCGATGCCACCCGTGCGCATATGGCGTGACAGATTGGCGAGCAAACCTAGGTCTCATCAAGGGCCACCTCTCCAATCCCTTGTGTCAACGTCCAAAATCGGAGAATATGGCGTCGCATGTAGTAAAGTACGCTCGCCGACCAAGCGCCACAATTGGTCATTTCCGATGGAAGAATTCGGCCAAACCGAAGGAAAAGCATTGCGCTTCGATTTGACGGATATGCGGTTGTTCCTGACCGTGGTGGAGCAAGGCAGCCTCACCAAGGGCGCCGAGAACATGAATCTGGCTCTCGCTTCCGTGAGCGAACGCATTTCCGGAATGGAATCTGCGCTTGGCGCGCAGCTCCTGGAACGAAACAGGCGGGGGGTCACGACGACTGCGGCCGGTGATGCCCTGATCCGCCATGCCCGTTTGATCCTGGACCAAGTGGAGCAGATGCGCGGAGAACTGCGCACCTATGGCGCTGGCCTGAAAGGGCGCATCAGGCTCTTGTCCAACACGGCTGGGTTGGCCGCTTTTCTACCGCCGCGACTCCGCCGATTTTTGGTCGCTTATCCGGACCTTTCCATTGATCTCTATGAACGCCCGAGCACCGAGATTGTCCGGGCCATCCTGGAAGGTCGGGCTGATCTCGGTGTTGTAACCTACATGGCTGATCTGGCAGCGTTGCAGACCCGCGTTATTGCGCAAGACCAGCTCGTCGTTGTGGCGAGCGAAACACACCGCATCAGCGATCAACAATCGATAGCTTTTGCGGACGTCGTGGGTGAGCCGTTCGTCGGTCTGGCCGACACTGCACTGGAAGCTTATCTGGGAGAACGGGCTGCCCGCCTGGGCCGCCAGATTTACTACCGCATTCAACTCAGGCGGATTGAGTACATCGCAATGTTGGTCGAGTCTGGCGTTGGGATCGCCATTTTGCCCGAGGTTTCCGCCAAAGAGTTGGGGCACCTCGGCTTGGCGATCGTGCCGCTGCAAGACCGCTGGGCGCTGAGGCAACTTCATCTTTGTGCGCGTGATTTCTCAGCGCTCACGCCGCACGCCGGCTTGCTCGCGCAACAGCTTATGGAGCCGAAGGTCGCTATCCCTTAAGTGCTTCCGGGCGTCGCTCGGTCGGGTTCAAGGCGGCGATGGCCGCCTCGAGATTGAGGCGGCCGATCCGCGCCTCGCCCGATGGCGCCGAGAAGAGTGGCTCCGGCGCCAAGAGCTGTCGTGGCGGTGTCAGGCGGGCTTTCGCAATACCGTCCCTTGATTGTTATCGATTATGAACCGCCAGCGCCCATCCGCGCCGCGGCGCACGATATCGCACGCCGTGCCTTTGAGGTGCACCTCCTTGCCGTCGCGACCCGTGCCATCGATCCACCAGTCATACACGAGCTGGGCGATATCGTCGGCGACGAAAATATGGCGCACCTTTGTCACGAGCGGCACGCCGGGCTCGACAAAGCGCTCGAGTCGGACGGTGATGTCTGCGTGACCAGTGACGGTTCGCCCGTCATCCTCGACGAACACGCACTTCGGGTCGAACATTTCAATCAACGCGCTGACCTTGCCGGAGTTGAGTCGCTCGATCAGCGACGGGACAACGCCTTCGGGTTCAGTAGGGAGTGGAAAGGACTCAGACATCATTGATCTCCTGTTCGTGCTGGTTGAAACGGTTTTTGATAGTAGGTGCTCGGCTGGCGCATATGTCAGGCGGGCTTTCGCACTGCCGTCCCTTGATTATTATCGATTATGAACCGCCAAAATCCGTCCGCACCGCGGCGCACGACATCGCATGCCGTGCCCCCGAGGTGCACGTGCTTGCCGTCGGGCCCTGTGCCATCAATTGACCAGTCCACCACGAGCTGGGCGATCTCGTTGCCGGCGAACACATGGCGCACTACGGTCTTCACCGGCAGGCCGAGCATGATATCGCGCTCGAGTTTGGCGGCGATCTCTGCGTGACCAGTGATGGTTCGCCCGTCATTCTCGACGAACACAGACTTCGGTTCGAACAAGGCCATTACCTCGCTGACCCTATCGGATTTAAACCGCTCAATCAGCGACGGGACAACGTCTTCGGGCTTAGTAGGGAGTGGAAAGGACTCAGACATCATTGATCTCCTCTTCGGGTTGTTGAACCACAATGCGGGACGAAATTTTCCAATTGCCGTATGTATGGTTCCGATTGCAGCTTCGGCGAATATGCCGTCGCACGTCGCAAGTAAGCTCGCCGGCTAGACGCCACAATTGGTCATTTCCGATGGGTGGGTTCGACAGGACCGAAGGAAAAGAATTGCGCCGCGTCGATGGCAATCGATTCAATAACCGATGGTCATTAGACATCGAGTTTCGCGTTCCTATTTTCGTCTCGTCTGCAAAGGAATTCGGAAAATTAGATTACAGTGAAATACACAACGAGATTATTTGCCGAATTTCTTGCGGTTACCTTCGTGGGGGGAATTGGGTTTGCGGTCGATACCACGGGTATATCTCTTATCCTGTTTCCCGAGATGGCCGCTTTAGCGTATGATGTATTCACGCGCCCCCGCGGAAAATGGGCAAGCCAACCAATCAGACTGATTGCTACCCCTACGATCACCGCGATCCTGGGGGTGATGATTACTCGCCACTGGGAATACAGCGCCCTCGCGGTAACTGTTGTTGCCCTCCTGAGCCTATTTGTTATTAAACTGCTCCGATCGAACATCGGAGCTGCGATCTCTGCCGGTGTGCTTCCAATGGCCCTCGGCGTGATGAGTTGGGGTTACCCCGCCGCCATTCTCGCGGGACTCGCCGTACTCGCCATTGCGTTGACGTTCTGGAAGCGCCTTGATCCCGATAGTTACCTATCTGAGGGGGGCAAGGAGAGCCGGATTATTGAGACCGCCGAAACTCCGCCGAGAGATCGGTTCTGGATCTTCGCACTGACGGCATTCGTCTTCGCGCTGGGAGCGGTGGCGCAAACAACGGGATTGCGCTTCCTGTTATTCCCTCCGCTGATCGTCGTAGCCTATGAATTATTTGGTCACCCGGACCTTCCTGGCTGGATGTCACGGCCGGTATTGTTTCCTCTCGTATGTTTCCTGACCGCATCCGTCGGCTTACTCTTGAGCACGGGCTTTCACACAGAATTTTTGGGCGTGACGGTTACCATGCTTTGCTCGATTGCTATTTTACGGATGTTTAAAGTCCATATGCCGCCTGCGCTCGCCGTTGGTTTGATACCGTTCGTCATCGACCATCCCACCTTTTGGTATCCGATCTCGGTGTTCTTGGGCGCCGCCGCACTAATCGCGGCCACCGGAACATACAGCTTTATTACTAGTAAATATTTCCGCTAACGCTTCATGCTGAACCATCAGATCGCCGGTCAGTGTCTCACGTTGTTTTCGTGAGGCTGCAATCTTATTACGCTCAGAAGGCTTACTCATTCGTGTTGCCCCTTGAGTCGGCTGCACCGGACCCGAGGCCACCAAATCGGACGGCGGCGGGAGTGGCGTTGCCGGGCTTGCCGTGGCCGCTGGTCGATTGCCTGTAACGAAAATGACGCCGATCGCTTTTCTTCATCATTTTCCGATTCTGGTTGCCCTGCCGACATGAAAAAGCTGTAGCGCGCCTTAGACGGTTATAACGTAAACGTAGTGCGCATCTTCATCGCTCCCAGCACGCCAGCCGCCGATGTTTGAGCTGGGTCTTTAGCCATCACACGCAACGACGGAACTGAGCAATCGTAGCCCACAGTGACCCCGCGCAATCCTTGCTGTGCTCGCGCGACATCTACGAAGTTCTCAGAGCTCACCGAGCGAAGTTCGCGACGTCGTTTGTGCAAGCACGACGGCATTGATTGCCGATTCAGCGACTGAACGTGGCTTACAAGTCTGTGCAGAAAAAAACGTAGGCGTCGACTGCCATGCGGCTCGTGGCATTCCTCGCTACGGCATCACGCTGCGCGGCGGCAATAACGATCGTCTATCGAGACTATGACGAGAGTTGATTTCCCTCGCCGGCGCTGCAAGGTCATTCTCGTCATGTGGTGGATAGGTATCTTTAAAACGAATGGGAGCTACGATGAAGATTCGAGTCCGCAGCCTCGCGATTGCGCCGGTGGGGAGTGCCCATGATCAGTTACGCTAAAGACATCTATCCGCTCTTCACGGACAAGGATGTCCGGGGCATGTCCAAGTTCTTCGACCTCCGCAGCTTTGGAGACGTCAAAGCGCGGTCCGAGCAGATCTCCAATCGAATTCGTGGAATTTGGCGGCTCGGTCATACCGCCGCCGCCGCCGAACGGCGATGGTCCTTGGTCGCAAGAGAAGATCGATCTATTTGAAGCGTGGGTGAAAGAAGGATGCCAGCCGTGATTGAGCAACGCTGCTGCTAATTGCGCGTCGGTTAGCCAATCCCACTGCGAGATCATGATCACCGCTTCGTTGGGGTTTTCCCAGCGGGCAAGCCGGCCGTGGAAACAGCGCTGGTTGACCGTTTACGACCCTATGAGCGCAAATCGCGGCGGCATTCGCCGGAGCAAATCGAGCAAATCGCTGCGTCAATCCGAGTTGGATCATTCCGATCTCGGCGCCGATGACGGCGCGGTTCTCGCCGCTCACGGCCGGTTAGCGGCGGGGAAATTGCTCGAGTCGCCGAGGTACCGGTCATCGTGGCGCGCGGCTGGTCGGAACAGCAGAAGCGCGCCTATGTCATCGCCGACAATCGGCTCACCGACGCGACCGATTGGGATGACGAGATGGTGCGGCTTGAGTTGACCGATCTGCTTGAGGGCGGCTTCGAGCTATCGCTGACTAGGATCACCGAGGACGAGTAGGCAAGATGAGGATAGTTTTCGCGTTAGCCGTTCTTGCAGTGTCGTCATCAGCATTTTCAAAACAATCGCCGCTAACGGGAGAGCCTTACTGACTGCATTTGCTGTGCAATAATTCTGGAGCGAAAATCTCGGGACTAACCAAGATTTGCTACTATAGCTGCGCAAATCCGAGCGTGCCATGACGGCGAGGACGTAGGAGGCCAGCCCGCGTTGGACCACACGCTGGAAGTTGAACCGAAACGCGCAATTCCGCCCAAAGGAGAATTCACAGTAGTTGAGCACGCGATTGCCACTCCACTCAAGACCGCCAAGGCATTCGGCATCGATATCCCGGCGACGTTGCTCAGTCGCGCCAACAAAGTGATCGAATTGAGATGCTGCTTGCTGCGGTGCATAAGTCTCTTGTTGGCCCTAAGCGGCGGTTGGTGGATGTCTACTATTCCGCCGCTGTTAAGGGCTAACCAGACATCCCTCGAACGGGCCGAAAACGACGCGAGTGACCCAACTCGGACATCAGAGACACTGGTTTTGACCAGATTGCTTGTGCGACATTCTTGCCAGTTTGAAGGTCTTTTGGATGAGCGTAGTGTTCTTGAGAGCGGCTTTCCGAGACGGGAGGTGCCGACGTCTCCGTCCGACGCGAATGGCAGGAATGCCATCGGCAGGCATTACACTCTCAATAAAACCGACAGTCCTTTTGTGCCGGTCTCACCGAGCGCTGGCCGTGCGCGCGGACACGCGGGTTCATTCGGGCGCAACGAGGGAGTGCTGCTCATGGTTAGAAAAACTCGTCCCGAACCAGGCGATCCGGCGGCCGGCAATGGTATTCTAAGCCGCCGACTCTTTCTCGAAGGCACGATCGTTGTCGGTGCGACCGGCGCGGGCCTATCCCGCGGATCGGCAGAACCACTTACGGTGCAGCCATGGATGAAGGTGCCGGGTCGCGGATTTGAGGGCTACGGCCAGCCCTCACCGTTCGAGAGCAAGGTCGTCAAAGTCTTTCCGCCGCCCCCCAACCCGGCCGGTGTCGGCGCATCACGCACGCCGCTGCATATGCTCGAAGGAATGATCACGCCATCCGGGCTGCATTTCGAGCGTAGCCATTCCGGCGTCCCAGAAATCGATCCCGCTCAACACCGGCTGTTGATCCACGGACTTGTGAAGCGCCCGCTTGTGTTTACGGTCGAAGCGCTGTCGCGCTATCCGATGCAATCGCGCATCGCGTTCATCGAGTGTGGCGGCAACAGCCAGGCGCTCAACGCGCCTCAGGCCCAGCCGCTCAATGTGGCGGCTATTCACGGCCTCTTGGGTTGCGCGGAATGGACCGGCGTGCGGTTCTCCACGTTGCTCGACGAAGCCGGCATCGAACCTGAGGCGCGCTGGGTGATCGCCGAGGGGGCTGACGCCGCCGCCATGAGCCGCAGCATCCCGCTCACCAAGGCGATGGATGATGCGCTCGTCTGTCTCTATCAGAACGGCGAGCGAGTGCGACCTTCGAACGGCTACCCGGTGCGGCTGCTGCTGCCTGGTTTCGAGGGCAACATGAACGTGAAGTGGCTGCGCCGGCTCAAGCTGATTGCCGGCCCCGCCATGACCAAAGACGAAACATCGAAATACACGATCCTGCTCAAGGATGAAAAAGCCTGGCAGTTCGTGTTCCCGATCGAAGTAAAATCCGTCATCACACGTCCGTCGCCGGGACTCGCGCTGAGGGGACCGGGATTCTACGAGATTTCAGGGTTGGCCTGGTCGGGCAACGGCAGCATCCGGCAGGTCGACGTGTCGGCTGACGGCGGACGAAGCTGGGCGCCGGCAGCTTTGCAGGGCCCGATCCTACCAAAGGCGCCCGTGCGTTTCCGCGCGGCGTGGCAATGGAATGGCGGTCCCGCCGTGCTGCAGAGTCGCGCCACCGACGACACGGGCATGGTGCAGCCAACGCGCGCGCAGTTCGCCGACGAGCGCGGCTTGCGTGGGGTCTACCACTACAATGCCATCGCAAGCTGGCGCATCGACGAGATGGGGGAGGCCAGCAATGTTTACGCTTAAACCCATTGCAGTAGTCTGCGTATCTATGCTGACCATTGCACTGGCGGCCCTGGCCCAAGCCCCGCAGTTCGGGCAACCGATCGCGCCCGCCGATATCGCAGCGTGGGACATCAGCATCGGACCGGATGGCGCAGGTCTGCCGCCTGGTCGTGGCACCGCAATGGAGGGGGAAGCCATCTATGTCGCGAAATGTCAGGCCTGTCACGGCGAGAAGGGAATCAGCCCCAGTGTCCCGCTCGCTGGAGCGCTCGTCGGCGGCATGGGCACACTGGCGCCGGACAAAACACCGATAAAGACTGTGGGAAGTTTCTGGCCCTATGCAACAACGCTGTTCGACTACATCCGCCGCGCAATGCCATTCCAAGAGTCGAAATCGCTCACCGCGGACGAAATCTACGCGGTATCGGCTTATATCCTCAATCTCAACGGGATCGTCGGATCGAACGATGTGATCGACGCACAGTCGCTGCCCAACGTGAAAATGCCGAACCGGGACGGGTTCATCCCGTTCCCGCGCAATCCGAAGTAAGGGGCCGGACGTTGGTCCGCTTCCGTGAAGTTTGAGACATGCCGGGCGGTCTGACGACGTCCGTTCACAGGTGTTGAACGGAAGATCACGGCACGCGGCCAAAGGGACGCGATTGACCTGAGCTGACCTCGCCCATCGGTGACGATTCCGACGACCTCTACGCGCTTAAGTGAACGATTTTGGCACGCATGACCTTGAACAAACCCCTCCAGCGGTCGAGATGCTGGCCTACACGCTACGTGCATGCTGGAATGCGCGGTGATCTTCTGGCACTCAAGGTGGCGCCCCTGCGTGATCGGGTACGCGGAGATCGCGACGCGGCTTGCATCTCGACCCGATGCGGACGCTAGGACGAATTCCTAGCGCGTGGATCGATGAGTATGCCGGCGGGCCATACCAGAAGGTCGCCGCGAAGGCGCGGGCGTCTTTGGAACATTCCGCCGATCTCTACGCCACACCGGCTCGCGAAACAGAGCTGATTGCGATCTTCAAGGAAGCCACCCGGCTCGAGGCAGGCTTCTGGGAGATGAGCTGGCGCGTGGGCCAGCGTGTTGAATCACCATCAGCAATCGTCAATCTCAAGCCCATAGGTCAAAGACTCAAATTCCGTCTTAGCGTTCCTCGATGCTATTGCGAGCCTCGTGGTCGTTTGTCCAGATTTCTAGGTTTGGGCGCCGATGTCGCCTTCTGGCCCATCGCTGCCGCCGACGCGGTAGCGCCACACGTCCTGTGTGTACCGAAAACCTCATTCGAGTTGATGACGTGATGGAATCGCCTAAGCTGGCGGAATGATCGGGCTGTTTTGCTTCGTTCTTTCCGCCCTGGCCTCTCCATTCAAGTCGAAGTTGCGGCTTGAAGCGGAGAACGCGGTGCTTCGACATCAGTTGATGGTCTTGAGGCGTAGGCTGCATGGTCGCGTCCGGCTCACGAACCATGATCGCTGGTTCTTTATCCAGCTGTATCGCTGGTTTCCATCAATCCTGAAAGTTCTTACCATCATCCGGCCCGAGACGCTCGTGCGTTGGCATCGTGCCGGCTTTCGCTGCTACTGGCGTTGGAAGTCGTGCGCACGGGGAGGGCGACCGAAGATCGACACGGAGCTCCGCGCGTTGATCCGGCGGATGAGCGGCGACAATCCGCTCTGGGGCGCACCACGTATTCACGGTGAACTGCTCAAGCTCGGGTTTCAAGTCGCACAGTCAAGTGTCGCGAAGTACATGGTCAAGCGGCGTGGGCCGCCACATCAGGGATGGCAAGCCTTTCTGCGAAACCACGCTCCGGACATCGCCGCCATGGATCTGTTCGTGGTCCCGACCATTGGCTTCAAACTGCTGTACGGCTTCGTGATCGTACGGATTGACCGTCGAGAGCTGATCTGGATCAACGTCACAACCAACCCCACGGCGGAATGGATCGCACACCAGATCACCGAAGCTTTTCCTTGGGATGGGGCCCCGGGTTATATGATCCGTGATCGCGATCGGATCTATGGCGCCGTCGTGACACGGCGATTGCGCGCCATGGGCATTCGAGACAAACCGATTGCACCGGCGTCACCTTGGCAGAATGGCTTCGCCGAACGGCTGATCGGATCGATTCGGCGGGAATCTCTGGACCACATCATTGTCCTGGGCGAGGTGCATCTGCGCCGCATTCTGAAATCTTACGCCCATTACTATAATGGTACGCACTCACCTATCCTTGAACAAGGACGCGCCGATATCACGTTCCGCCGAGGCAGCAGGACGCATTCTGTGCCGTCCGATCCTGGGTGGACTGCATCACCGATATGCTCGCGTTTGATTTGCGGTAGGCACAGGACGGGTCGTGCTCGACGGCACGCCGCGCAGACCCCGACGCGTCTTGTCCGCTAGATCTTTCAGGAACAGGGCATTCATCGTGCCCTTCAGCCCGACGTGGAGATGCGTGACGTCGCCCTCCGAAAGCGTGACGATCCGCACGCCGGCGAAGGCCATGCGCTTGAAGAGCCCTGCAATGTCCTCTTGATCGCGGCTGAGCCGGTCCGCGGCGTTATGCGCGAGGTAGGGATAGGCGTGAACGACGTTGTCATCGGCCTCAAGGATATGCTAAAATAATTCGGTCTCGCTCTGACGTTGAGCGGCTGCCATGCAGTTTCGAGTGAGCCCGGCCTTCACAGGTCGGGCTTTTGCGTTTCGAAGTTCGATAAGACAGGGGCGGGGCTCGTGCGGAGCGCCTTACCGAAAGGCAAGCACCACAGTCTCGTCGGTCAATTCGCGTCGCAACCACGAAACTCGCGGCATTCCTGTAAGCAATCTTTAAGCCGCACTGGGTACACCTTGTTCAACGAAACGATGGGCACGCCAGGACAAACAGGAGCAGGCTGATGGACACCGAGCAGAAAAACGTCGCTCTGGACGACGAGACGCTGGAGACCGTGAACGGCGCAGGCCTAAAGGAAGCCCTGGGGCGCATCGCCGAGTCGACGATGAGCGATTATCGAAAAGGCGCGGACATCGGTAGCTACGGCGGAGATCTCGGCAGAGGCATCGGCGGCTATGTCGGAGCGAACATCGGTCTGATGAAAGGCATCAAGAACGAGATTTTCTAAGCTCACTCGGCTTATGCTGAAGGAGAAGCCGAACACCGGCCTACCATTGTCAGGGTTCGACGAGGCTTGAGGTTGACGTATCTCCGCTTGCGAGAATGGGCCTAGCCGGAAGGGTGGCCGCTAAGCCTCGTCGGGCATCTTCGCTGCGTACGGCGGTCGACAACAAATAGCTCGCGCCCAAAGGAGCGGGCCTTGTGAATGGTAACAGGCGCGTGCCGCTCGCCAGCCTGCAGCCATCACTCGATGATCCGGATGATGCGGCGTGTGTTCGGATCCACCAGCACGGTGCGTTCGTTCACGACGGTATAGCGATAGCCACTCACGCCGTATCCTACGGGCACCTCACGGTAACCGGGGGCGATGGTCAGGATCGCCTCGCCAGCATCGCCGACAATCTCAAACGGTGCGCATCAGCGTCGACTTGCCGGAACCGGAGGTGCCGACGATGCCGACGAATTCGCCGGGGCTGATCCTGATCGACACGCCGTCGAGAACGGCGGGGCCGTCGGCGCGATAGATGAGGGGCTCGAGGTCATTGCGATAGTGTCCTTTGGCAAGGCGCCGCTCTCGTGCTAGGATACTAACTAATTGATATTGTTCGCATAACATTGATTATGGAATATATTCCTATTTTCCGAACGCCGAAATTCGCTGGTTAAGACCTTGGGAGAAGATATCCAGGTCAGGCACGCGGGCCGCCAGTCGCTTCGTGCGTTCGGCCCAGTCCCGTCCGCTGGTTGCCAGAGTCGCCATATCGCGCTTGATGTCCTCCATGACGGCGAACCCGTCTGGATAGCTGACCAGCACCTTGAGAACCGTCACCTGGAAGTTCACTGCCCCACCCGTACCCGGCTTCTGCGAACTTGCTTCCATTACATTTTAGGGACATTCGATAGCCCCTGTCGACCCACGACATTCATCCGCTAAGAAGTTCGGCGGCCCCGCGCGTCGTCGGCGCCGCTTCGTGATGGAAGCATTTCGATTCCGGCGCGCACGTCACCATCGACCGCCTCTATAATCGGACCTCAGATAGTCTCCGCCATTTCTAGGTACCGGTAGAATGCGTTCGCAAGCGCCATCTGACGAGGCGTACGACAGTCGACTTCGAAAAGACGAGGCGACGCCGCCACCACACAGATGCACTTCGCGCGCGAGGTCGCGACGTTCAGCCGATTGGCGCTGTAGAGGAACTCCATCCCGCGCGGCGCATCTGGGTGCTCGGACTCCGGCATGGCTACCCTGGATCGGTTGCTCGAGCTGTCTGGGATCTCCCGACAAAACGACGCTACGTGCGGCCTGTGACACGGCCAAGACGTGCGCGAGCGACATCTGCGCCGCCTCGTCGACGAAGAGCACGTCCACGCTGTCCGCGGCGTCGGGCCTCGCCCAGAACCATGCGGTCGCATCGCCGACCCGGCAGTCGGCATTCAGGGCGTTCAGGAACGCTCCGTTGTCGATCGTGAATCTGAGACCCGGCCGGTCTTCCTCCCTGTCTGAGAGCTTCTGCAGGCATTCGACGGCGAACCCTTGTTCGCGCGAAGCGACGCCCACCTCGTCGAGCAGATGTCGGATCACCTTGTGCGAGTTCGCGGCGATCCCGATGGTCCGTCCCTCTCGAGCGAGCGCCAGAATCATTCGGGCTCCCGCGAAAGTCTTACCGGCGCCGGGCGGGCCCTGCACGGGAAAGACGCTTTCATCGAGATCCAAGGCTATGCGGATCGCGGCCGCGACCGCGGGCTCACCGTCGACCTGCAATTGCCCGCTCCGCAGGCGCGGAGCGAGCGCCATCAGAAGGTGCCGCGCCGCTCTGCAATCGCCGTCGCCTTGCATTCCGTGGTCCGCGACGTACTCGCCAGTCCGCATCAGCGAGTCCGCGAGCACCTGCGTGTCGACGAAGTTAAGGGCGACGACCGCCTCGGGATGAAGTCCGGCGGTATCGGCGCGCTTCTTGATGTCGATCGTGCGGTTGTCCAAGGAGACCGCCACGACGCGTCCGAACTTGTCGCCGCCGACGCTCCTGAGATCGTCGTCAGCCCGGATGTCGGTGCCTGCAGCGCGAACCGATACCGATGCACCGGTGCCTCGGGCGTCCCGCCGCACGGCTCAAGGAACTCAAGGTCCGCCAGACCGTCCCGCTCGTGAACGGGACGGACCTCGTGAACGCATAGAGCGGTTCGAGCTTCTTGATAGAATAGCTGTCGACGCTGGCGCGAACGGCGTGATGCATGACCGAGAACAGGTCGACGAAGATCTCCGCTCGGAGCAGGTCGTCGACCTCGTTCTCACGCGTCGCGTAACGGGCCGAGTCGGTCTTTCGCCATTTTCGTCGCTGTGTGCTGCAGGGGAGGCGTGCCGTGAGTGTGGAAGCTTTCGATGGTTTTCATTCCCCAGGCCTGGCCCTTCTTGCGCTCCTCCTCGGTCCAGATGATCGGCGTCCAATCGGGCGCCAGCACCAGCCGTGCACCGGCGCTGGCAACCTCTACGCGATTGCCGCCCGGCTCGTAGACATAGAGAAAGAAGGTCTGCTGGACGGCATGCTTGTGCGGACCGGTCTCGATGAACACGCCATTCTCGAGGAAGATGTCAGCGGCACGCAAAATATCCTCGCGGCTGTCGAGCGCGTAGGTGATGTGATGGAAGCGGCCTTTCACCCCGTGCGCCTCCCGCGTGTAGGCGAAGTCGTAACTCTTGTTCGTCGCCGTGAGCCACATGCCGGCTTCGGTGCCGTCGTTCAACACGATCAATTCGGTCGGACGGAAGCCCAGAAAGTGCTGAAAGAATTCCCGGTTCTGTTTGACGTCGACGGCGAGGCAGTTGAAATGATCGAGCCGGCGCACGTTGATGCCACGCGCAGGAAACCGTTGCGCTTGATTCTTCAGGGCCGGCCGCAAAGCGGGAGGCGCTTGGTACCATTCCGTCTCGTAATAGAGCTCGATCAGGTGCCCGTCGGGATCGCGAAATTGATAAGCCGGCCCGTGGCCCAGTTCGCCCTCGTGCCAACCCACTTCGTAGCCTGATCCCTTGAGTGCGTTGACGCGACGTTCCAGTGCCTGCGGGCTGCGGGCGCGAAAGGCGGCATGACCAAGTCCCGACGTCTGCGATGCTGTCAGCTTGAGCGAGTAGCGCTCGTAGTCGTCCCAGCCGCGCAGATAGACGGAATCTCCCCGACGCCCGCTCTCGGTCATTCCCATGACATCGACAAAAAAGCGCAGGCTCGCCTCGGGCTTTGGCGTCAGCAGTTCCAGATGGCCGAGATGCGCCACGTCCATGATCGGCTCGTCGTGCATGTATAGACTCCTCGCTCAGGATCCGAAGATCGAATGACATCCGGCGCTAGGCAGGTTCAATGCCGTGCCGGCGTTTCGCCTGCTCCGCTTCGGCCGAGACCAGATAGCCCACGAACCGGCGCGCCGCCTCCGGATTGGACGACGCACTGCTGACTCCGGCCGAGAACACCGTCATTGCCTGAACCTCCGGAGGCAGCGCGTCGATCACGTCGATGCCCGGCAGATCGAGCAGTTCGCTGAGCTGCTGAAAGCCGAGATCAGCTTCGGCTCGCGCCACCATTTCGCCGACCGGCACACCCGGCGGAGCCTGCAGCGCGCGTGGCGCAATCACGTCGGCGATGCCCCATTTTGCCCAGAGGTGCTTGAGATGGTCGCCGCTCGGCCCACTCGAATAACAAATCCTGCGCGCATTCAGGATCGCCTGCTTGACGGCTTCCTCGTTGGCGACATCGGGCCGACCCGCGCCGGCGCGCACCGCCATCGCCATCGCTGAGCGCGCGAAATCAGCGCGGCTGCCGGAAACGAGATAGCCTTCCGCTTCCAGTAGCTGCATGACGTTACCGGCGAGAACGACGACATCGGCCGCGTCGCCGGCGCGGATTTTCCTCGCAACCTCCACACCGCCCATCGACGCGAGCACAACCCGGCATCCGGTGAGCCTCACCGCCTTTCACAAGTATTTCAAGCACATGACATCGCTCACGCCTGGGCAATATCAGAAGCGGCTCCGGCTAGTCGAAGCACGCCGCCTCATGCTTGAACAAGGCTTCTCGGCAAGCAGCGCCGCATTCGACGTGGGCTACGAGAGCATCTCGCAATTCACTCGCGAATATGGCCGCCTGTTCAAGGCGTCGCCGAAGCGTGACGTCCTCCGCGTGCGAGACTGGCCACAGAAGTCGAATGCAGCAATCCATCCAATTCCTGCTGCTCAACTGGTCACGGAATGGAGCAGCGACACCAATAGTCGACATGTGAGTGTCGTTCGCAGTTCCTCAAGCGCCTGGGCGCGCGGCAAGTTCGTTCGGAACCTTGGCCCATTGAGGACGCGATCGCGAAGCATCACGCGGCGGCGGTGTGTGCCAACCGGTGCGCCGAAATCGCCATCCACAGGCCAAGAGTCGCCGGGAGACCACCGATCAGGAACACGGACGAATAGCCCGAGTTGATCGGCCAGCACGCCGAGGAGCGACTGTGTGTACCGAAAACCTTATCCGAGTTGATGACGTAATGGAATCGCCTAAGCTGGCGGAATGATCGGGCTGCTCTGTTTCGTACCGGCCGTCTTGGCTTCGCCTCTCAAGTCGAAGAGCCGACTTGAAGCAGAGAATGCGGCGCTCAGACATCAGTTGATTGTCTTGAGGCGTACGATGCGGAGTCGCGTCCGGCTCACCAACGATGATCGCTGGTTCTTCGTTCAGCTGTATCGCTGGTTTCAATCGATCTTGCAGGTCCTCACGATCATCCGGCCCGAGACGGTCGTGCGTTGGCACCGGGCCGGCTTTCGCGGCTATTGGCTTGGAAGTCGCGCCCGATCGGAGGGCGGCCGCCGATCGACACGAGGCTGCGCGCGTTGATCCGGCGGATCAGCATCGAAAATCCGCTGTGGGGCGCGCCACGCATCCACGGCGAACTGCTCAAGCTCGGGTTCGAGGTCGCGCAGTCCAGCATCGCCAAGTACATGGTGAATCGACGCGGGCCACCCAGCCAGGGATGGCGGATCTTCTCGCGTAATCACGCGCCGGACATTGCCGCCATGGATTTGTTCGCTGTTCCGACCATCGGTTTCGACCTGCTCTATGCATTTGTCATCATCCGGCTCGACCGCAGAGACCTCGTCTGGATCAACGTCACAGCAAATCCGACGGCGGAATGGGTTGCACGTCAAATCACGGAGGCATTTCCTTGGGATGAGGCTCCGCACTACCTCATCCGTGATCGCGACCGGATCTATGGCAGCGTCGTCACGCGCCCATTGCGCGCCATGGGCATCCGGGACAAGCCTACCGCACCAGCCTCGCCTTGGCAGAATGGCTTTGCCGAACGGCTGATCGGATCGATCCGGCGTGAGTGTTTGGACCACGTCATTGTTTTGGGCGAGGCGCATCTGCGTCGGGTCCTGCAATCCTACGCCGACTATTACAAGAACGTGAGAACGCATCGATCCTTGAACAAGGACGCGCCGATTTCTCGCCCGGTTCAGCGAACCGGTGCGATCAGTTCACGCGCCATCCTGGGCGGACTTCATCACCACTACGCCCGAGCTTAAGTTTTCGGTACACACACGGCTCGCTTTGAGCATCGGAAAGAAGAGCTTCCAGACGACGATGGGCACCGCCCCGCCGTACGAGGTGCTCACGCGCCTTGCCGAATGGTGTTCTTCTTTAGCGCTTGAGACGTGGGCGCGACAAATCCATACAAGAACAGGTCCACGATCATATCGGCGAATTCGGTCGGAGTTATGCCGCCGGCCGGGTCGAACCAAGTGTGGCTGAAATTCAGGATGCCGAACAGCATCATCGTGTAGATCTTCTTGGTCCGCTTGACGATCTTGCCTTCCTTGTCCAGCCGGATCAGGAGATCGGAGACGATATCGACGATCTGCCGCTCGAGCGACTTGATCATGGCCTGCTCGGATTCGCTCAAGAACGACAGGTCGTTCAGAATCAGCCGCTGCTCGTTCGATGAGCGGGCATTGAGCTCGACGGTGGCGCGGATGGCGGCGCGAAACTGATCCAGCGTCGTGGACTTGCTGGCGATCGCGGCTTCGACGTCCGCGATCATCCGCCGGACATGCGCATCGAGGATCGCGAACAGGATCGCTTCCTTGGACTGGAAGTAGTGGTAGAGGGCGCCCCGCGAAAGCCGGCAGGCTTCGGCCAATTCAGCGATCGAGGCACGCATGTAACCCTGCTGAGCAAACAGCTCGCAGGCGGCGGTCAGAATGCCATGCTGGATATCGTCGTAATTCTCAGAGCGAGTCCGCGCCATCGCAACCTTTAGTTCCGTCCGTGAATTTCAGAGGAATCGAAATCAAATTCCCCTACATTTTTGGTTACTTCCGACCCCGGCGAGGCGCAATGATATTCGGCCCCGGAGAGCACGATATCCTGCGAAATCCATCCAAAAATTGTTTGAACGGCCGGTTGGATTATATTATATTGCGAGCCAATAGCAATTTGACCGGCGGATCCCACCGCAGGCGCTGCTTTGGGGAGGGATGTCGTGCGGAAACTCGAGCGAAATGCCATTGCGATCGACGCTGTGGCGGGCGGACCTGACATGGCCGCGCAACCCGCTGGCGGCGGCGATGTTTGCCGGGCGCGGCCTGCCTGCACGCTCTGATCAGGCAGCCTCCGGTCATGACGATCTCCACCCAGGCATTCCCGAGCAGCGATCCGGCCCCATTGGCGCAAGAGGGCCTGCTGGAATTCCGCAACGTCCGCGTCGTCTATGACAACGCGATCGAGGCGGTCCGCGACGTGAGCATCGCGGTGCCGGCCGGCGGCATCGTCGCCCTGCTCGGCTCGAACGGCGCCGGCAAATCGACGCTGCTCAAGGCGATGTCCGGGATCCTGTACACCGAGGAAGGCGAGCTCGAAAACGGCTCGATCAGCTTTCGCGGCGAGAGCGTGGGCCACCTTGCCCCGGACGAGCTCGTCCGGCGCGGCATCGTGCAGGTGCCGGAGGGCCGCCGCGTCTTCCCCGCGCTCACCATCGACGAAAACCTGCAGATGGGAGGGTACACGCGAAGCGCCGCCGAGACCCGCACACAGCGCGAGAAGGTGTTCGCCCTGTTTCCCCGCCTCTACGAGCGACGCGACCAGATCGCGGGCTACATGTCGGGCGGCGAGCAGCAGATGCTGGCGATCGGCCGCGCGCTGATGACAGGCCCGGTGCTGCTGGCGCTCGACGAGCCCTCGCTCGGGCTCGCGCCGCTGATCATTGACCGCATCTACGAGGTGATCGCGAAGCTGCGCAACGAGATGAAGCTGACAGTGCTGCTCGTGGAGCAGAACGCACAGCGCGCGCTCGACATCTGCGACTATGCCTACATTCTCGAAACCGGACGGGTCGTGCTCGACGGCACGCCGCGCAAACTCAGCGCCAACGAAGACGTGCAGGAATTCTATCTCGGCGTGTCGGGCTCCGGCAGGAAAAGCATGCGTGATGTCAAGCACTACAAGCGGCGCAAGAGGTGGCTCTCGTGAGCCCCCTGCTCTCGGTCGAAAACCTCAGCAAGAGCTTCGGCGGACTCAAGGCCGTCGCCGACATCAATCTGTCCGTGATGGCCGGTGAGATCTGCAGCGTGATCGGTCCCAACGGCGCCGGCAAGACGACCCTGTTCAACATGATCAGCGGCGTCCTGCGTCCGAGCGGCGGACGCGTCGTGTTCGACGGCACGGACATGTCCCGCGTATCGCCCTCGCGCTTCGCGGCCATGGGCATCGGCCGCACCTTCCAGAACCTCGCCCTGTTTAAGCACGGCACCGCCGTCGAGAACATCCTCACCGGCCGCCACACCCACCTTCGCTCCACCGTTCTTGATGCCGTGCTCTACTTCGGCCGCACGCGCAACGAGGAGATCGAGGCCCGGCGCTACGTCGAACGGATTATCGAATTCCTCGAGATCGAGCATATCCGCGACGCCGTCGTCGGCACGCTCTCCTACGGGCAGCAGAAGCGCGTCGAGCTCGCCCGCGCGCTGGCCTGCGAGCCGAAACTTCTGCTGCTGGACGAGATGGTGTCCGGCATGAACCAGGAGGAGACCGAGGACATCGCGCGTTTCGTGCTCGATATCCGCGACGAGCTCGGTATCACCGTCGTCATGATCGAGCACGAGATGCGGATCGTGATGGACATCTCCGACCGCGTCCATGTCCTGAATTTCGGCCGCAAGATCGCTGGCGGCACGCCCGACGAGGTGCGGCGCGATCCGGCCGTCGCGGAGGCCTATCTCGGCGGACATCGCTCGCAGGCGCCGGCAAAGGCGGATTCCCATGTCGGTGCTTGATATGCTGCGGACGGTTCATTCGGCGCCATCTATGGATGCAAAGTGCGGTGCCGGCGCCCGCGAGGCAACATCACTCGCAGGACTGGAGCGCGCGCTGCAGAACGCGGCCATCACCATTCCGCAATTGCTGCGCGAGCGCGCAGCGCTGCAGGGCGACGGGCTGGCGCTGCGCGAGAAGGAATACGGTATCTGGAACCGCTATTCCTGGCGCCACTATTACGAAACCGCCCGCGCGGTCGCGCTGGGCCTGCTCTCGCTGGGCATCAAGCCGGGCGACCGGGTGGCGATCGCGGGCGAGGATACGCCGGAATGGTTCTATGCCGACCTCGGCACCCAGATGATCGGCGCCATCGCGGTCGGCATCTATCCGACCAACCCGTGGGTCGAGCTGCAATATATCGTCCGGCACTCCGGCTCCCGCATCGTCGTCACCGGCGACCAGGAGCAGACCGACAAGGTGTTGGAGGCCATGGCGAAGGAGGGCGGCCTGCCCGCGCTCGAGGCGATCATCTGCATCGACATGAAGGGGCTGCGGCACTACCGCCAGGAGCAGCTCGTGTCGTTCGACAAGCTGTGCGAGCTCGGCCGGACCTATGCCGCCGAGCATCCGGAAGCGAACGCGACGCTCGAGCGCCTGATTTCGCAGGGCGCGCCCGACGACACCTGCATCCTGGTCTATACGTCCGGCACCACGGGCCCGCCGAAAGGCGCGATGCTGACCCATCGCAACCTCATCTACTCGGCCTACACCTATGCCGGCGCGGTCGGCATCGCCGACAAGCAATTCGAATCCGTCTGCTACCTGCCGCTCTGCCACGTTGCCGAGCGCTGCTACTCGGAGGTGATGCAGCTCGTGCTCGGCGGCATCGTCAGCTTCGCCGAATCGATCGACACCGTCGCGCTCAACATCCGCGAGATCGGCCCGACCATCTTCGTCGGCGTTCCCCGCATCTATGAAAAGCTGCAGCAGAACTTCCTGTTCAAGCTCGGCGAGAGCGGACCCCTGCGCCAGCGCATCACGCGCGCCTGCCTCGCGCTCGGCCGCACGCTGTCCGACCGCCGCCAGCAGGGGCAGAGCTCCTGGACCGACCGGCTGCTTTACGGCGCGCTCTACCTCCTGATGTTCCGCAACCTGCAGCGGCATCTCGGGCTTGCCTTCAGCCGCCACCGGCTTTGCGCCGGCGCCTCGATCTCGCCGGAGACGCTGCGCTTCTTCGACATCATCGGCCGGCCGGTGTCGCAGGGCTACGGCCTGACCGAATCCGGCGGCGTCGCCTTCATCCAGAACGAGACCCATCACCGCATCGGCGGCTGCGGCGTGCCGATGGTACAGACCGAATGGAAGCTCGATTCCGACGGCGAGATCCTGCTGAAGAATCCCGGCGTGTTCAAAGGCTATTTCCTCGACGAGAAGGCCTCGAGTGCGTCGATCGAGCCGGGCGGATGGCTGCGCACCGGCGACATCGTCGAGGTCATCGACAATGGCGAGATCACGGTGGTCGACCGCAAGAAGGCCATCATCATCACCGCCGGCGGCAAGAACATCGCGCCCTCTGAGATCGAGAACACGCTGAAGGATTCCGAGTTCGTCAAGGAAGCGATCGTGGTCGGCGAAGCCCGCAAGTATCTCGGCGCGATCATCCAGATCGACTACGACAATGTCGGGCGCTGGGCGCGCGATCGCGCCTTGCCCTACACCAATTACAAATCGCTGTCGCAACTGCCGGAGGTGCATGAGCTCGTGGAGCGGATCGTTAGCGAGACCAACAAGCGCTTCGCCCGTGTCGAAAACATCCGTCGCTTCGCTATCCTGGAGAAGGAGCTCGACCACGACGACGGCGAATTGACCGCAACGCAGAAGGTTCGGCGCGCCATGATCGAGAAGAAGTTCGCGCGCGAGCGCACGATCATCTATCCGGCGGAGGGCTGATGCAGTACCTGATCCAGCTTCTGATCTCCGGGCTCGCCATCGGCGCCATCTACGGGCTGATCGCGATGGGTTTTGCGGTGATCTACAAGTCGACCGGGCTCGTCAATTTCGCGCAGGGCGAGATGACGATGATCGTCGCCTATGTCGCCTGGACCATCTCGACCACGATCAGCGGCAACGTCGTCGTGGTCGCGTTCGGCGCGATCGTCGCGGCGGTCCTGCTCGGCCTCGTCATCGAGCGCGTGGTGATGCGGCCGATGCTGGGCGAGCCGGTGTTTTCGACCGTCATGGTGACGATCGGGCTCGCCGTAATCCTGCGCTCGTCGATCAACTTCATCTGGGACGCCTATCCGCACGCGCTCGATCTCGGCGTCGGCCGCGACGTCGTCCGCATCGGCTCCATCGGCGTGCGCACCGGCCAGATCGCCGTGATCGCGACCCTGCTGCTGCTGCTCGCGGGCATTTGGGCCTTCTTCCGCTACTCCAAGTTCGGCGTGGCGATGCGGGCGGTGGCGGCCGACGACCGCACCGCGCTCTTGATGGGCATCAGCGCGCCGCGCGTCCATGGCTTCGCCTGGGCAGCCTCGTCGGCGATCGCCGGCATCGCTGGCGTGTTCTTTGCGATGTCCTACGATCTGTCGCCCGCGATGTTCCAGCTCGGGCTGAAGGCCTTCCCGGCCACCATCCTCGGCGGCCTCGACGCGGTGCTCGGCTCCGGCCTCGGCGGTCTCTTGATCGGCATCACCGAGAACCTCGCCGGCGGCTATGTCAGCTCCGGCATGAAGGAGGTGGCGGGCTTCCTCATGATCATCATCGTGCTGATGATCCGCCCCTTCGGGATCTTCGGCGAACGCGACATCGAGAGGGTCTGATGCGCACCGGCGATTTCAAGCAAACCTATGGCGAGCTCGTCGCGTTGACCGATTCACCGCCGGTGTGGCTGTGGTCGGCCGTGCTGCTGCTCGCGCTCATCCTCGCACCCTACGTCCTCAACACCTACGCGCTGTCCTTCCTGATCATTATCCTGATCACGGTTGTCGGGGCGCTCGGCCTCAACATCCTGACCGGCTATACCGGGCTAATCTCGCTCGGCCATGTCGGCTTCCTCGTCACCGGCGCCTATGCCTACGCGGTCGCCGTGTCGAAATTCGGTCTGCCTCCGGCCGCGGGCTTCGTCGCCGCGGGCGTCGTCCCAGCCATCGCGAGCCTCGTCGTCGGGGCGCCCTCGCTGCGGCTGAAGGGGCTTTATCTGGCAATCACCACGCTCGCCTTTTCCTTCATCATCAACACGCTGATCCTGGAGGCGCGCTGGCTCACCAATGGCGCGCGCGGCATCTCGGTGCAGCGCCCCACCCTGTTCGGCATCAGCTTCGAGAGCGACGCCGCCTTCACCTGGCTCTGCCTCGGCTTTGCCCTGGCCGCCCTGTTCGCCACGCTCAACATCCGGCGCAGCCGTGTCGGGCGGGCCTTCGTCGCGATCCGCGACAACGACACCGCCGCGCGGGTCATGGGCATCAACCTGCATGCCTACAAGCTGCTTGCCTTCGTCACCTCGGCCTTCATCACCGGCCTCGCCGGCGCGCTCTACGGCATCTATCTGTCCTTCGTCAGTGTCGAGGGCTTTCCGTTCCTCCTGAGCATCGAGGCGCTCGCGATCCTCATCGTGGGCGGACTGGGCTCCGCGCTCGGCGCCGTGCTAGGCACCATCCTTATCGTGCTCCTGCCCGAGGCCACGCGGCTGCTCTTCAACCTGTTCAGCGCGCAGATGGACGCCATGTTCACGACCGGCGCGCAGGAGCTGAAGAGCATGCTCTACGGTCTCGTCATCATCCTGTTCCTGCGCTTTCAACCGCGCGGCCTGGTCGGCACCTGGCACGACATAAGACGGTTCTGGGTGCACTGGCCGCTGCGCTACTGAAACAACGACGCAAATCGACGAGGGAGGAAAGCATGATTAAGACATTTGCCGCAGCCATGCTGCTGGCGACCGCCATCCACGCCGGAGCCGTCGGCACCGCCGCGGCCGAGCCGGGCGTCACCGACACCGAGATCCTGATCGGCGACGTCGAGCCCCTGACCGGACCGCCCGCGCTGCTCGGGGTCGCGGCCTCGCTCGGGCACAAGATCGCGATCGCGGAGGCCAACGCGGCGGGCGGCATCAACGGCCGCAAGATCAGATACGTCCTCGAGGATGACGGCTACGTCACCGCACGGACCATCCAGGGCACACGCAAGGTCATCGACGTCGACAAGGTGTTCGCCCTGGTCGGTCTCTCCGGCTCCGGCCAATCCATCGCGGCGATGCCGGTCCTGGAGAAGGCCGGCATCCCGACGGTGATCGACGTGGCGCCGGTGAAGCCGCTCTGGGAGCCGCCGCGCAAGAACGTGTTCATCGTCGGGCAGTCCTACGAGGAAGGCATCAAGCACCTGGTCGCCTTTCTCGCCGACAAGAACCCGGGCAAGAAATGGGGCCTGATCACGCAGGACGACGATTACGGTATCGCCGTGCATGACGGCTTTGACGCCATGGTGAAGCCGAAGAAGCTGAGCGTCGTCTACAGCGGCAGCTACAAGAAGGGTCAGCAGGACTTCTCGTCCGAGATGCTCCAGCTCAAGGACGCCGGTGTCGAAGTGTTCCTGGCTGGCGGCATCATCGCGGAGAACGTGGCGATGATGAAGGAGCTGGAGAAGCTCAACGTCAAGCCGGTCACCGGCATCTTCTGGCCGGGCCGCATCGAGCCCGTGCTGAAGCTGATGGGGCCGGCCGGCGACGGCATCTACGCGGTCGACTATGTCGAGCCCTTCGCGAGCGAGGCCGGCAAGGCGTTCCTCGAAAAGGCCAGGTCGCTGGTGTCAGAGGCGGAGTTCAAAGGCATCAACCGCTACACGATGACCGGTTACGCCGCTGCCAAGGTGCTGATCGCCGCCATCGGACGCTGCGGCAAGGACCCGACCTGGGCCTGCACCGTCACTGAACTGGAGAAGACCTCGAACGTCGAAACCGGCGTGATGGCCCCCGTTAGCTTCGGTCCCGGCGTACGCTTCTCCAACCAGAAGCTGAAGATCATGCAGGCGGATTTCTCCAGCCTCAGCTTCAAGCCGGTCGACTAGGCCACCGGCCGTCGAGACCCCGGTCAGCTTCCCCGGAATTGCGGGCGACGCTTGGCGGCGAAGGCAGCTATCCCTTCCCGCGCGTCGTCCGTTCCGGCAGCGACGACGATCGAATCGACCTCGGCCAGGAGCTGCTCCGCAAGGCCGGTCTCGAACGACTGACGCAGCATGCGGCGCATGGCGCCGAAGGCCCGCGTCGGGCCGGCGGCGAGCTTGGCGGCGATGCCGGCAGCCTCCGCCTCGACCGCCTCGTCGGGAACGAGTCGCGAGACCAGCCCGTAGTCAAGAGCCTCCTGCGCGGAGAGACGGCTGTTGAGCAGGAACAATTCCTGCGCACGTCTCAGCCCGACCATCCGAGGAAGAAACCAGGTGTTGCCGCCGTCCGACGTCAGGCCCAGCGCACCATAGCCGAGCGCGAACCGCGCATCGGCCGCGGCGATAACGATGTCGGCGACATAAAGCAGACCGAGACCGCCGCCGGCCGCGGCGCCGCGAACCGCAGCGACGACCGGGGCATCCATGCTCGTCAGCCGCTCGATCGCCAGATGATACGCGTCGATCATGCGGCGAAGCTTGTGCGGCAGCCGTTCAGGAGGGGTCCCTGCGAACAGGCTGACGTCGCCGCCCATGGTGAAGTTAGACCCATTGCCCGAGATTATGACAGCACGAACACCGGGGGTCTCGACGATCTGTGACACGGCCTCGGCCAGATCCTTGGCCATCTCCTCGTTGATGGCGTTGCCCTGGTCGGGGCGATTGAGGCGCAGCGTCGCGACGCCGTCATTGACATCGAGCAGGACCGTTCGCAATGGGCTGGCGGCATCGCGCCAGCGCGCCGTATCGGTGTATTGCTCAAGCGCGCGGATCCGTCCGTCTTCGAAGGTCAGGAGATGCGCAAAGGCCGCATCGAGGGCGGTGCCGCCCTGCCTACCCTCGCCGCGATAGCGCCCCGTGACGAGCAGGCGGTCCGTTCCGATCTCGAGAAAGCGCTCGGGCTCGGCGCGCGCGGTGAAATGCCGGGCAATTCCTCCCCAGCCATTGCGCCGCATCGTAGATGGGCTCTCGTGCCGGCCGCCGATGCCGAACGGCATGCCTTCGGCGATCTGGCCGACGAACTCGGGATGAAGCAGGGCATCGAGCTGCTCCCGATCGCCCGCGGCGAGGGCCATGTAGAGAGACCGCGCCAGATCCTCGGTTGATCGTGCTTGCATTGGCGACGCCTCCTTCAATTTGACCCACTCTCCGACCGCTACATTCCGTTCACGGCGAGACCGCCGACTTGAACAGCAGGTGCGGCAGCCACAGCGACAATGACGGGAACGCCGTGATCACGACGATCAGCGCCAATATCGCGACGATAAAGGGAATGACGCCCAGCACGAGCTCCATCATCGCGATATCAGGCACGACTGATCGCAGCACGAACAGGTTGACACCGATCGGCGGATGGATGAGGCCGATCTCGATGACGAGCGCGAGCAGGACACCGAACCACACCGGATCGTAGCCGAGTGCCTTGACGATTGGAAAGAAGATCGGAACCGTCAGGAGGATCAGCGACAGGCTCTCCAGCACGCTGCCGAGGAGAATGTAGAGTCCCACCATGAGCATGATGACGCCGAACGGCGGCAGCCGGCTGCCGCCGACAATCCGCAACAGGTCTTCGTGGATCCCGGTGAGATTGACGAACTCGCCGAAGATGCCGGCGCCCAGAATGATCGCAAACAGCATGCCCGAGGTCTTCGCCGTTTCGACCAGGATGGCGTAGATCTGCGCCGGGGTCAGCGACCGGCGGATCAGCGTCAGCGCCATCGCGGAGGACGCGCCGATGCCTGAGGCTTCGACCGCGGTGAACAAGCCGCCGTAGATTCCGCCCATGACGACGGCGAAGATGAGCGCGATCGGCCACAGCGAGCGCACGAGCTTGACGCGATCCTGCTTGGCGACGGGCTCGGCGAGCGGCGCGACCGCCGGATTGCGCCAGACCGACCATTGCACCGCGAGCACATAGGCGAGCATGGCCAGCACGCCGGGCACGATGCCGGCGGCGAACAGCATGCCGATATGCGTCTGCGTCGACACGCCGTAGACCACCATGATGATGCTTGGTGGAAGCAAAACGCCCAGTGTCCCGCCGACCGCGACGGACGCTCCGGAGAGCGAATCGGCGTAGCCGAATGCGCGCATCGAGGGAATGGCGACCCGCCCCATCGTCGCCGAGGTCGCGACGCTCGAGCCGCTCATCGCTGCAAAACCGCCGCAGGCGACGATCGTGGCCATGGCGAGACCGCCCCGACGCCGGCCGATGAACATCTGCGCGGCCTGGAACAGGTCGCCCGAGATTCCCGCCGCAGCGACCAGATTGCCCATCAGCACGAACAGCGGCAGCACGATCAGCGAATAGGACAGCGTGCTGCTGGTGGTGATGGTCGCCACCATGCTCAGCGCGGGCTTCAACCCGTTGAGCGCGACATAGCCGCCAAAGCCGACCACGGACAGCGCGGTCGCGATCGGCACCTGAAACAGGATGAACGAGAAGGCGATGAGGAAGCCCACGAGTGCGGCGATCACGACCGGGTCCCCTCTGCGGCGTGGGGCTGCGTTACGAGCCACAGCGCACGCCTGACAGCGGCGGCGGCGAAACCGACGGCTGTTACCGCGGCGAGCGCGCTCATTCCGGCAAGAACATCCACCAGCGGAATGCCGAGAATCGGCGACGCCTCACCATAGTCCATGGCGCGAAGCACCTGCCTGCCGACGCACCAGGCGATCAGCGCGAAGGCGACGACGCCGAACAGTGCTCCAATGAAACGCTGCAGGCGTTGTCCCACCGGGCCGACCTGGAGGAGGTCGACCGTGATGTGCTTCTCGCGGAAGCCGAGGATCGGGTAGACCAGGAACACCATCGCAGCGACCACGATCTCCAGCACCTCGGTCGCGGCGCTCAGCGGGCGATTGAAGAGATCGCGTCCGACGACGTCGACCAGGACGATCAGCATCAGGGCAAGCAGGCACGCCGCGCTTGCGGCTTCGAGCACCTGCTCGAAGCGTCGGGCAATGGTCGTCAGCATCGCGCGCTCATTTGCTCGCGGCGGCGATGTCGGCGCGCAGGTCGTCGATCAGCTTCTGCGGATCCGCGACGCCCCGCTTGCGCGCCTTCTCGATCCAGGCCGTCTCGACCGGCTTGAGCGCCTGCCTGACCTCGGCGACGAGCTCGGGACTGGCGGTCTCGATCGACTTGCCGCCCTTGCGCATAGCCTCCCAAGTGACCCGGTCGCCATCCAGATAGGCGCGCCCGACGGCACGCGCGAACAGATCGTCCGAGATGCGCGTGATCGCGTCCTGGTTCTCCCTGGAGAGCGCGGCCCATTTGTCCTCGTTGATGCCCAACGTCAGGATGGTATTGTAGAGCGCGCCGGGCACGATCGTCGCGTAGGGCAACGAGTCGATCAGCTTGAAGGAGCCGACGGATTCGGGAACGAGCAGCGTTCCGTCGATCACGCCGGAGGAGAGCAGTTCGTAGAGCTCCGATGCCGGCTTGGAGACGGGAACGGCGCCGAGCAGGTTGAGGCTCTGGGTCACGCCGGGCTGCGGGCTGCGAAGCTTGAGGCCCTTGATGTCGGCGAGCGCACGGATCGGGCGCTTGTTGTTGAAGAGCTGTCCGGTCCCGATGACGAACACGCTGAGTGGATGCACGCCCCTGTATTCGCCGTATTGGGCAAGGTGCGTCCGGTAGAAATTGTTGACGACGGCGGCGTAGAGCTCGGCATTGTCGCACATGAAGGGAAGTTCGGCCACCTCCATCACGTCGAAGCGGCCCGGCGTGTAACCGTTGACGAAGATCGTGATGTCGGCCTGGGCGTCGCGCGCGACGTCGAACTGGGCCGGCACGGAGCCGATCACCTTGGGCAGCATTTCGATCTTGACGCTGCCATTCGTGACCTTCGCGACTTCGGCGATCCAGGGCTCGACCACCTTCTCGCGCATCACGTTCCCGACCGGCAGCCAGTTCGAATATTTGAGCACGGTCGCGGCATGGCCGGGAGCGCCGCCGGCAACCAGCAGGCTCGCAGCCGCCAGCACAAGCACAAGCACAACAAGTCGCACGAAATTCGCCAAGACCTTTCCCTCCCCGGTTCTTGTGCGCGACGGCCTTCGCTGAATGAAGGCCGCCGCGACAGGCATCATTTATAATCCGACGCGTTGGTCTATAAATGACATAGCTGTGCCGACGGTGCAAGGCGGATTTTCCGCGCAGCGGCGCAAGCGGAGATTGGCGCTTCTCTTGCGGCGCTCACGCCCGACATAGCTTCGCCTGAGCTTGCGCGCCCGCTCTCCTGCCGCATCCTTCGGGAAGGAGGCCGTTGCTCGTTTCGCAATCGGGAGATGACGCTTGGGATGGCTCGCGGATAGCGGCAATGGCTGGCGCCGCCGCGGACAGTCGGGCTGCGGCGGCACAGCCGCAATCGCGCTGCGCCACGCACATCTGTGTGCCAGCGCAGCGGCCGCCCGCGAAACGGAAGGCCTAGCCGGGATCAGCCGACGTTGCGGCTCTTGCCTTCCCAGTAGGACGCGCGCAGCTCATGCTTCAGGAGCTTGCCGGCACCGGACAGCGGCAGCGCATCGCGAAACTCGACGCTTGCCGGACACTTGTATCCGGCGATGTACTCGCGGCAGTGATCGCGCAATTCGGCGGGGGTCGCCTGCATCCCCTGGCGCAGCACGACCACGGCATGGACCTGCTCGCCCCAGCGCTCGCTCGGAATTCCGATCACGGCACAACTGGCGATGGCCGCGTGACGCGCCAGCGCATTTTCGACCTCAGCCGAGTACACATTCTCGCCACCGGAGACGATCATGTCCTTGAGGCGATCGACGATGAATAGATAGCCTTCGCTGTCGACATATCCCATGTCGCCGGATCGCAGCCAGCCGTCGCGGAACGCGTCGCGCGTTTCCTTCTCGCGATTCCAGTATCCCTGCATGACACCGACGCCACGCGCCACGATCTCGCCGACCGTTCCGACCGGAACCTCCGCGCCGTCAGCGTTGGTGATGCGCATGTCGACGCCCCAGGCCGGACGCCCTGCAGAGCGCAGGCGCGCACGCTCGGCCGGTTTCGAGGAGCGGTGACATGCCGCGGGCAGGATGGTGTACGGACCTCCCGTCTCGGTCATGCCGTAGCCCTGGTAGAAGTCGACGCTCGGTAGCGCTTCGAGAAGCCGGCCGAGCAGGCTCTCGTTGATCGGTGAGGCGCCATAGACGATCTTGCGCAGGCTGCTCGTGTCATACGTCGCGAAATCCGCATGCTCGATCAGCCGCTGCAGCATGGTGGGAACCAGCAGCGTGAAGGTCGTCCGTTCATGCGATATCGCGTGCAGCACCTTGGCGGGATCGAACGATTCGACATAGACGGATCGGCAGCCGCGCACCAGGGCACGGATGAGGATGCACATTCCGGCCTGATGGAAGATCGGCGAGACCGCGAGGATCACCTCGTCATCGGCATAGTTGACGTCAAGCAGATTGCAGATCGCGTTGCCGATAAGCGCATTGTGGCTCAGCATGACGCCTTTCGGGAAGCCCGTCGTTCCGCCCGTATAGAACACGCCAGCGAGGTCCTCACCACCGCGCCGGACGTCGGGTTGCGGTCGCGCATCCTTCATCAGTTGCCCGGCGTGCAGCGTCCCTTCCGGAGCAGTATCGCCCTCGCCCACATAGATGATGGTCCGCAGCGAGCGGCTGCGGGAGCGAAGCTCGCCGCACCAGGACGCAAAGTGATCGTCGACCAGCAGGATGCGCGTGTCGCAATCATCGAGGGAAAAGGCAACCTCGGCGGCACTCCAGCGCGTGTTGGCCGGATTGAGCGCACCCCCGCCCCACCAGACGCCGAGCATATATTCGAGATAGCGGTCGGAGTTGAGAGCGAGCATCGCGACGCGGTCGTTCTGCGCCATTCCCGCATCGCGCAGCACCGCAGCCAGGCGCGCCGTGCGATCCGCGAGCTGGCGCCAGGTCTGGCGACGATCGCCAAAGACGGTCGCCACGGCATCCGGCCCACGGCGCAACTGCCGGTGCAATCCCTCGGTTAACTGAAGCTCCATTTCTTCCCTACTCCCGCAGACATTCAGGTCGTTGGCCTGTGCCGGCCTCTGCGTTGTGATTATCTTATAACAATCCGACACGTCGGATTATTAAGTCAATGAAAAATGGTTGGTCAAGCAGGAGAGGAGCCAGTTGCGAAAGTCCTCGCGACCTCATCGAACTTGCGATCAACCAAAGCGCGCAAGCGCCAACTGCAATCGACAGCGGCAACGCTGTGTCCCGTACCGACCTATCATGCGGCGCGTCATAGAATCGCGCCGCCTTCTTGATTGCCGGGCATCCTGGTCCTGGCAGACCTCCGGAGCAGGATCAAAGCGTGCGCGCCGGAGATCGCCGTTCTCAGATGAGAAAGGAGACCGTGTAGATCGCCTTGTTGTTGTTGACGAGCACGACCTTCTTGTAAGTCATCTTCAACTCGCCCTGCACCCGACGCAGCCTGTAGACGCATCGCGCGGCCCACATCGTGTCACCGCGCAGGTTGGTCTCGAAGATCTGCGAATTGCAGGCGACGCCGATGTCCGCGCCGTCCGCACGCAGCAATTCGACGTTCGCAATGATCCTGGCAAGCTGGGATGGCGGCGTCTGGGAATGACGCCGGCCGGTCTTCAACTGACGAATGCGCAGCGCAATGCGGGAGCGGTTGTCGTAGATGAGCGACATCTCGCGCTCCGGATCGGTGTCCGTGCCGTTGGCAGGAACCCAGTACACGCCGTCGTCGGTCCAGAGGGATTCCCACGCATCATATTCGTGCGTGTCCTGAAGCCTCGCCTCCCGATAGAGAAATTGCGTCACCTCGTGATGCAGATCGTGGTCGAAGGTCGTGGCGTAGGACAATTCCTTGCCCGTCCATTCCTTCAGGATATCGGGCTGGGCGATCGTTTCGGTCATGGCATTCATGTCAGCGCGCTTCCATCAGAGAACGGTAATGCTTCCAGATTTCCCGCGACGGCAGGTCGTCGGTCGAATGGCCGATGAGATAGCCATCCTCGTCGCGCCGCTCGCGATGCTCACCGCGCTTCAGGTAGAGATATTCGGGATTCCTGATCTCGAGCCCGCGCTGGTTGCGCTCGTACATCTCGGTGTCATCCGCGAGCAGGAAACCGGCGGGCCCGACGGAGCCCATGGTCTGCTGCCGCAGCCTACGATTGATCTCCGGCGAGTCCTTGAACTGGATCGCCGTCACGTGCTGGATCGACTCGGTCGCGGACACCGGCTGGATCACGAAAATCTGGATCTCGGCGATGAACAGGTTGGGGAAGATCATGACATGGGGCATGCCGTCGATCATGATCTCCCGGGCGCGCTGCTCGCCATAGGCCGCGTTCATCTGCGCGACGTAGTCGGGCAGCTTGTCGACGGTGGTGCCGAACCAGCTCATCGGCTTGTCGCGGCGGCGGAATTCCGGGCGCGGATCGACTTCGGTGTGGCCATTGCCGAAACCGCGGGTAATGGCGACGGCATCGGCGCCATAGAGCGAGCCGATCGCGCTGTCGGCGACCGAGAAGATCGACGAATGGACGAAGCCTGGATGATAGCCATCGCACTCGTTCTCGAGGATGAACTTCCAGTTGGCGCGGGTGCGGTGATGCAGAAATCCCGCGCTAAGATCGAGCTCGCCGGTCGGTGAGTTGTCGCAGGCCTGATCGAGCGTGCGCGCAGCTCCGCCCAGATGTTCGGCCAGCGTCTGCCCTTCCGTCGCCATGGAGGCGAACACGAAGCCGCGATAGCTCGCCACCCGCGGGACCTTCGAGAGACCAAGCTTGGACTTGTCGGCGCCGTTATAGCCTTCCGGAAACGCGTAGTTCATCAACGTGCCGTCGTTGGCGAACGTCCACGAATGGTAGGGACAGGTGAACGACGTGCGGTTGCCTTTCTCTTGCACACACACCGCATTGCCCCGGTGCGGACAGCGGTTGAGCAGGAGATCGATGTCGCCCTTGCGGTTCCTCACCATCAGGACCGGCATTGGGCCGATCGACTTGGTCACGAAGTCGTTCTTGTTGGGAACCTCGCTTTCGTGGCCGACATAGACCCAGGTCTTGAACCAGATCTTCTCCAGTTCCTCCTTGAAGATCATGTCGTCATAATAGAGCGACCCGTGCACCATGCCGGGCTGGATCAGATCACCCCACCGGGTTCGACGGCTCGTCTCCATTCGCGCGCTCCTCATTGACAGCGGGCCGTTTCTGAGCCCTTTTAAAAAACCGGACAACCGGTTTATAAATCTGGACGACGCGGACTGTCAATCCCAAAGACCGACGCGTAAGACGGGCATCAAGGCAGGCGCGAGCGCCCTTCGCCATCAACCTTGTCGAGGAGATACGATTGAGCAGGATCATCATCGTCGGCGCCGGCCAGGCCGGTTTCGCCGTCGCGGCGCGGTTGCGGAGCAAAGGCTACGACGGCGAAATAGCCCTCATTGGCGACGAGTCGGATCCGCCCTATCAGCGGCCGCCGCTGTCGAAGAAATACCTCACCGGGGAGATGTCGCGCGATCGGCTCTATTTCCGGCCGCTGGACTTCTACGCCGATAACAGGATCGATCTGCGCACGGCGGCCAATGTCGAGGCGATCGATCGCCACGACCGGTCCGTGCGCGTCGAGGGCAAGCGGATGGCTTACGACGTGCTGGTGCTCGCGACCGGCGCGCGGCCGCGACGGCTACCCGCGTCGATGGGGGGCGAGCTCACGAACGTCCACTACGTGCGCACGCTCGCCGACATCGACGCGCTTGCGCCCGAATTTCGGCCCGGGGCGAAGCTGCTGATCGTGGGGGGCGGCTATATCGGGCTCGAGACGGCCGCGGTCGCCGCAAGCCTGGGCCTGACGACGACCGTGATCGAAGCGAGCCCGCGCATTCTCCAGCGTGTCGCCTCACCGGAAACAGCAGCGTTCCTGCGGCAGATGCACTGCGAGCGCGGCGTCCGGCTGATCGAAGGAACCGGGCTGAAGCGTCTGGTCGGTAACGGCCGCGCCGTCACGGCGGAGACCGATGACGATCATCGGCTCGACACCGATTTCGTCGTCGTGGGCATCGGCGTCGTTCCGGAAACACGTCTTGCCGTGGCGGCCGGACTGACGGTCGACAACGGAATCCAGGTCGATGCTCAGGGCCGCACGTCCGACCCTTCGATCTTCGCGGCCGGCGACTGCGCCTCGTTTCCGCACCGTGGCGAGTATCTTCGCCTGGAGAGCGTGCCGCACGCGATCGATCAGGGAAACGCCGTCGCCGACGCCATCATGGGCGCTTCGACGCCCTATACGGCGAAACCATGGTTCTGGTCGGATCAGTACGAGCTCAAGCTGCAGATCGCAGGCCTGAACACCGGCTACGATCGCGTAATCGAACGCGCGGGAACGAGGCCGGGCGCGGCATCATTCTGGTATTTTCGCGGGCCGCAGCTCCTTGCGGTCGACGCCGCCAACGACGCGCAGGCCTATGTGGTGGGCAAGCGATGGATCGACTCCGGCCAATCACCCGAGCCAGGCGATATTGCCGATCCGTCGAAGCCGCTGAAGGAGATCGCCGCGCGTTGAGCCGGCGGCGGAAGCACTTGCAGTCCGCCGGCTAGCTCGCGTCGTCGGCGACGAGCCGCGCGCGCGAACGGCGTCCCGGGCTGCGGGCCTGCTCCGGTTTCTCGGCCAGGAATCCGCGAAGGTACAGTCGCGAGATTCGATCGCAGAGCTCGTCCGGCTTGATCTTGCCGGAGGGCCTGTACCAATAGTCCGTCCAGTTCAGCATGCCGACCAGCAGCATCGCGTACGGCGCGTACACCTCGTCCGGCAGGCCCGGATTGAGCTCGCGGAGCAAAGCGCCGATCGCTGCCGTGACCTTGCGTTCGAGGTTCAGAATCTGCGTCTGCTTTGCCGTCGGCAGGAACTTGACGTCGTTCATTGCGCTGACATGGCGCTGACGCGACCGCGCCGATTTCGTCACGAAGACCTCGACGAAGCGATAGAAGCGCTGCTTCGGCGAGCTGGCCGCCGCGAATGCTGCCTCGACCTCGGCCAGCAGCCGCTCGAGGTGCTCGCGCAGCAGTGCCTGAAGGAGATCGTCTTTGGTCGGGAAGTAGTGATACAGCATCGACTTGGTTGCACCACAAAGCTTTGCGACATCCTGCAGCTTGGCACTGGGATATCCGACCTTGGCAAAGAGCGCTGCCGCGCTGTCCAGGATCGCCTGATACTTCGTGTCGTAATCGTCTGCACGCACCCGCGGCATCTTGATGTTCCTGTCTTCCTCGCGCTCGCCGTTGTCGCGATCGCTCCTCATTTGGTGACGATCGTCCTGCGTGCATTCGGTGTGGTCAGCACACAGCTCGCAAAACCGAACATACGGCCTTTCCTGCCCGACGCCTAACGAAGCTGCGCCTGCGCCCGTAAGCGGGCAATTCTACCACGCGTTGAGCCTCACCACCCGCGATCCTGCGCGGATCTGGAATGTTTCATATCACCCGATTCTGCCACATCGCTCCATCATAAACATGCATTGACATAATCCGTCTCGTCGGTCTTATAATTCCTGAAGCTATCAAGCGGCCAGCGGCGAGTTGAGCGTATCGTCGCGACACGAGACGAAAAATCTCGGCCTCCGCACCGGAGGCGGACCGGCTCTGGTATGAAGAAGCCTTGCACGTCAAAGGCTCCATCCGCCGGTCAGTCTCGCCAATCGGCTGGACCAAAACAACAAAGAGCACAGCATGTCGACCGACATCGTCAAGCCGGCGGAAGCTAAATTGCGGTATCCATTTCCTGAGGTGCCTTGTCCCGGAGAGGTGATCGAGGTGCGGCCCGGACTGCTGTGGCTTCGACTCCCGCTGCCTTTCCAGCTCAACCACGTAAACATCTACCTGATCAAGGATGGCGGCGGCTGGGTCATCGTGGACACCGGCATCTCGACGAGCGAGGCGAGAGCCGCCTGGGACAGTCTTTTTGCAGGGCCCCTCGCTGGTCTGAAGATCACGAAAATTCTTGTGACGCATTTTCATCCGGACCACATCGGACTTGCCGGCTGGCTGTGCGAGCGCTTTCATGCGCCACTCCTGACCAGCCTCTCCAGCTACATGAGCTGCCGCGTCATTTCGCTCGATCCGCGCGCCTTCGAATCACCGCGCAACCGGCTGTTCTACAAGAGCCACGGCATGGACGATGACGCCGCAGGGATCGTCAGCACCCAGGGCCACGAATATCTGCGGCAGGTCGACCCGCTGCCCGATACGTTCCTGCGGCTGGTGATGGGCGACGCATTGACGCTCGGTGGCAAGACGTTCCGGATCATCACCGGTGACGGCCATGTCGCGGAGCAGGTCATGCTCTATTGCGAACCCGAGAAGACCCTGCTCGCGGCCGATCAGGTGCTTGAGCATATCTCGCCCAATGTGAGCGTTTGGGCCGGTGAGCCCGATGGCGATCCGCTGGGTCACTATCTGCGCAGCCTGCGCATGTTCATCAGCGAGATGCCGGACGACATTCTCGTGCTGCCGGGTCACATGCGCCCGTTCTACGGGCTGCACGCTCGTTCGCAGGAGCTGATCGCGCATCACGAGACCCGCTGCGGCATCATTCTCGACGCCTGCCGCGACGCCGACCGCTCGGTGGCCGAGCTGGTCCCGCTGTTGTTCCACCGCGCCTTGAACCCGCATCAGATGGGCTTTGCCTTCGCCGAGACGCTCGCGCATGCCAACCGCCTCGTCCGGCGCGGCGAGCTCGACATGCTGTCCAAGGAGGAGCGGTTTCTGTTTCGCCTGGCCCGGCCGCGATCTCAGTCAAACACGTAGTCACCACGGACCGTGAACAATCCCGCGGTCATGAAGACGGCCATAGGCCGCGCCGTCGATGCCGAGAACCTCGCCGAGGACTGCTTCGGTATGCTCTCCGAGCGCCGGCGCCGTTCCGGCGGCCCGCGCATCGAACGCATCGAACCGCAGCGCGGAGCGTGGTGACAGCACGCGGCCGACGCCGGACTGGTCGACAGTGTCGAACAGGGGATTTTCGACTGAGCAGGCCGGATCGGTGTGCACCAGTTCATCGATCGTTTGATAGGGAGCCCAGCAGACACCGGCGCGATCGAAGCTTGCGGCGACATCAGCGAAGGAGCGCGCAGCGATCCAGCCGCCGATCGCGGCGCAAAGCTCGCGACGCGCCGGGAAGCGGTCCCCCTCCTTTGCGAGATCGAGCCCGAGCTGCACGCCGATCGCTTCGATCGTCTGGGCAAGACCGGTCGCTTCCACCAGCGAATTCCACTGCTTCAGCGTGAGGCCGATCGCGATCACCCGGCGTCCATCCGCGCATGCGAAATCACGACCGAACGCGCCGAAAAGATCGTTGCCGTAGCGGCCACGGGCGCAACCGAGCTGCGCCTCGGCGATGAATCCGAGGTGTCCCATCACCGAGAGGGCGACGTCTTCCAGCGCCAGCTTGACGTGTTGGCCCTGGCCCGTCCGGCTCCGATGCCGTTCCGCGGCCAAAAGACCGGTCGCAACAAGATGGCCGGTCGCAACGTCCCAGGCGGGGAGAACATGGTTGACCGGGGCGTCGTCGCTCACCGGCCCCGTAACGTAGGGAATGCCGACGCGTGCGTTGACGGTGTAATCGACCGCCGAGCCGCCCTTGTGGTCGCCTTGCAGGGTGACCTGAATGAGATCCGCCCGCCTCTTCTTCAGTTTGTCGTAATCGAGCCAGCCGCGCGGCGGGAAGTTGGTGACGAATAGACCGGCGCCCTCGCCCGGCGCTGATATCAGCGACATCGCGAGTTCACGCCCCTCGGGATCGCCAAGGTTGAGCGCCACGGATCGCTTCGACTTGTTGAGCCCGCACCAGAACAGGCTGACGTCATCGTTGGACATCGGCCAGCGGCTGAAATCCAGTCCGCCGCCGAGGGGATCGATGCGGATGACGTCCGCGCCCATCTGCGCCAGCGTCAGGCCGCCGAGGGGAGCCGCCACGAAGGCGGATGCCTCGACGATGCGCAGATCCGAGAGGATGCCCTGTGCCAGCATGTCAGGCAACTCCGGCGCGCAAGCCAAGCGCCTCTTCGAGCAGGCTTCGCGCGACGACCTTGAGCGCGAGGGTCTCCTCGGCGCCTTCAAAGATCGACAGCACGCGCGCATCGACGAAATAGCGGCTCACCGGCGTTTCCTCGGCGTAGCCCATGCCGCCGTGCAACTGCAACGCCTCGCGCGTGACGATCTCGGCGGTTCGGCAGGCCAGAAGCTTGACCAAGCTCGCCTCCATGCGCCCCTTGCCCTGATCGATCAGCCGGGCCACGGCGTGGGACAGCGTGCGGCAGGCGGCGAACCGCGCTCCCATGCGCGCAAGCTTGGCGCGCGTCAGCGCATAGGACTGCAAGCTCGCACCGAACACCCGGCGATCTCCGGTGTAGCGAATCGCGGCCCGCAAGGCGGCCCGCATCACGCCGCACGCCCGTGCCGATGTCTGAATGCGTCCGCCGACCATGCCCGACATGGTGAAATAGAATCCCCGTCCGATCCCCGCCTCACCGCCGATCATGTTGGCGTCGGGCACGAAGAAGTCCTCGAAACCGAGGTCGAAGGAATGCATGCCGCGATAGCCGATGGTCGAGATCGCGCGACCGAGGAGCCTGCCGCCTGCGGGCTGGCGAACATCGAAAGCGTGCCCGTCATCGGATGGCTTCTCGACCAGCATAAGGCTGAGGCCGCGATGACCGAGCGAACGATCCGGGTTGGTGCGGGCGACCACCATGAGGAGATCAGCCTTGCCGGCAAAGGTACACCAGGTCTTGGCGCCGTTGAGATGCCAGCCGCCATCGACGCGCGTGGCGCGCAAGCCGAGCGAGGCGACGTCGGAGCCGTAGTCGGGTTCGGTGATCGAGATCGCGCAGAGGATCTCGCCACGCGCGATCGGCGGCAGCCAGCGCTCCTTCTGCTCCGGCGTGCCGCCGGCGAGCAGAGCGCGGCACAGAATTTCCGGGCGCGTGATCAGGCTGCCCGCGGCGCCGAGCGAGGCCTCCGAAAGCGCCTCCGTGACGAGAAGCATTCTCTGGGTGTCGTCCTCCGATTGCTGGGCCGTGCCGCCGAATGCCTCGGGAATTGCGAGCCCGAAAGCGCCTATCTCGCGCAACCCGGCGAGGATATCTTCTGGCACCGTCAGGTCGTGGCGATGGATCTTTTCGGCGAGCGGAACGACGACGTCCGCAGCCAGACGGCGGACGCTGTCCTGGACCGCGAGATTGTCCTCCGAGATCAGGGAGCCGCCGAGCTCGCCGTCAGCCTCCGCCACACCAACTCCGACAGCTTCAAGCATCGCCGGAGCCGTTGCGAGACGACGCAGAGCGATGAACCTTCTGTCCGCTCGTAACGCGCCCGTCGGGTCCTGCGCGTCGAGATCGAGACCGATCGTATCGAGCCGCTCCATCGTTGCAACGATCGCGTCGACCACGAACACGAGACCCAGGGCTGTTTCGAAGCCATCGCGCGCCAGATCGAGGGAGGCGAGCACGGCTTCCGCCGCGAGCGTATCCGCCGACGTCCACGCGAGCTCGAACGCTGCGACCTGCCGAATATCGAGGCCCGTCGAGAGGCCTCCCCCGGCCGATTGGCACAGATGCGCGAGAGACCCGGTCACGCGATCGAGCGACCGGCGCCGCGACGCAATGGAGGGCGTCGTCGATCGCGGTCTTCCTCTGTTCGCGGGTCGCGAGAGCGCTCAACGCGGTCATGCCGCCCCCGCCTCCAGCAACGCCACCGCCTTCCTGACCGCCTCCCGCGCGGTGTAGGCACAAGCCTGCGTGCCACCATCGCCATAGTCCTTCACGGCGTCGCCGACATGCCAGAGATTGACCAGCGGCGTATCTTGCGGCAGGTCGAACCCGGCGCAGGAGCGTTGAGCCGGCCAGTCATTGCGCATGACGCGGATGGACAGCATCTTCGCGTCGGCAAAATCGGCGAACAGCGAGCGCAGATCAGCGAGCGAGGCCTCGATCTCAGCCATCTCGTCGAAGTCGCCGATCGCAGGCTTGGGAACGGCGTAGGCGACATATTGATACCAGCCGGGCGGCGCGAGCTCCGGGCAGGTTGCCGTCAGCTCGCCCATGTTGCAGAGCCGCTGGGTCGCGCCGAAGGTCACAAGACCGGGCGCGTCGATGAGGCGCTTCTTCGTCGCGAAGTTAATAACGATGTTCGCCGACGAGCGCATCTGCGTGCGCGCCTGGTTGATGTAATCCTCTCCGAACGCCTCGACCCCCGGCAACGCAGCGGTGGCCGCCGGACCGATATTGCTGATGACCGTCCTGGCGCCGACACGAAACCTCGTGCCATCGCGCTCGATGTCGAGCCCGATCACCCTGTCGCCTTCCACCTGCAGCCCGGCGACCGATGCATTGAGCCAGATATCGCCGCCGGCACGCCGGATGCCGTCGCCGAGGTCGTTCCATAGCCCGATCGTGCCGCGTGGGCAAAATCCGAAGCGCTTGAAGGCGCCCTTGACGGCGAAATAGGTCAGGAACGCGCGCGCCGGCAGCTCATCGGCATTCGCGGCAAAGATCGCGGCACAGAGGTTGCGGAAGATCGCGTGCACGGTGGCGTTCGACGTGTAGCTCGACAGCCATTCCGCGGTCGACAGCTTCGCTTCCGGCAGATCGCCGTTGCGTGCGTCAGCAAACTTGGTGCCGATCTTGGCCGCCTGCTTGGTGAAGGCGCCGAGCAGCATGCCCCAGCCGCCCTTGGCGGCATTGATGATCTTGCCGTCCACATAGAAGACCGTGGCCGGCTTCGGCTCGCGCAGATCGAGCGGCACACCCAATAGCGTAAAGCTCTCCTCGAAGACGCCGCCGAGCTCGATCGCGATCGCCCCGATGTTGACGATGTGGCCGTCGATCTCTTCGCTCGAGGCACGACCGCCCAACCGTCCCAGCCGCTCGACCAGCAGCGTCTTGCGACCCGCTGCCACGAGGCGCGCGGCGGCGGTCATGCCGCCGGCACCGGCGCCGATCACGACGGCGTCATAGTGATGAAGGTCGTCATTTGCGCTCATGGCAGGTTTCCTCGGTCGTTTGAATTCATCGTTGGCCACCGTGCGGTTCCGACACCTCGGCACCCGCTCGCCGGCTTCACAGGTTTCGTCAGACCGCAAGTCCTGACGTTCGCAAGCGACCGGCGGGCGCGGCGTGCTGCACGCTCATCGCGGAGCCTCCGGGGTGAGCAGGGAAACTCCGAGCGCCGCGCGTCGCGCGATCCACGGGCTTGGGCGGTATCGCGGATCGCCGGTCGCCTGCAGTTGCCCGTTCAGGATCTGCAGGATTTTGGTGGCACCCATTCGGTCGCCCCAATGCAGGGGCCCGAAGGGATAGCCGAGCCCGATGCGCACAGCCGCCTCCAGATCCTCGACCTCAGCGATCGCGCGCTGCGCGATGTTGGCCGCGATATTGACGATCGTGGCGATGACGCGTTGGGCGATGAAACCGATGCTGTCGCCGATGACGCTGACCGGGACCTCGTCGCTTGCCAGCAGGGCATGCGCGGCGTCACGGACCGCAGGCGTGGTGGTGACCGTCAACATCATGGTCCTGCGCCGGACGAACGGGGTTATCGGATCGACGGCGACCGATCGTGACGGGTCAAGTCCGAGCCGGAGCGCAGCGGACGTGGCGTCCTCTCCAATGGGCTGGACCACGCAAATATCGGCGTCGGACGCGGACAAACGCCGCCTGGCTCCTGTGTTCTGCACGAGGCCTGCGAGTGCGTCACCGTCGGGCGCATCGGGATCGACCCACACGGTCAGACCGCCCGGCAGGGACGGCGCGGACCTGCGCGCGGGCTCGACCTTCTGCCCCTTCTCGTAGCGATACCATCCCTCGCCGGTCTTGCGACCATAGAGTCCGGCCGCGACCCGCGGAGGCACCAGCGACGACGGGCGAAAGCGCGGCTCCTCCTGGAACTGCTCGTAAATCGACGTCATCACCTTGGAGGATACGTCGAGGCCCGTGAGATCGAGCAGCTCGAACGGGCCCATGCGAAAGCCCAGGCTTTCGCGCAGGACGTCGTCGACCTCCGACGGGGTCGCGACCCGCTCCTCGACAATCCGCAATCCCTCGGTGTAGAGGCCGCGGCCTGCATGATTGACCAGGAAGCCGGGCTGGTCGGCGACCACGACGGTCTTGTGCCCAGCGCCTTCGACGATGGCGCGCAAGGTGGCGACGACCAAGGGCGCCGTCCGCACCGCCGCGATAATCTCCGCCACCTTCATCAAGGGAACGGGATTGAAGAAATGGAGACCTGCGACGCGCTCGGGGTGCCGACAGGCTGACGCAATCTCCGCGACGATCAGCGACGAAGTGTTCGTGGCAAGGATGCAGTTGTCCGCGACGATACCCTCCAGCCGCCCGAACAGGTCGCGCTTGACCGCGATATCCTCGATGATGGCCTCGATGACGACGTCGCACCCTGCAAGGTCCGTGAGGGCCGCGCAGGACTTCGCGCGGGCGCGGATGCCGTCCAACGCGTCGGAAGCAAGCCTTCCCTTCGCAACAAGGCTCTCGAGCGTCGCGAACACCGCGGCAACGCCGTGAGCAGCGGCGTCGAGCTTCTCGTCGAAGCAGAGCACGGTATGTCCAGCCTGGGCGAAGAGCTGAACGATCCCGCGCCCCATTGTGCCAGCGCCGACCACGCCGATGTGCAGGGCACCGGTTCGGCGAGGCGCATCTGCTTGCCCACTCATGCGCGCTCCTTTGCCGCAATCCCCAGGAAGTCGGGGGCGCGCTTCGCCATGAAGGCGGCATAGCCTTCGGCGAATTCCGAACCGGTCAAGCACACCGCCTGGTCACGCACCTCGCGCGCCAATTCGTCCTCGAGCGACCGCGACGGATCGGTGAGCCGCTCGCGCGTCCGTCGCAGCGCCTCGATCGGAAGCTGCGAAAGGCGCAACGCCTCGATGATCGCGGCATTCATGATGTCGTCATCCGCTACGAGCTGATCGGCAAGCCCTATGGTGAAAGCTTGCTCGCCGCTCACCGCTGCCGGCGACGTCACGAGCCGCCAGGCAGTTACCTTGCTGACGCGCTGCCGCAAGGTGAAAAGCTGTCCCCAATCCGGCGCAAGCCCGAGCCGGAGGAAGGGAAACAGAATCTGCATCCGTCGCCCGGCGACGATGTGATCGCCGAGCAGGGCCATGCCGACGGCCGCGCCCGCCACCACGCCCTCGAGCGCACTGACGATCGAGAGGCCGGATTCCGCAAGGGCGCGACAGACGGCATGAACGTGCCGCATGCGTGCCTCCGCCTGCGCGTGGTCGAGATTCGCCATGGTGGGGAGGTCGCCGCCCGCCGAGAAGACGCCGTCAACACCGCCGAGCACCAGCGCGCGGACCGAGGGATCGCCCCGCAGGCCGCCGAGCGCATCGATGAATCCCTGCCGGACGGCGTGATCGATCGCATTGCGCTTGGCGGGCCTATTGATGCGCAAGCGCGCCACCGACGGCGCCGGCCTGTCGAGGAGAACGACCTGCTCCACGATCTCAGACTCCCTCGCGGCCGATGATCGAGACCGAGCACACGTTCTGCGACGGCTGGCCGCCGAGATTGTGGATCAGCCCCAGGCTCGGATCGGCGAGCTGACGGGCGCCAGCACGGCCGTTGAGCTGCAGATAGATCTCGTAGAGCATGCGAATGCCGCTCGCGCCGACCGGATGACCGAAGCACTTCAGTCCGCCGTCGATCTGGCAGGGCACGCGACCGGAGGCATCGAACTCGCCCTCGAGCACATCCCGCACCGCGCATCCTTCGTCCGACAGGAACAGGTCTTCCATCGTGACGAGCTCGGTGATGGAGAAGCAGTCGTGCACCTCGGTCATGCTGATCTGCTCGCGCGGGCGATCGATGCCGGCCTCGATATAGGCCTTCTTGGCCGCGATCCGAGTCGTGTGAAAATAGCTGCCGTCCCAGCCGTTGCCCTGGAGCTCCCATCCGTTGGAGCAGGCGATCTGGAGCGCCTTGAACGTCACCAGATTGCGCTTGCCCATACCACGCGCGATGTCGGGCGTCGTGACGATGACAGCCGCAGCCCCATCGGACACGCCGCAACAATCGAACAAGCCGAGCGGCGCGGCGATGGTCGGTGCCCGCAGGCATTGCTCTTCGGTGATCGTCTTCTGCAGATGTGCTTTCGGATTCTTGGTGCCGTTGTCGTGGCTCTTGACCGAGACGTGGGCGATGGCGCGCTTGAGCGTCTTCGGATCGACGCGGTGCTTGTAGCGGTAGGCGGCGGCGACCTGCGCGAAATTCGCGGGCGCAACCGCGTTCGGATACCATTGCGGAATATACGTTCCGACGGTGGCGACCGGCAGGCCGCCATAGCCGGTATCCTTCAGCTTCTCCACGCCGACCGCGAGGGCGATGTCGCAGGCGCCCGCGGCCACCGCATAGACCGCGGCGCGGATCGCTTCCGAGCCGCCCGCGCAGAAGTTCTCGACGCGCGTCACGCCGATATTCGGCAGCCGCAGCGCGATGCTCATCGGCGTTCCGCCGCGGCCGGTTCCGACGTCGTCCATGTGCGTGGAGAACCAGGCGGCGCCCAATTGATCGGGCGTGATCCCCGCATCCTGCATCGCCTCGCTATAGGCCTCGAGCATCAAGTCCTCGGGGCTCGCCTCCCAGCGCTCCCCGAAACGACTGCATCCCATGCCGAGGATCGCGACCTTGTCTTTGATGCCACTAGCCACGTTTGCCTGCTCCTTCAATTGCCGTTCGTGATCGCGCCCGATGCGTCGCGCGCCGGCGTTGCCTTCCAGAAATACCGCGTGTAGCCGCGGACCGTGTCGACGTCCTTGATCCTGAAGACCATCTCCATCGCCGTTCCGGAATCGACTTCGCCGACGTCGAGATCGGTGAAATCCATCAGGATGCGGCCGCCGCCCTCGAAGTCGATCTGACCGTAGTGATGCGGCGGCGACGGATGGTAGGAGAGATATTCCGCCGACCAGCTCAGGATGTGGGCCGCCCGGTCTGCGAGCTTGTAAGGCTCCTGCGTGTCCTGCAGCGGCGCGCCGGGATCATAGGATAGGCGCGATGGCGGAAAGTGGACGCTGCCGGTGACGCGGCACTTGCCGGCTACGAGGCCAAGCAGCGCCGTGCGGTTGCGCCATGCCGTGCTGAGCGCGGTCTTGCGGTCCTGCTCGCCGCGCATTCCGCGCTCGAGCTGGAGCTGGCCGCCGAACGAGAGAAAGCGGGTATAGTTGCGGTCTTCCTTGCCGCGCGAGAGCCAGCTCGAAACGCCGCGCACGGGCCTGAAGCCTGTGATCAGCGGTGTGGTCCGCAGCACGATCGCCTGGGCTCCGCTGCCGAACTGCGTGAGCACGATGATCTGGCCGGGCTGCGCGCGTTCGAGAACATGCGCAAGCATGATGAGCCCGTGCGCCGCGCCGCAGTCGCCGATGCGCTCCATCATGGACGATGCGATTGCGTTACCGCGCACGCCGCAGGCCTTGGCGACCTGCGCATCCATGCGCGAGAACGACGTCGGAAAAATGAAGTGATCGACCTTGTCGGCGGTGACCCCCGCTTCCTTCAAGGCTGCGGCCACCACGCGCGGCACGAGCTTGCTGATGCCCTCTTCGCGGACCCAGCGTTCTTCCCACTGGTAGTCGATCTCCGAGCCTGTTGCACGGAAATGGTCGACGAAATCGACCGACAGCGTCGCGGATCCGACCAGTTCCGCGAGCACATTGTTGCGGCCGATCAGGAGTGCTGCCGCGCCATCGCCATAGTCCAGCTCCTGCGTGCTCGCCGCACGCGTCCTGCGCCGGTCGGCGGCCAGTACGAGGACATCGCCCTTATAAGTGTTGCTGCGCGCGATCGCCTGCGAAATGGCGGAGAGGGCCACGCGCTGCGTTCCCCCGAGATCGGTGGCCTCGACCGTATCGTCGAGCGTCAGCGCGCCGGAAACGATCGCCGAATTCAGCCGCTCCGCGAACGGCGGCGTGTTGGTGGCGAGGAGAACGCAACGAACGTGAGATCGGTCCTCCGATGGTCCCAGACAGTCGCGTGCCGCCGCGACCGCCATGGTGACGCTGTCCTCGTCCCAGTTGGCAAAGGCGCGCTCGCCCTTCTGGCTCGCGAACTGCGGAGCGTACCAGGCGTTCGCCTGAGCTACGGCCTCGCGTGAGAGACGAAGGCGGGGGATGTAGCCCCCGAACGCGGTGATTCCGATCATGGAGGGTTGCTTCCTGTCTGTACGCTCACGAGATGAGTCGCAATGAATTTGCCGCCGGCTGCCACCGCCTCGCGGGCCTCGGGCAAGTGGTCCGGGAATTGCTGGAAGACGTGAATCATGCCGGGCCAGATCTCCGAGCGGACGGAAGCACCGGCCGCGTTGGCGCGTGCCGCAAAGTCCTCGGTGTCGCTGACAAGCGTTTCGCGCGCGCCGACCTGCATCAGCATCGGAGGCAGCGCGCGCATGATCTCCGCGCTCGCAAGCAGGGGTGACAGCCGCGGATCCTCGGTGCTCACGTCGGGTCCGAGCGCGCCGCGCGCCATCGCAAGGATCATCGGACGCTGGTGGATCGGATCGAGCGCGGCGCGCGACTGGTAGCTCTCGCCCGATGCGGTGAGGTCGGTCCATGCCGACATCAGATAGGCTGCGGCCGGAGATGGTTTACCCTGCTGCAGGCGCGCAACTATCGTCCCTAGAGCCAACGCAGCGCCGGCGGAATCTCCCGCCAGCGCGATACGATCGGCGGGAAGGCCCGACTTCTCCAGCCATTCGAGGACCGTGATCGCATCATCGAGCGCGGCCGGCAGCGGATGCTCGGGCGCCAGACGATAGTCCACCGCGAGAACCTGGATTCCGGCCTCCGCCGCCAGTCGCGCGATGATCTCCCTGTGAGACGTCGGCGAGCCAACGCGGAAGCCGCCGCCATGAAGATAGACGACCGCCGCATCGCGGCGGGCCGCAGCGGGTCGAACCCACTCGCAGGCAACCGCATCGGCCTGCACCGGCTCGATCGTCGCGGAGACAGAGGAGCTGAAGAGCTGATCCCAATCGGCACGCATTTGCGAAACGGGCGTGTCACGTCGCCAGCGCGAATAGACGCCGCGCACCCGATCGATGACGTCCTCGACGGGATCGCGGCTCACGCTCCGCACCCCATGCCGCCGGACGCGCCCAGCACCTCGCCCGTCACGTAGCCCGCATCAGCCGATGCAAGGAAGGCGATGACGGCGGCGACTTCCTGCGGCGTGCCGAGGCGCCCGACCAGCGTTGCCGAGGTCATAGCCGTCATCAGCTTCTCTCCGCCGTCCTCGACCGCACGCCGCAGCATCGGCGTGTCGATCGGTCCGGGCGCGACGACATTCGCCGTCACTCCCATGCGTCCGTTCTCACGCGCGATCGAGCGCGTGAAGGCGATGACGCCGCCCTTGGCCGCGGCATAGACAGAGCCGCCCCTGGAGCCCAGCCGGCCGGCTTCGGAGGCCACGTTGACGATGCGCCCGTAACGCGCCTGCTGCATTCCCGGCAGGACCGCATGAGTCGTGTTGAGCACCGCGCCGAGATTGAGCGCGATCAGGCGCGCCCAATCCTTCGGTTCCGTCTGCGTGAAGAAAGCATGCTGATCGGCGCCGGCGCTGTTGACGAGAATATCGAACGGATCGCTGTGCGCGAGCGCGGCTGATACCGCGGCGTGGTCCGTCAGGTCCACCGCGACGAATGTCGCGCCGATGTCGCCGGAGATCCGCGCGCCGTTGGCTGCATCGATGTCCGCGATCAGCACGTCCGCGCCGGTCGCCACAAGCCGAGCGGCCGTCGCCGCGCCGATGCCGCTTGCGCCACCTGCGACCAGAGCCCGCCGCCGCTTGACGTTGTCAGCCGCCATCGCCTCAGCGCCCCGTGAATTTCGGCTTGCGCTTCTCGATGACGGCAGCGAGGCCCTCGCGCGCGTCCGCCATGCCTGAGAGAACCTCCTGTGCCTGGTTCTCCTCAGGCATGGCTGCTTCTACTCCCTCACCGAGGCCGTTCCAGAGCAGACGCTTGGTGTTTGCGAGCGCCGCCGGCGCACCCGCGGCGAGTGTTCGCGCCAGCTCCCATGCCTGATCGAGCAATGCCGCGTCGGGCACCATGCGCGTGATGAGCCCCATCTCGAGCGCCTGCGCCGCGTCAATGACCGGGTTGAGCATCAGGATTTCCATCGCGCGGCGCAGACCGACCAGATGGGTCAGCGTCACGCTGACTCCGGCGTCCGGAACCATGGCCACGCGCGTTGCGCCTGCAATGAATTTTGCCGATTGTGCGGCGACGACGAAGTCGGATGCGCACACCAGACCCATGCCGCCACCGCCGGCCGCATAGCCGTGAACCGCCGACACCACCGGCGCTTTCAATCGGATCAGGCCGGTCGCAACCAGTCGAAGATACGCGGTCGCGACGCGAATATAGGCAGGCAAATCCGTGCCCTTGGCGAGGAAGGCGTGGACGTCGCCGCCGGCGCAGAAGTTCGTGCCCTCACCTGTCACGAGCACGGCGCGCACGCGGTCGTCGCCATGCAGCAGCATGATCACGCGATGAAGCTCGGAGAGAAGCTCGACGTTGAGACCATTGGCCTGGTCCGGTCGATTGAGTTTCACATGGGCAACGCCGTCCTTGTGCAATTCTGCAAGGACGGGACCGTCAGCACTGAGGACGTGGTGCTCTGCAATCTCTGTCATGACGCGTTCCCTCAAACCCTGGACATGGTCGCGGTCGCATGACGACCGGCTGTTATGAATTAATAGTCCGGCCATCCGGTTTATGTCAACGCTGAACGAGACTTCACGGATGGTATTTGGCTTGAGCGAGAAAGCTGCGGCGGTCTCCCGGCTCTCTCGCTCTCAAGATTTCCTCGATCTTTGTCCGGATCAGAACAGACCAACAACCGGCGTCTCAAACTCAGACAACGTTGCGCGGACAAAGCATGCTCAAGTTCCGTCAGTAGGCTGATAGGCTGCGCCGTTTCGCAGGAGATCCTCGATGGCGCCGGTCTCATAGCCGACCTCGCGCAGGATCACGCGCGTGTCGCGGCCCGTTGCCGGGGCTGGAGCAGGCAGCCCTCCCTTGGTGCTTTCAAATCGCGGCCCCGGCGCCGGTTGCGAACCGGCCTCCGTCATCGCGAATGTTGCGCGGGCGACATAGTGCGGATGAAGCGGCGCCTCGTTCATCGAGAGCACGGGCGTTACGCACGCATCCGTCCCCTCGAACCGCGCCACCCATTCGGCACGGGTTTTCGAACGAAACACGGCGGCGAGCTTGTCGCGCAGCGCCGGCCACGCCTCCGCGCGCCACTGGTCCTTGAAGGCGGGATCGCCGATGCCGCAAATATCGAGCAGGCTGCGATAGAATTGCGGCTCGATCGCCCCCACCGCGACGAACTTGCCATCGGCGCATTCGTAGGTGCCGTAGAAATGCGCGGCCCCATCGAGGAAGTTGGCGCCGCGCTGATCGCACCAATAGCCCTTCGCCGCCATGCCGTAGATCGGAGCCATCAGCAGCGCCGCGCCGTCGGCCATCGCCGCGTCGATCACCTGTCCACGTCCGGTCGCCGTCGCTGCGACAATGGCGGCCACCACGCCGAACGCAAGCAGCATTCCTCCGCCGCCGTAGTCCCCGACCAGGTTCAGCGGTGGTGGAGGCGGCCTGTCGTCCGAGCCCATGGCGTGCAGCGCGCCGCTGAGCCCGATGTAGTTGATGTCATGGCCCGCCATATTCGCGTAGGGACCGTGCTGGCCCCAGCCGGTCATCCGTCCATAGACAAGGCGCGGATTGCGGGCGAGGCAGACCTCCGGACCGAGCCCCATGCGTTCGGTCACGCCCGGGCGAAAGCCTTCGATCAGCACGTCGGCGCGTTCGATGAGGCGGAGCGCCGCCTGCACGCCGGCAGGCTGCTTCAGATCGAGCGCAAGCGATTGGCGGCCGCGATCGACGAAGCCGTCGTTGCGGAACAGGCCGTCGGCCGCGCTGCCGCGGACCGGCGGCCGATCGACCCGGATCACACGCGCGCCGGCATCCGCAAGCATCATGCAAGCGAACGGGCCCGGACCTATTCCTGCGAGCTCCACCACGGTCAAGCTAGATAGCGGACCCGACATTCGCCCTCCCTAACCACATTGCGACTTCGCGGACAGGCGTTATGAGACCGCGCCCACTACACGCCGCCCGCCTCACATGCGCTTGGCGACTTCCTCGAGCATGACCTCGGTGGCGCCGCCGCCGATGGTCAGGATGCGCGCATCCCTCACCATCCGCTCGATCGGGGTTCCCGACATGTAGCCGATCCCGCCATGGAGCTGCAGGCAGGTGTGCACCACCTCCTGCAATGTTTCTCCCGCGAGCGCCTTCAGCATGGAAACTTCGCGAACGACGTCCTGGCCTTCGTCGACCATCTGCGCACACTGATAGGTCAGTGCGCGCACGCCGGCCGCCTTCGCCGCCATCCATGACAGCTTGTTGCGCACGACCGGCTGCTCCCACAGGGTCTTGCCGAACGCCTTGCGCTGACGCAGGTAGTCGAGCGTCACCTCGATCGCCTTGGAGCACGCGCCGGACACCAGCCCGCCGATGACGAGACGCTCGTTTTGGAACGTGCTCATGATGTAGTAGAACCCGCGGCCTTCCTCGCCAAGCAACGCGTCATGCGGGACCAGCGCGTCCTGGAAGAACAGTTCCGAAGTGTCCGAGCTCAGCCAGCCATGCTTGCGAAGCTTTCCGGAGATCGAGAAGCCCGGCGTGCCGCGCTCGACGATGAAGAGTGAAAGGCCGCGCGCGCCGCGGGCGTCCGGATCGGTCCGCGCCGCCACGACATAGATGTCGCCGAGCACGCCGTTGGTGATGAAGGTCTTCGAGCCGTTGATCACCCAGCCGGCGTCGGTCCGGGTGGCGCGGGTCTTGAGCCCGGCCACATCGGACCCCGCGTTGGGCTCCGTCACGCAGACGACGCCGACCTTCTCGCCGGCGCAGGCCGCAGGAAGATAGCGCGACTTCTGCGCCTCAGTGCCGCGATGCGCGATGTGAGAGATCGACATGTCCGAATGGACGGTCAGCGAGCTCGCCACGCCGCCGAAGGACGAGCGCGAGAGCTCCTCGGCCAGGATCACCGACGACAGCGCGCCAAGGCCGCCGCCGCCGTACTCGACGGGATGGCGCATGCCGAGCACGCCGAGCGAGCCGAGGTCGCGGAACACCTGCCGGGGAATCTCGCCGGTCTGTTCCCAATCTTCCGCCTCCGGGACGATGCGCTCCTCGACATATCTGCGGATTTGGGATCTCACGAGGACCAGCTCCTCGTCCAGCATCGCAGGTTCGGCAAATTCAAACATGGTCTTCTTCCTCGGGATGCGCAGGCCAGAGCCGATGGCCATTAATAAACCGACGCGTCGGATTTGCAATAGTTCTGGTCCAATGCGGCCCTGTGGCGCAGGCGCGATGCAGGATGCAACCAGACGCGCGGCCGCGACGCTGCTGTCAGGCGCCTTCCTCGCCCGTGGCAATCTGATGCAGCATGGATTTCGGCGTCATCGCGAGCTCGACCTTGAGCTGCTCGCAGATCGATCGGCGCAGGAACAGTTCGATCTCGCGTGCAACTGCGGGATCCGCCGTCCTGGCATCTTCGCTGCTTGCCCAGAACAGGAGCTCGCCCAGGATGCGATCCCCATCGTCACGCAGGGCCTCGACGGCCGCGGAATCGGCTGTGGCGCCTTCCGCGCGCGGCAAAGCCGGGATCGGGGGATGCCTCATCTTGCCCGCCAGCCGTCCGACTTCGGCGAGAGCGGCGTCCTGGACGCGCACCTGTTCCAGCAACGGGCCGGCTTTCCAATCCGCCGTGAGCTTCAGCCCGTTCAGAGCGAAGATGGTGGAGAATATCTGGCCCCGCACGAATTCGTCGCCACTTCTCGGAAGCACGTGGCTTCGCAACGCTTCGATCATGCCGTCAATCAATCGGTCGAAGGATGCACTCATACCGCGGCCTCGAGCGCCCGGTCGAAGGCTCGCACGATCGAAGCCATCTGACTCGCCATCACGGCCATGCGCATGTCGTTGAACTTGTCCACCTCGAAGGCTCGAACGGCGCGCATTTGGATTGCCGCCGCCTGGTACAGGGCGAATGCCTCGTAATATGCTAGGCTTTTCTCGGAAATCTGCACACCGGAGGCACGCTGATAGCGTTCAATCACTTCGTTGCGCTCCACGACGCCATAGAGCTTCCTGCTTCGGCCATTGAACGTAGGCATCAGCGCCCAAGCCAGATCCTCATGAGGATCGCCGAGATGAACAAGTTCCCAATCGAGAATGGCAGTGATCCGCTGCTCGCGCTCAAGGAAATTTCCGATCCTGTAGTCGCCATGCACAATCGTCCGACGTGGCGGCGAGGGACAGTTGTCGAGCAGCCATCGCCCGCCCCAATCGAGCAGCGGATAGTAGCGCGCGGTCGGACGCGCGAGCGACGCGCACCAGCCGGCGATGGCACGGACCTCGTCGCGTTCGCCGCTCTCCGCATGCAAGGACGCAAGCTCGGTCCCGCGCCAGTCGAGTCGGTGCAGTTCGCCCAGGATCGAGATGAATTGGCCTGCGATGTCGCGCCGATGCTCTTCGCTCAGCTTGCTTCCGGCCCAGGGCGCGGGCACATCGCCTTCGACGTGCTCGCAGACGAAGAACGGACAGCCGAGCGCCGTTCCTTCCTGATCGAACGACACAAGCCCGGGAACAGGGACCTGCGTTCCGTTCAGCGATTGCAACGCATGGACCTGAGGCAGCACCGAATAGGGCGCGAACAGGCCGTTCGGTGGCCCGACCCGCAAGATCAGCCGGCGACTGGCTCCCGCTCCTGCCCGAGCACCGAAGCTGTAGGTGATCCAGGAAAAGCCGGACGACTTGCGCTCAAGGCCTTCGATCTCGACCTCGCTGCCCAACTCTTGTCGGAGATGCCGTTCCAGCGCGGACAGCACTGTAGGCTCGTCGAAGACGATGGCCGCTCGGGCGGAATCTTGCGTCGATTGCGCGGTTCGTTCCTTCTGCGTCACGGCGACCTGCATCAATTCACCGACCTCGTATACCCGCGTCATTTTTCCTCACGTAGCGCGGACTTCATGATCTTGCCCGAGCCGGTTAGCGGCAGCGGCTCACGCCTGATTTCGACCGAACGCGGGCATTTGTAGCCGGCAATCAACGTCCGGCAATGCGCAATCACGGTTTCCGCGTCGAGCGTGAGCCCGTCTTTCGGCACGACGATCGCGTGAACAGCCTCGCCCCATTGCGGGTCAGGCACGGCGATGACAGCGCATTCCCTGACATGCTCGTGCTGGAAAATCGCATTCTCGACCTCGCCGGAGTAGACGTTTTCTCCGCCCGAGACGATCATGTCCTTGATGCGGTCGACGATATAGACGAAGCCGTCCTCGTCCATCCAGGCGCCGTCGCCAGTGTGCAACCATCCATTGCGAAGGACGCGCGCAGATTCCGCGGGCTTGCGCCAGTAGCCGAGCATGACGCCGGCGCCGCGGATCGCGATCTCTCCGACGGTCCCGCGCGGCACTTCCTTGCCTGCGTCGTCGACGATGCGGACCTCGACGCCGGGCGCCGCGCGGCCGGCCGATTTCCGCTTCGCCGCCAGGGGCCCCTCGAGCGCGTGATACTCCCAGGGCAGGATGGTCGCCAGAGCAGCGCTTTCGGTCATGCCATAGCCCTGGTGAAAGCGCCAACCCGGCAGCACCTGCATCAGCTTGATGAGAAGCGCGTCCGGCATCGGCGAGGCGCCATATTCGCAATCCTTGACGCTCGAAAGATCATATCGCCCGAACGTAGGATGGTTGAGCAGCATGTTGAGCATCGTCGGCACGAACAGGCAGTAATCCACACGGTGCTCGGCGATCGCCTTCATCGCAAGCTCCGGCTCGAATTTGGGAATGAGGACATGGGTCCCGCCGATCAGTGTCAGGGCGACCATCGGCGAGGCGCCGGCAAGATGGAACATGCCCGCCGAATGAAGATAGCGGGTGTCCTCCTTGAATCGGAGTGCGTAGATCCACACCAGCGATTCATAGATGATGTTGGCATGCGACAGCATGACTCCCTTGGGGAAGCCTGTCGTTCCGCCCGTGTAGAAAATTCCGGCGAGGTCATTGTCGGCGCCAGATGCGTCCTCCATCGGATCCTCGGCTGCGAGCTCGTCGTAGCTCAGCATGTTATTCGGCGGGCGCCCCTCATCCATGAAGACGACGGAGGCGAGCAGCCTTGACTCCTGCAACGCCGTCGCAGTCTCCGCAAATGCGGAATCCACCAGGAGAATTCTAGGCTCGGAATCGTTGAGCGCATAGGCATTTTCGGCAACGGCCCAGCGCGTATTCAGCGGCACTGCGACTGCTCCGGCCCACGCGATAGCATAGAGCGCCTCGATATAGAGATCGCTGTTGAACGCCAGGATGGCGATGCGATCGCCGGGCTCGATCCCCAATCGGCGAAAGCCGGCGGCGGCGCCCGCGACCCGGCGGCAGATCTCCTTCCACGTCCGCGACCTGCCGCCGCAGATGGTGCCGACATTATCTCTGCGCAACTGTGCCGCCGAAGTCAGGGCCTGAGTAAGCTTCATGTTTCCTCCGTCAGGGCGATATTGCTCGCCCGTTTTTCCGTGCGCGATCTTTTGAAAGGTCTGCGCTGTCGCAACGGCACCACGAAATGATCCCGTCGCGCAATTGCGTCCTCCCTCGTCGCGCATCTCCAGAAAAAAGTTGATAATCCGTCTGGACGGTCTATTATTGCATGACAGCTTCGGCAGGTAAAGCGTCGAGAGAACGCAGGCCGCGGGCCGTCAGATGGTTCATCGAACGTGACGACATGGGATGGAGGAGACGATGCGAAGGGAAAGGGCAATCCTTACATTGACCGCGTGGACACTCGCGCTCTGCTGCAGCATCGGCGCAGCAACTGCGCAGAAGGCCTACGGGCCCGGTGTCAGCGACAGCGAAATCAAGCTTGGTGCCAACGCGCCCTACAGCGGCCCGGCATCGATCTATGCGAGCTTCCCGCGGACCATGCTCGCCTACTTTGCGGTGTTGAACGAGAAAGGCGGAATCAGGGGGCGGCAGATCAATTACGTGACCCGCGATGACGCCTACAGCCCGCCGAAGACGGTCGAGGTGACGAGATCGCTCGTCGAGAACGAGCAGGTCCTCGCCATCATGGCGCCGTTCGGCACGCCCACCAATGCTGCGATCCAGAAATATCTCAATTCGAAGGGCGTTCCCCAGCTCCTCGTGCAGAGCGGCGGCACGCGGTGGAACGACCCGAAGCAATTCCCCTGGACCACGCCCTACTCGCCGACCTACGTCAACGAGTCGCGCATCATCGCGCGTTACATCCTGCAGACCAAACCGGAGGCCAAGGTCGGCGTCCTCATGCAGGCCGACGACATCGGCAAGGACTTCCTGCTCGGCCTGAAGCAAGGGCTTGGCACGAAGGCCGACAAGATGATCGTGAAGGAGGAATCCTATCAATCGACCGAGCCGACGATCGATTCGCAGATCGTCAATCTGAAGGCGTCCGGCGCCGACACGATTCTGATCGCGGCTCAGAACAAGTTCGCCTCAATGGCGATCCGCAAGATCTACGAATTGGGCTGGAAGCCGCAGATCTTCCTCGGCTCGACGGCCAACTCGATCAGCGGCGTGCTGATCCCGGCTGGGCTCGAAGCCTCCACCGGCGTCCTCACCACCACATCCTACAAGACCCCGAACGATCCGAGCTGGGCCAATGACAAGGGAATGACGGACTATCTCGCCTTTACCGCGAAATATCTGCCGGGAATGGATCCCAACGACGTGATTGCCGTGACGGCATACACGACGGCGCAGTTGGGCGCGATCATCATCGAGCGCTGCGGCGACGAACTCACCCGCGAGAACGTGCTGAAGCAGGCGACCAATCTGAAGGGGATCGAGCTGCCGATGCTGTTGCCGGGAATTTCGATCCAGACGACACCCGATGACTATGCCGCGATCACGGAGCGCCAGTTCGCGCGTTTCGACGGCAAGACCTGGGTGCTGTTCGGCGACATTCTCGGCGCAGGACCGGGCAAAGACTGAGCCGGGGCGATCAATTCACGTCGAAATCGAAGCAAGGACAAGAACAATGCTGACAGCCCAGGACGACCTTATTGGCCATCAGACGCCGGCGCCATTCGCAACAGCCAGCGCGGGCGACGTACGCTTCACCGAACGCTATTGGTATACGGCCCATCCGATCGACGGCAGCGAGCTCCTTCTGGACATCGGGCTCGGCTATTATCCGAACCGTCGCGTGATGGACGGCTTCGCCGGCGTGACCATCGGCCGCAAGCAGCACAATTTTCGTGCCTCGCGCCGGCTCGGCACGCGCCCTCTGGAGACGTCGGTCGGAGGCCTGAAGATCGAGATCGTCGAGGGCATGAACCTGCACCGGCTCACGCTCGCCGATAATCCGTCCGGCATCAGCTTCGCGCTCGAATTCAGGGCAAGCTTCCCGCCGGCGCAGGAGAAGCAGAACTATCGCGAGCGCGAGGGCGTCGTCGAGGAGGATCTCGCCCGGGTCTCGCAGTTCGGGCGCTGGCGCGGCTGGATCGCGGTCGACGGCAGGCGCTTTGAGGTAACACCGGAGACCTGGTGGGGGCAGCGCGACCGCTCCTGGGGCCTTCGCTCGGAGATGCGCACCGACGAGACGCGGCCGCCGGTCGCCACACACCGCAATTTCTTCTGGACCTGGTCGATGTTCCAGTTCGAACGATCGGCGCTGTCGGTCTTCGTGAAAGAGCGAGCGCCCGGCAAAGCGCACTACCTCTCGGGCACCGAATTCCGCCGCGAAGCCGACGGCTCGATCTCTCATCGCGACGTGACCGCATTCGAGCACGCTATCGAATGGAATGACGACAAGCTCGGTCAGACCATTGCCGCCGCCGATCTCACCTTCAAGTTCGATCGCGGCGAGCCCCGCCATGTCCGGATGGTCGGCCTGCGGACCCGCTTCTATCTCAAGGCCGGCATGTATGGCGGCCTGAAGGGATGGACGCATGGCGATGATCGCGGCGAGCAGCACGCCGCGCACGATGTGTGGGACCTGGACGATGCCGCAACGCGCGCGACGGCCCGCACCCTGTCAGATCATGTCGTCAGACTCGATAGCGGCGGCGAGACTGGCTTCGGCATCAGCGAGTACGGCGTTGCCACAGGCTATCCGCTCTATCCGGCGCCGCAGAAATTCCCGGCGCTGTGACAAGCAGGCACTTCCGCAGCGCGGCCTATTGAAGCGGCGCGAGCAACCACTTTCTCCCGAGAGAGACTTGGCGAGGACGGCTCTGCCGGCCTTGCCATCTTTTGTTCGATCTCGGTCACAAGGATGATGGCGATGCACGATGAGGCCTACGAGCCGTGGGACGAAGTCAACATCGAGGCCCTGGTTTCGCTCGAACCGACCGGACCGGGTCGCTACCGTAGCTGGTTCGGTGATGGCAATTTGAATGGGCGCTCCTACGGCGGCCAGATCCTCGGGCAGGCGATGATGGCCGCCACGCTGAGCGCTCCGGACGATCGACCCGCATCCCTGCTGCAACTCCTGTTCCTGCGCGGTGCCGATCCCGGCCAGCCGGTCGAGTTCGAGGTCAACTCCCTCCAGGATGGCAAGCGGTTCTCGTCCCGCCATGTCCTTGGCGTCCAGGGTGACGGCCGTCTGGTGCTGGATGCCCATGCGACATTCTGCGCGCCACAGCCCGGGCCGCGACACGCAATCTCATCGTCGGCGTTAGCAGAAGACCCCGAGAGCCTGCCGGAATTGACGACGATTCCCGATGTCCTCATGCGGCAATTGCGGCCGCTCGGCCCCTACTCCCGCCATGTGAAGCCAAGCATGGACTTTCGCATTCCCGACATCGAACGGCAGCTCTCCGAAGCGACCGCGCAATCCCGCCTCAGATTCTGGCTGAGGGGACGGCAACCCCTAACCGCCGGCTCGCGGGCCCAGCAGGCCGTCTTTGCCTATCTCTCCGACTGGTGGCTCAATTTCAGCAGCGTCAGCGGCCACCTGCGCGACCTGCAATCGAAGGAGCCGCTCTATCTCTCGAGCCTCAACCACTGCATCTGGTTTCACCGCGCCTTCTCGCCCGATGGCTGGATGCATTTCGACACAGAGAGTCCCTGCGCCGAGGGAGGGCGCGGATTGTCCATCGCGCGTATCCATGATTTTACCGGAACGATGATTGCGACAACGATCCAGGAAACTCTCATGGTGCATCTAGCGGAGTCCTAAAGGCGAGCGACCCGCACCATCGTCTTCAAGGAGTGAATCTAGCCCACTCGGGGCGAAACGCGGCGCCCCGCCTCAAATACAAAGGATCGGTCGGAGCCAAGCTCCAGCGCAAGATTACGCGCGCGAAGTTTCAGGTGAATCAAGACTTGCGTGCACAAATACCGTTTGACCACTCTCAAACGGTTTTTCTGGCTAGGTCATTGATTTGGCTGGCGCACCAGGGCTCGAACCTGGGACCGGCTGACTATCTTTGATCTTCAGGCGCGCCGGGAGATTGGCGCATTCCAGCCCGAGTCCGGCTGGGCTAAGGACTATAGCTTTTCGCCAGATGGCCAGACCGTCACGCTCGGCTATCACGACGGCGGACGCTTTACGTATCGGACCGATGGGACATTTCTGGATCGCAACTTATGGCTGGCCAGCGGGCTTCATCTGCCCGGCGCGATCATCACCTCGTTCGGTTTCGCCATCGTCGAGGCGCTGGTCCAGTTCCTGGCCAGCGCGCGATGGGGTTTCCCTGCTCTGCTCGCCATCGTGATCCTGGTCCTCATCCGCCGGCCCGGCGGATTGTTCGGCCGGGTCGAAGTGCGGCGTCTGTGAGGTCCATGTGAAACGCGAAGATCTCGCCCATCTCCTGGTCTGTGAATAAGCGCCGAACTTTGACCCCCGTATTGCCTCATCTGAGGATGTTACTTTCGCTTGACGGACGTAGCGCCGACTGTCGGCCGGTCTGAGGTTGCGTCATTGCTCGCAGGATCGGAGGGACTGGGGACGTCGCGGAGTGCCCATCACAC
>NZ_JBUYEN020000040.1:0-66333 GCF_055229415.2 Bradyrhizobium sp. Leo114 | reverse complement strand
GCCTTCTTGAACTTCCCCATACGACTCCCTCCGCCTTGTGGGAGCCGCTCTCAGAATCCATCCTGCAAAACAACGCAATAGAGGCCGCAAATCCATATGCGATTCCCCTGCCCGCAAGCGGGAGAGGTGACCTCGCGGCCTACACCGCGATCGGCACGAAGTGGTTGATCGCGACCAGGATCATCAGCGCCACCACGCCGATGCAAAGGCTCCAGCCGATCAGTTGGTTCTCGACCGGCAGCAGTGGCTCGCCACACAAGCTACGAACCCGGCAGCCTTGTCTTGCGGTCATGATCCGTCCTTTCATGTGCGGTCAGAATGCCGTTCGATTGTCGGGGCGTCGCCGCCGCTCGATCAGCGCCCGTGCTGCGCGTTCCGCGGCGCGGGCCGAGCCGAAATGGCCGCCCTCGAGACTGTCGAACGCGCGTTCGGAAGAGAAGAAGCGGAAGCCGCGCTCGTCACCCACGACGATGCCGGCGGTCTGGTTGGAAACTTCGATGACATAGGCTTTGGACATGCGTGCTCGTTCGCCACTGCTGCGGCGCTCCCGTCTGATTCATGGTTGAGGTCGGTAACTAGGCGGGATCAGCAACAGGCTCCGGTCGCCGCCGAGACACAGCGACGGGTCATGCGCTTGCGCATATCGCCCACCACTTTCCGGTCTCTTGCTCTCATGCGGTAACCCCGAAGCAGCACAATCTGCTGCATCGAATATCCCGGGAAAGCCCGTTTTGGTCAATGAAATGGCTATCCAAATTTTTGAAGCACGGCGCGGGGCGCCTTCTACGCCGATCATCAAAAATGGACGGAATGATCCCGCGCCGCTCGCGCGCCTATCCAGCGAACACGATATCCGCCACGACGGGGAGATGATCCGAGTAGCGCCTCGCTTCGCGATCGGTCCAGGCTTTGAGGATGTCGCCGTCACGATCGACATAGATGCGGTCGAGACGAAGAAGCGGCAAGCGGGAGGGAAAGGTCCGCAGCCGTGTCCGCACCGGACAAGATCGGACCAGCACGCGCCGCACCGATTTCACCCAGAACCAATCGTTGAAATCGCCGAGCACGATGGTCCGCGGCGCCTTGGCGAGATCGGCCAGCGCCAGCGCCTGGGCATGCCTCTCATGGATGCTCAATCCAAGATGCGTCGCAACGACCGACACGTGACCGAGGGGTGTATCGACCGTTGCGGAGATCGCGCGGCGCGGCTCGCGTTCCTGATAGGATACGTCGGTGATGATGGGGGAGCCAATGAAAGGATAGCGGCTCAGGAGGACCTGACCATAATCGCCATCCTCGGTGACGATCGAGCGCGCTTCCACGCGATGCACGCCGATGACGCCGACGAGCCGCAGGAACGGATCCTCCGTCGCACCACGCGAATCGATCTCTTGCAGCGCCACGATATCGGGCGACCATTTTCGTAAGATAGAACAGACGCCATCGAGGTCGAACCTGCTGTTCAGGTTGAACGTGCCGTGCACGTTCCACGTCATCACCCGGATCACGTCGGTCATCTGCGCCGCCCGGCAAACCATGTCACGACGAATTGCGCTGCCAGGCAGAGCGGCAGCCAAATTGCGATGATCAATCCAAGCTGCAGCGCGCCCCACCAGGAGGCGTGCCTCGCAAAGTCCGCAATCTGCGCACCAAGCGCGGCCATCGCGATGATCCCGGGCGCCATGCCGAGCGCGGTTCCGATCAGGAAATCGGTCAGCCTGAGACGGCTGGCGCCGGCCAGCACATTGATCACTGAAAATGGCGCCACCGGCACCATGCGAATCATCGCGATCGCGAGCACGCCTTTGCCGATGATGCGTTCCTGGACCCGCAGGGCGCGACGTCCGAGCATCGATTGCAGGCGCTCCTGGCCAAGAACGCGCCCGATGAAGAACAGCAATGTGGCGCTCGACAGCACGCCGATGGCAGCCGCGACAAACCCTTTGACGGGCCCAAGCGCGGCGGCGGTCGCCGCGATCAGGACGACGACAGGGAAGATTACGAGGCCGCCGACCAGGAACGCAAGAACGGCAGCCGGCGGACCTAGCGGTGATTGCGCATATTTTCCGATCAAGCCCGCCACGTAACCGACATCCGTATAGCTGCTCAGGAACGAGTAACGCCAGGCCAGCGTCAGCAGCACGAGCGACGCGATGATTCCCAGGACGACCGCCATCGTCCTTGCCGTCCACGTCCGATCCGCCGCGCGCTGCAGATCGAGCGGCTCCTTCGGATCGGCGATCGGCTGCAGGATCTCGGTGAACGGACCAAACCGGGCATCCTCCAGATCCACGGGAAGCAGCACCTTCTCGGCGCGCGATGCGGCATGCGCGTCAAGGAATTCAAGCAGACGTTCCTCATTGGCCGCGATCGCGCTTTCGCTTAACCCGCAGTGATGCGCGAGCAGCCGATGGCGGACATTGCGGATGAACCGGCGATGTCCGTCATCGGTGGCCTCGAAGCACAGGTCGCATTCGGTATCCGCCCCCATCGAGCGGTTGTTGATATTGGACGAGCCGATCCGCAGGAATTCGTCGTCGATCGTCATGAGCTTGCTGTGGACCATGACGGGAACAGCATCGTCACCGTCTCTTGTCAGCGGATAGAGCATGCGAATGCGCGAGGTGACCTCGGCGCGATGGAACGGACCGACAAAGTCGCCGCGACCGCTTTGCATGGTCCGCGACTCCAGCCATGATGCGTGCCGCTTCGGGGTGACGATCAGGACGCGCAGCTCCGGTACCTCGCGCATCCGCCTTGCGAGCGCCTCGGCGATCTCGGCTGAGCTGGTGAACTGGTTCTCGATGTAGATCAGCTTTTTTGCCGTGGCGATCGACGCGTAAAACAGCCGCTCGACCTCGTGCACCGGGGGCTCAAAGCGCGTTCCGAGTTCCGTTCGCGCGATGCCGAGCGGAATGTTTTCGGCTTGCGAAGCGACCGAGTCTGGCCATCGCTCTGCATGGTAGATCGCGATCGGCATCGTGCCGCAGCCCGCCGCGTTCCAGCGCCGGATTGCGAGTTCGCCAAGCGCTCTCGCCGCGGCGCCATCCACCATGCACTGCACGTCGTGGAACGGCGGATAGGCAACACCGACCGGATCCTTGCGGAAGGAATGATGTAGCGCATGTTCGGATGTGTCCCAGCGCCGGATCGTGAGGTCGAGCCCGCCGACGAAGGCGAGCGAATTGTCGATCACGACGAATTTCTGGTGCTGCGCCGAGCCGAGCGGCAGGCTGGAATCCAGGCAGATGTGGACGCGGTTGGTGGGGCTGGCCAATTTCCTGGCCGAATGGCGCTCCCGCTCACGCGCATAGAGTGCCGCGAAATCCCAGACCAGGATGTTGATGTCGAGATTGTCCTTCTGCTCGACCAGGGCCTTGAGGAACGGACCAAGCGTATCTGGCAAGCCGTCGTCGGCCACGCCCGATGGCCCGACAAGCGGAGTCTCGGAGTGGATGTCCCACCCGATGATGAAGACCTGCCTCTCGGCGAGCAGCAGCGCCTCCCGCAAGGCACCAAAATATTCCGCGGCGTCGTTCAGGACGGCGACGCGACCGGCGTCGCATTTTCTCCAGATGGTGTCGCCCGGAACGAGTACGGATGAGCTGCGGGGCAGCAATATTGTCTCGGCCGATTGCACCTTCTCCATCCGAACGTTCATCTGCTCCCACCGCTCGGTTGAAACGCCTCAGCGGAAGTCAGGTTCCTGCCCGGGTGATGACCCATTGGGGTGGCGAGCGCCGCTGGTCGGGCATAATGCGGGAAACCAAGCGTTTCGCGGCCTGGCCTTGCCAGTCGCTGGCCAGTCATTATGTCGCAGTTAAGTCTACCAACGCCTGCCCGTCCGGGCCGGCCCTCCCCTTTTCTAAAGATTGGAAGCTCGCGGCGCGCTGCGCCAAGCCGTGCCAAACCGGAATATGACAATGACCACATCGCTGGAATTTGGGCTCGATACCTTTGGCGACGTCACCCGTGATGCCGCCGGCGCACCGCTGCCGCATGCGCAGGTGATCCGCAATGTCGTTGACGAAGCTGTTCTTGCCGACGAGATCGGGATCGATTTCATCGGCCTTGGCGAGCACCATCGCGCTGATTTCGCGATCTCCGCGCCCGAAGTGGTGCTGGCGGCGATCGCAGCACGCACCAGGCGAATCCGGCTCGGCTCCGCCGTGACGGTGCTGAGCTCGGATGATCCGATCCGCGTCTTCCAGCGCTTTTCGAGCGTCGATGCGGCCTCGAACGGCCGCGCCGAGGTGATCCTCGGCCGCGGCTCGTTCACCGAATCCTTTCCCCTGTTCGGCTTCGACCTCAACCAGTACGAGGCGCTGTTCGAGGAGAAGCTCGACCTGTTCGTCGAATTGTTGAAGCAGGAGCCGGTGACCTGGCAGGGCAAGCTGCGCGCCCCGCTGAACAACCAGCTCGTGTTTCCACAGGTCGAGCACGGGCGGCTGAAAACCTGGATCGGCGTCGGCGGCAGCCCGGAGTCGGTGGTGCGCGCCGCACGCTATGACCTGCCGCTGATGCTCGCGATCATCGGCGGCGACCCCAAGCGTTTCGCGCCCTATGTCGAACTCTACCACCGCGCGTTCAAGCAACTCGGCCGCCCGGTCAAGCCGATCGGGGTGCATTCGCCGGGGTATGTGGCCGACAGCGATGAGCAAGCGCGCGAAGAGCTGTTCGCCGACTACAAGGCCATGCGCGACCGCATCGGCAGGGAGCGCGGCTGGCCGCCAATGGGCCGCGACGAGTTCGTGCGCGAGGCCGACCACGGATCGCTCTATGTCGGCTCGCCCGAGACGGTCGCACGAAAGATTGCGGCCACCGTCAAGGCGCTCGGCATCGCGCGCTTCCAGCTCAAATACTCAGCCGGCCCGTTGCCGCACGAAAAGCTGATGCGCAGCATCGAGCTCTACGGTCGCAAGGTCGTGCCCCTGGTCCGCGATATGCTGGCGTAGGGGCCAGAGCATTTTCGAGCGAAGCGGACACCGGTTCGCGTGACGAAAACGCGTCAAACAAGAATCTAACGCTTCGGTTCTGATTCCGTCAGAACCGAAGCGCTAAGACTTGGCATAAGGCTGCCGCCGCGGGCCGATCGGACGCCGTAGCCGCGACGACAACGATGGCGAGCTCGTGCCCGCGTCGGCAGGTTCGGGACGCGACGCACGCAATGAGCGGACTTGCGGTTTTGCTTCCGGCTCCCTGCGTGCTGCGCAATTGCTGAGCGCAGCCGCGACTTCCGACGTGACAAGCGGCCAATGCACGACGTCGCTGATGCCGGCGGCCACCAAAGTGTCGGCGCCGATCTCCTCGGTCGATCTCGCGGCCAACACGATCGCAAGCTGTGGCGCCGCTGCATGCAGCGCCGCCGCCGCTTCCAGCGACGCCGCCGTCGATCCGAAATAGCCGACGATCGCCGCATCGAACCGGTCGGGCTTGGCGCTGCATGCGGCGCACGCCGCCGCAGCGGTGCCGAATCCAACCGGCTCGTAGCCGATCGCCGCCAGCGTTTCCTCGTCCCGCAGCAATCGCGCCTGATCGCTGGTGACCATCATCACGGTCTCGCCTTTTCCCACCGGCAGCATCGCCGGCTTGATGTCCGAGATCGGCGCGGCCATCGCCACGCAAGGCAGCCAAACCTCGAAGCGGCTGCCCTTGCCGGGAACGCTCTGCACGTTCATCGCCCCGCCATGCTCATGTACGATCTCGCGCACCGTCGCCAGTCCCAATCCGTTTCCGGAGGAACGGGTGGTGAAGAACGGCTCGAAGATCCGCGCCAGTGTCGCATCGTCCATGCCGCGGCCGGTATCGGTGACCACGATACAGACATAGCGGCCCGGCTGAAGCGTGTCGTGACTGAGCGAACGGATTTCGGTGATTTCGCGGATGTCCATCGCTATTTCGACACGGCCGTGATCGCCGATCGCCTGCGCGGCATTGTTGCAGAGGTTGAGGATCACCTGCTGCAACTGCGCAGGCTCGCCCGACACGATCGCGGTCGCCAGCGGCTCGCGGATCGCGAGATCGACGTTGCCGGGCAGCGAAACGTTCAGCAGCGAAACCGCTTCCGTCACGAGGCTATGCGCACTGAGCGGCCTGCGCCGCGCGTCGCGGTGCCGTCCGAACAGGAGGATCTGCTCGACCAGGTCGCGCGCCCGCTCCGCCCCGCGGCGGATCGCACGGAGATTCTGCGCGAAGCGGTTGTTCTGGCCGAGTTGTTCCTCGATCACTTCGGAGTGGCCGAGGATCCCGCCGAGGATATTGTTGAAGTTATGGGCGATGCCGCTTGTGAACGTGCCGATCCGCTCCATGCGGCGCGCCTGCTGCAGGCGCTCCTCGAGGCGCCATCGTTCCCGTTCCATCGCGTGCCGCCCAACGGCGTACATGATGATATCGAGCGCCATGCGCAAAAGACTGAGTTCGACGGTATCCGTCACCCGGCAGGGGCGGCCAATCGTGTCAAAACCCAGCGCAACGCTGGTGCCCTCCTGGTCGACGCCGGTCACGCAGGCCCACGCACCGAGGCCAACATCCATCAAGGCCCTTCTGTCTGCGCCGACCGGCAACGAATTGACGTTCGGGACGTGGACCACGCCGTCCACGGTGGGCGCGAATCGAGCCGCAAGTGCCGGCGCGCCTTCCGGCCAGCCGGGAGGAAAGTCCCTGCCCGCCCTCGACCACCCGTACAGCCGAGGGGTAGTCCCGGACCACACAACATAGGTACGATCGCAGCCGGTGCACAGCATCAAGTCGGCAAGGGCCCGTTCGATCTCGCCATCCAGGTTCTCGGGCAGCACGTCGATGAAGCGCATCGAAATGCCCGCGATCACATGCTCAAACGTCGCGCGGCGTTCAAGCGCCCTCGCATGCGAACGCACGCGAAGACCGAGGTGCACCAGGAACGCGACAAGGACCAGCGATGTCACGTAGAGCAGCCAGCGAAACTCCCGTGCCGTGGTTCTCGACTCGTTTTGCCGCACAAGGAGCAGACTGCGGAGCTGATCCTGCTCAAGCCTCGGCTGGATCGCCCGCATCTCCTTCAGCACGCCATCGACCGCGGGCAGCAAGCTCTGGAGCAGCCGTCCATGCGCCAGCAATGGTCCGATGACGTCGCCGTCGAACGGGCGTGCCTGATTGGCGAGGCTGTCCAGCCGATCCTTGACCTCACGCACCGCACTGTCCGACGTGTCGAGGGTGAGCTGCAGCATCGCCGCCGCGGCGGCGCTGATCGAAGGCCCGAGATCGCCCGCCGTCGCGTGAAGGCTGAAGCGCTCGAAGAACGTCAGCGAATTGTGCAGGAGTGCATTGTCGCTCTTGAATCGGTCAACGAGCTCCTCCTGTCGCGCAAGCGACGCCTCAAGGCGGCCCACCGCTTCGCTCGTTTCGGCGTCGATGGCCGCCGACTGTCGCAAGCGGTCGAGCGATTTGTGCATCGCATTGATCTCACGGACCAGCGGATCGTAGTTGCGCAGGGTGCCGGCGCGCGCGGTGAAAACGTCGCGATAGAGCGAGCTGTCCAGCATTGCAAAACGCTCAAGCTCGGCGAGCGCGCGATCGAACTGCTCGGCCTCCGGATTGATCGCGCGCAGCGACAGCCAGGTCAGCAGCAGGACGAGCGCGAATACGATCGCCAGGGCCCGAAGCGGCGTCATGGCGGCGATCCCTTGACGGGTATGCCACGGTAGTTTCCGGTCAGCGTCTGCAGGAACGCGACGAGCGCGGTTACCTGGTCATCCGTCAAGCTGCGGTCGAGCTGCGCCGCCGCCATCTTGCGCACCGCCTCCTCGAGCGTGGCCGCACTGCCGTCATGAAAATAGGGCGCCGTCGTCGCCACATTGCGCAGGCTCGGCACGCGGACGACATCAGGCTTCGCGTGGACCAGCGGACGGAATATCCCCTGGCGCTGGAACAGATTGCCACCGATATTCACTCCCTGGTGGCAGGAAATGCAGCCAAACGACTTGAATATTTCGTAACCGCCAAGCTCCGCGGCTGACAATGCGGACGTATCTCCGGCGAGCCAACGATCAAAGCGGCTTCCCGGCGTAATCAGCGATTTCTCAAAGGTCGCCAATGCGTCGAGGACGCACGCGCGGTCCGGCGCGCGGCCGTAGGCGGCGCGAAATTGCCGCACCATTTCGGGATCGGCATTCAGCCTGGCGACGATGTCCTCCATGCTGGTCGCCATATTGGCCGGATTCTCCAGGGACGATTTGGCCTGCGATTCGAGCGTGCGGTAATTGCCTTCCCAGTTCAGGCGGAAGCTGAGCGCCGCGTTGAAGATCGTCAATGTATCAAATGGAGCATCTGAACCGTCATGTCTCACCATCGCGGAATCGCGGCTGGCGCCATTGGTAGTGATGTCATGACAAGAGGAGCACGCCAGCTTCCCATCATTCGACAGGCGGGTGTCCGCAAACAACCGCTCTCCGAGCGCAAGCTTGAGCGGATCGGTCGCGGTAGGCTCTGGAATGGGCGTGATCGGCTCCTGATCGGCGATGGGAATTGGGCGCGAAGCGGGAGCGGTCGGGATGGTTTGCGTGGCTGCACCGGTGGCGATCAAGAGGAGCGCTGCGCAAGCCCATGGCGGCCAGCGGCGCGCACGCAGCATTTCCGGCAGAGCGGAGGCCTGCGCAGCCGCAAGATTCGTTCGGCTTCGCCGATATCCGACCAGCGACCATAACCGCATCATTGCCGACGATTCCCGCGGCTTTCCAGGTATGCGATGTTGCTATTCTCGGCATCGCCGCGGCTTTCGAGGCTTCGCAATTCGATGATGGCAGGCGGATGGTGGCCGCGCAGCTCGTCGGGGTCCAGCGCGTAAGGATACATGCCTGGCGCGTAAGCCGCGCACCCCTCCAACACCTGGGCGACCGTCCAGGACATCAGCGAGAGAATGACGCTGTGGAATGCAACGTCGCTGCAGACGGCGAACGTCCCGACGGCTTTCAGCATCAGCCTTGAGGGCCACCACAAGGCACCATTCACGGACGGCCGCTCGCTGGCGGGACTTGCGTGCGTCGTCACCGCGCGCATCGGGTACCGGCGCACGACGCTCGTGCGACGGTCGGTCCGCCATCGGCTGGCGGGCAGCTTCTTCCTGTCCAACTTCATTGACATCTCCCGAGGATTTTTCACCCTCGAGAGATTGCCGTTTGCATGTTGCGACAGCATTCCAGCCCCGGAATTAAGGGCTACCATTGTAATGGAACCCGCTGCGCCCGCGGCCCCGACTGCGAGATGCGTCGAAGCAGAACTTGCGACCATCCGCCGCACGGCGCGATTGGCCATCGTCAGAGCCGCTCGACCGAAAGCGCGAACACATAGCCGACGCCGCGTTCGGTCAGGATGACCTTCGGCGTGCTCGGATCGCCTTCCAGCTTTCGGCGCAGACGCAAGACCTGCACGTCGATACTGCGGTCGAAGACATCCTCGTGCACGCGGGTGGCCTGCAAAAGCTGCTCGCGCGAGAGCGGTCGTTGCGGCGCGTCGAGGAAGGCAACCAGCAGCGCGTATTCGCCCTTCGTCAGCGCGACCTGCGTGCCGCTCGGATCGGAAAGACGCCGGCTGCGCCGATCTAGTTGCCAGCCGCCGAATCGATAACGGCCTTTCTCCGGATCGCGCGGCGCGGTCTGTCCGGTCTCGCGCCGGCGCAGCACCGCGCGGATCCGTGCCAGCAGCTCCCTCAGGCCAAATGGCTTCGTGATGTAATCGTCGGCGCCGAGCTCCAAACCGACCACGCGATCGATCTCGTCGCGGCGATGGCCGGTCGTGATGATCACCGGCACGTCGGAGTGTGAACGGATTTCGCGCAATAGATCGAGACCATCTTCCTGGCCAAGCCGCAGGTCGAGGATGACGAGATTAGGTTCGCGCGTAACCAAGAGACCAGTGACCTCGTCCCGCCCCGACGCGGACAGCGCACGAATGTCGTGCTCCTCGAGATAGTTCATCACGAGGTGCCGCATGGTGCGATCGTCCTCGACCACGAGGCAGGTCGGCTGGCCGCGCTCCGCACTCGGGTTCTGATCGGACCGCACGTTCGGATCGGATCCGTTTCCACCGGCTCCGTTTGCTTCACTACGTTCGGGCCGACCATTACGGTTAGCCGCGGCAATTGCGGCATTCAAATTCATTTGCGTCACTCCCGACGCCCCCTGGCCGCGGGGTATAGAGCACAGTATTGCACGCTACAGCACACATTTCAGCGAGCGCATCCGGCATCAAATATCGTTGAATGCGTCGGTGACGACGCTGTCCTTCACAATGTTGTGGCCGCGCTGAACCAGAGCATGATTCGGAGGCACTCAACGCGTCGACGCTCCTCGGCCCGTTCTATCTTCGTTCAAATCAGCCGACCCTTGATTGGGCTTCCCTTCGCTCCCGTTGAGCGAAGCTCTGCTGTTCTGAGGCTCAGCTTTCTGCTCGTCCGATAGCTCGAACGGCGTTCGAGTGGCTGCGGCGTTCGCCAACGTGCGCTTTTGCAAAAATGCCTCTGCACAAAAATCATCGCTCCGATTTTCGAATGACCGTATTGACTGGATTGCTATCGACGGCTGCGGCGCTAGCGTCCGTCAGCTCTTCGTGAAGACCTCGCCGATTGCTCATTCGTTACTTCTCACGGTCCATACCAATGTATGACACCATCGTGAGACAAAGCGGTCCATATTGTTAGCCACCGATAGTCGACGCCAGTCGAGCTTGAGATTTCAGGAGGCCAGATATGTCGTGCCATCCCGCCCAGCTTCTTAGAGAACGATCCGTATCGATATCCGCTGCCGAACTTTTGGATAACCGTTCTGCAGTCCAGCAATCGGCAGAGCACGCAGCACGGCCGGATACCCCGGTCATTGGCATCGATCTCAAGCATCTCGGCGTTTCTGTACGCGTCGTGCCGAATGCAGGTGCGCCTGAGACCGAGCGCGCCCTTCAAATCGCAGGCGTGGGAAGGAATGTCGAGGCGTCACTGAGCTTCGATGGTCTCGTGAGCAAGGCAATCCGGGAGATGCCGAAAGCGCGAATGGACCAGGATCCGGTGGTGCGCCGGCTCTCCGAGGCGCTTGCCGCCGCGGAGCGAGATCAGTCGGAGTTCGGCGGGATCTACGCGGACGCGATCAGGCTCGTCACGGTGGCGAGGATGATCAGCGCCGATACGAAACCGGCCTCGCCTGTGCAGGTCAACCGGGACGGCGGACTGTCAAAGTGGCGCATCAAGCGCGTCGTGGAGTACGTGGCCGCGCATCTCGATGAGAAAGTGACGTTGGCGGACATGGCCGGTGCAGCCCGGCTGAGCCGAATGCATTTTGCCGCGCTGTTCTTCCGCGCAACCGGACTGACGCCGCATCAATATCTGCTGAAGCAGCGCGTCTCCGCTGCGCAGGACATGCTGCGAACGACCGACAAATCGATCGTCGACATCGCACTGAGTGTCGGGTTCAGCACCCAAGCGCACTTCACCACCGTCTTCAAGCGCATCGTAGGACAAACGCCCTTGAAGTGGAGGGAAGGCAGGCCGGCGGAGCCGCTGCTGCCGTCATACAGGCGAATTGGCGCTGACGAGCGAACCGTCGAGGGACCACGGCCGCTCTGACGAGCCGGCGACTCGACATAAACCTTGGTGTTAACCGTGCACGCCGCGAGAACTGCGCGACTTAACCAACCAGTATAATCGACGATATCCCGCACCCTTCGTAAAACACAACATCGAAGCATTGCAGTGACCCGGCGATCGGGATTGTGGAAGCCATGAACCGTCGACTGAAAAATTTCATTCTCAGACGCCTCGCGGTTCTCCTGGTGTCGTGGCTGCCCGCGTCGTCTCATTCGTTTGGAATCGAGAGCAGGGACGATGCTGCGCTACGCCACGTTCACCAAGCTCCCCTGAATTCGCTGGTAAAACAAAGCATGTTGCTTTCTCTGGATACGAAGTGCTGCTCGAAGGCAGTCTTGCAACGGCAATACGATCGCATTGTAAGACTGGACGCAAATCAGGCCCGCATCACTGTCTAGAGCCGTGAAAGACGGCTCGCGCACCGAAGGCCGCTGACGCGGCCCTCAGTTGTCCCGGGCGGGCTGCTGACTGGCCAACGCCTGCCGAACGCCAAGCACATCGGCCATTCGCACGAGCTCGGCGAGCGATTTGGCCTGCATCTTCCGCATCATGTTGCCGCGGTGAATCTTCACCGTGATCTCGCTCAGCGACAGGCGCCAGGCAACCTGCTTGTTCATCAGTCCTGCCGTGACAAGGCCCATGACTTCCCGTTCCCGGGGCGTCAGCGAATCGTAGCGCAGGCGGATGTCTTCGTCCCGCCGCGCTTCTGCGCGGCGCCGCTGATCGCGGGAGACGGCCTCTTCGACGGCCGCAAGAAGCGCTTCCTCTTCGAACGGCTTGGGAAGGAAATTGACGGCGCCGGCCTTCATGGCGCGGACGGTCATCGGTATGTCCCCGTAGCCGCTGATCAGGATCACCGGAATCGAGGCGTCGCTCTCAACCAGCTCCTCCTGGAATTCGAGCCCGTCGACTTCCCCCAACCGGATATCCAGGATCAGGCAGGACGCGGAGTTGATGGCATCGGATGCCAGGAACTCGCCGGGCCCCGCGAACGTCTCGACGGAGTAGCCGACGGCACGCAGCAGGCTGCTGAGCGAATTGCGCACGTCGGTGTCGTCGTCGACGATGCAGATGAGGGCGGTGCTGATCGAGCTCTGTGATGCGCTCATGCTGTCCAGGGCCAAGTCATTGGAGTATCGGGGGAGGTCCCTGGGAAGAGTCGCCCAGGATTGCCTCCACGTCGTGGAGCAGAATCTCGGGATCGACGGGCTTGTCAACAAAAGCCGCGGCTCCAAGACTTTTTGCCTCGGCGCGCGCTTCCGGCGTCGAATAGGCCGTCATGACGATCACGGGGACGCCGACACCCCGGCGCCGCAGTTCCCTGTGCAGGCCGAGGCCATCCATGCCCGGCATGTGCAAGTCAGTGATGACGCAGTCGACATTCGCGACGGAGGCCGACGCCAGGAAGTTCTCGGCCGCGCCAAAACTCTCCACGCGCAGGCCTACCGAGCGAAAAAAGCTCGATATGCTTTCCCGCACGTCGTCGTCATCGTCAACGATGCAGATGGTGGATCCTTGTGGCACTAGACAGCTCCTCCCGGGCAATTTGCCCGGTGTTTCCGTCGGTATGGCCGGTTTCTGTCCATTTTCCCATCATATCAAGATATTAGGTTTCGACCACCGCGCCTCCGCCGGGATGTTCAATGGCAGCGTGAACCCCACGGTTGCCCCCCATCCGTCATTGTTGGACGCCGAAACGCGGCCTCCCTGCCCTTCGATGATCGTCCTGCAAATCGACAGCCCAAGGCCCATTCCATCGGATTTGGTGGTGAAAAACGGCTCAAAGATGCGCTCGGGGTTGCCCTCGATCCCGGTGCCGCTGTCCTCGACAGCCACTTTGATGAAATTCTCGGCGGTGCCGTCGATCCTGACGCGGATCTCGTGCGGGCGGTCGGCGATTCCCCTGGTCGCATGGAGCGCGTTCATCAACAGGTTGACGATCACCTGCTGCACCTGCACCCGGTCACAGATAATCGGGCCTGGGATATTGGCTTCCTCAACCCGGATAGTCGCCGCCGCAGCGCGCGCTTCCCGCGCCAGCAGGGAAACCGCATCCTGCACCAGGGCGCCCATATCGACGGAGCTGACCTGCGGCGCGGTCTTCTTGGCGAGCCCGCGCACCCTTCCGACCACCTCTGCAGCCCGGTTGCCGTTCGAGACGATCTTCTCCAGGCAGTCGGCCACCTCCGTGAGGTCGGGATCTGGCCGGGTAAGCCAACGCTTGCCCGATTTGCCGTAGTTGATGATGGCCGCGAGGGGTTGGTTGACCTCATGCACGATCGAACCGGCAAGCTGGCCCAGCAGAGCCACGCGCCCGGCGTGAGCGAGTTCGACGGAGGTCTGCTCGATCTTCGCCCGCGCCTCGTTTCGCTCGGTGACATCGAAGGCCATGAGCAGCACCCTTGACCAATCCTGTCCGTCCGGCAGGACGGACACCCGCAGCACCGCATCGATGATGCGCCCATGCAAAGTCGCGCACCGCGTCTCGATCTCCGCGAGCGAAGAACCAGCCACTAACGAGGCAAAGATGTGCGCCAGGGCCGGGTCGGAATCCGGCAATTGTCCGAGCAGTGCATTGCCGTCGGTCAGATCGGCGACCGTATCGGCTTCGAACATTGCAAGCGCGGCGCTGTTGGCGTTGTAGATCCCGATCTCGTTGGCGGACGCGCGCAAGATCTGCGGATTCGACAATAGCCACGCTTCGCAGTCTTGGCTTGGTCCTCTGCTGTCCAGAATCAGCCGCATGGCCTTGCTCAGGTCGCATTCCAGGGCGGCAAACCCCGCCGAGTTGAAGATGGTGCTGTAGCGCTGCTCGGAGCTCCGTCTTTCCGCCAGGGCACGGCGGCTCTCGGTCAGATCGGCACTGGTTTCGATGATGCCGACAGGCCGGCCGTCCGGATCTCGTCGCTCGAGCCAGCGGCTCGCCAGAATGAGCCGCGTGCCATCTCGCCGCGTTCGGATAATTTCGCCCGACCAGGTTCCATTCTGCTCGAGAGAGGCGCTTATTTCCTCTGCCGAAACGATCGATTCGAGCAGGTCGCTGCAACGCCTGCCCAGCGCCTCGCCGCGCGTCCAGCCATAGAGCCTCTCGGCGCCTTCATTCCAGTAGCGGATGATGTCCGATCGGTCGCGGACGACGACGGTGTCGTGCGAGAGTTCGAGGATTCTCGCTTGCTCAGCGAGAGTGGTTCTTGCGGACCTGTCCCTGAGCGACAGCAATACTGTGATCGCGATCGCGACAAGACTTACGATGTAGCGCAGCAGGGCGCCTCCCAGGGGATCGTCCGCGTGCCCGATCAGGAACGCGATCGTCGTGAGCACGGCCGTGATACAGCCGCTGCCGATCACGAACCTGCGGCCGAGCGGCGCCAGCGTCAGCACCACGCCCGTGTACAGGACCGCGACGGCGCCATCGATCGGGCTTAACGCATCCGCCAGGAAAATCAGCGCCGACGCAACGATGGCCGCCGCGAGCGCGAATTGACCTCTCCGGCGGCTGATCGCCTTGAAACTACCCTGCTTTGGACCAGTGTTGGCCGCCATGTCATCCTCATCAAACCCCGTTCCAGGGCCGACTTTTATCGTGTCTGCTCGCAAGAATGATCATACCTAGGTTTGAATTCTCGTTCCCCTGTTTTGTCTGTAGCTGGGAGCTTGAGCCGCATCCGTGGGCACCGTGCGAATTTGAAACGCTTATGCGAACCTCGGAAGACAGGATTTCAATTGGTCGCGCAACCTTCAGTGCACGCTTCGCCCGAAGCCGCACCATGCCGCGAACGAGTTTCTGCCAAAGATCAATCCAGCATTGACGCGTAGTTCGTGACCGAGGGCGATACGCGCGTTGGGAAAGCCGATTCATCATGTTGAAATCAGCAATCGTTGGAGCCGTGGATTTCTGTGCGCAGCGGCGCTGGTGGGTTCTCATTATCGGAATCCTGCTCGCGGTCGCAGCGCTCGCCTATGACGTCACGCGCTTCTCGATCACGACGGACACCGACAAGCTGATCTCGAACAACCTTGCATGGCGTCAGCGCCAGGCGGCGTTTTCCGAGGCATTTCCGGACAAGGGAATCCTGGTCGTGGTCTCCGCACCGACGCCGGAAAATGCCGAAGCGGCGACAAGCGCGCTGACGCAGGAACTCGCCAAACACCCAGATCTGTTCCGCGCGGTTGTCCAGCCGGACGGAGGCGAGTTCTTCCAGCGCAACGGCCTCCTGTTCGAACCGCTGCCCAGCGTCAAGAAGTCCATCACGGGATTGTCGAGCGCCGATTTTCTGATCGGCTCGCTGGCGGCCGATCCGACCCTGCGCGGCGTGGCGAAGGCGCTCGGCTATGCGCTCGATGGTGTCGAGGGCGGAGACATCAAGCTCGACCAGCTCGTGTGGCCGCTCTCGCTTGCCGACAAGACCCTGAATGACGTGCTTGCCGGCAAGCCGGCGACATTTTCATGGCAGGCGCTGGTGCAGGGCTCGCAGCCGCAGACGGACCAATTGCGCCACTTCATAGAAGTCGAGCCGGTCCTGGATTTCTCCGCGTTGCAGCCGGGCCGCAAGGCGACGGACGGCGTCCGTCGAGCCGCCACCGATCTGAAATTGGGCGAGACGTTCGGCGCCACCGTACAGCTCACCGGCACAGTGCCCATGAACGACGACCAGTTCTCGGTGATCCGGCAAAGCGCGCTGCGCGACACGTTGACGGCCTTGTTCGGAACGCTGATCATATTGTGGCTGGCGCTGCGTTCGTGGAAGATCGTCACGGCGGTGTTTTTCAGCGTGATCGTCGGCCTCACTGTGACCGCTGCCCTTGGCATCGTCATGGTCGGGGCCTTCAACCTGATCTCGATTGCATTCTTCGTCCTGTTTATCGGGCTGGGCGTTGACTTCGGCATCCAGTTCAGCGTCCGTTACCGCTCCGAACGGCACGAGTGCAGCGATTTGCGGGAAGCGCTGCGACGGGCCGCGCGCAAGGTGGGAGCGCCGCTCTCGCTGGCTGCCGGCGCCACCGCCGTGGCCTTCTTCTCATTCCTGCCGACCAGCTATCGGGGCCTTTTCGAACTGGGGCTCATTGCCGGATGCGGCATGTTGATTGCCTTCTTCTGCAGCATCACCCTTCTCCCGGCGATGTTGACGCTGCTGAAGCCGCCGGGAGAACTGGCGCCGGTCGGTTTCAGCAGCCTCGCACCACTGGATGATTTCCTGCAGCGGCATCGCATCGCGGTGATCGCCGGCACCATCCTCGTCGTCCTCGCCGGAACGCCGCTGCTCTCTCGCCTTCCGTTCGACTTCAACCCGATCAACCTGCAGAACCCGCACGCCGCGTCCGTCGTGACCTATCGCGAGTTGCAGGGCAATCCACTGACCAGCGGCGACGATGCCGAAGTGCTAGCATCATCGCTGAGCGAAGCCGGCAGCATCGCAAAGCGGCTGGCGGCCCTGCCCGAGGTCTCGCGCACACTCACGCTCAACAGCTTTGTTCCCGATGACCAGGACCAGAAGATCGCCGTCATCAAGGCCGCTGCGCCGCGCCTCCATGGCGCGCTCAATCCGCCGCGCGATCCGGCGCCGACGGACAAGGACACCGTGGATGCCATTCGCGCGACCGCGCAGCATCTTACGAAAGTCGCGGGCACCGCGACCGGCCCGGGCGCTGAGGCCGCGCGACGCGTTTCCGATTTGCTGACGCGCCTCGCGCAAGCCGACGCCGCGACGCGCGCACGCGCCGAAGCTGCCTTCGTTCAGCCGCTGAACCACGATCTCAACCAGTTACGGAACAGCCTCGATCCGCAACCGGTGACCATCGAGAATCTTCCCGCCGATCTTGTTCGCGACTGGCTGTTGCCGGACGGCAGGGCCCGCGTTGAGGCGCTGCCAAAGGGCAACGCCCAGGATAGCAGCGTCATGCGGCGGTTCGCGACTGCGGTCATGGCCGCGGAGCCGTCGGCCACCGGCCCCGCCATCAGCCTCTATCAATCGGGCCGAACGGTCATCGACGCCTTCATCGAAGCGGGTGCGCTCGCGCTTGGCGCCATCGCGATCCTGCTCCTGATCGCGTTGCGCCGCGTCACGGACATGCTGTTGACACTGATACCTTTGCTGCTGGCCGGCGCGGTCACGCTGGAGATATGCACGCTGACCGGCACAGCGATGAACTTTGCAAACATCATCGCCCTGCCGTTGCTGCTGGGCGTCGGCGTCGCGTTCAAGATCTACTACATCATGGCCTGGCGCGAAGGGCAGACGGGCTTGCTGCAATCCAGCCTGACCCGGGCGGTGATCTTCAGCGCCATGACCACCGGGGTGGCGTTCGGAAGCATGTGGGCATCGAGCTATCCGGGCATGTCGAGCATGGGCAAGATGATGGCGCTCGCGCTGCTCTGCACAATGGCCGCTGCCGTGCTGTTCCAGCCGGTCCTGATGGGACCGCCGCGCCAGGTCAGAGCGGCTTCGGCGCAGCGGTCGGCCGATCCATTGCCTCGCCCGGCGGAATAAATCTTCCCCTGGTCTGATCCAGGCATCAGTTGCGACGGTTTTTCCGAAAGCTCGGCTGCATGATAGCGAACCGGTTCACATTCAACGTCGGCTCTGTCATGCTATGTTCATATATCGCAGCCGGACGGAGGACCGGGCGACTGCTGCTTGAAGGGGCGAAGCTGCATCTGGCCATCGTGACCGAGCGAAAATGGTGACGTGCTCGCTTGCAACATTGCTGGAGGTTGACCATGCATTCCGTTTCAGCCGAATGGCAATCCGCTTCGACAGCCCCCTCTGACGAGGATCTGGAAATCTGTACATTGAATTATGATGGCATGGTCCGTGCGCTTCCCTTTCCTTGCCGCAGGGACGGAACCAACTGGGTCGATCGTTCGGGCGGAATGCACGCCGACATTCATCCGACCCAATGGCGCAAATGGATTGAGCCGAACTAGCCCCCGGTGAGGGCGACGCGGACTGGCCCTGCGCTACCGAAGTTGCGTGCTGACGCAGCCTGATCTGCAGCCGAGCGAAGTCGGCCTGGGAACATCGACCACAAGTTTGTCTCGCATGTTCCCGCTACCTAAGACATAGTGAGCCTCCCGTACGCTGCGGAAATCAAGGCTCATGAACCGAAGTCCGGTGCTCATAGACTTGGCCCTCCAAGGCGGAGGCTCGCATGGTGCATTCACCTGGGGCGTCCTCGACCGGCTGCTTGAAGAGCCATGGTTTCAGATTGCGGGCATATCCGGGACATCTGCCGGGGCGATGAACGCTGCCGTGCTGGCGGACGGCTGGACGGAGGACGGCGCTGCCGGGGCACGTGAGGCCCTGGACAAATATTGGCGCAGCGTCTCGCGCGCCGCTGCATTCAGCCCGCTGCAACGCTCGCCGCTCGACCATCTCATGGGACGATGGTCGCTCGACACCTCTCCCGCCTATCTCTTCACCGATTTGATGTCGCGGATGCTGTCGCCCTACGACCTCAATCCGCTCGGCTTCAATCCATTGCGGGAGATACTGGCCGGCGCCATCGATTTCGATCGTCTTGCCCGCGCGCCGATCAAGCTCTTCGTCACCGCCACGCGGGTGCGAACCGGTCGCGGACGGATCTTCCGCAACGCAGAGATCAACGCGGATGTCCTGCTGGCGTCGGCCTGCCTGCCGACGATGTTCCGCGCCATCGAGATCGATGGCGAGCCCTATTGGGACGGCGGTTACGCGGGCAACCCGACGATCACGCCGCTGGTTCGCGAGACCGATGCGCACGACACCATAATTGTGCAGATCAACCCGACCGAGCGGCCGGAGCAGCCACGCACCGCTGCCGAAATCCTCAACCGCCTCAACGAGATTTCATTCAATTCGCCGCTTGCGAAGGAACTGCGGATGATCGCGCTGCTTCGTCAGGTCGCTGACCCCGGCACTGGCGAGGGCGCCCGTTGGGCGCGGATGAAGACGCACCGGATCAAGAGCGACATGCTCGCGACGTTCGGCGCGTCATCCAAGCTCAACGCCGAATGGGCGTTCGTATCCAAGCTGCGCGAGGAAGGGCGGCGAGCCGCCAACGAGTTCCTCGACATGCACGGCGCCGATCTCGGCATGCGTTCGACCGCCGATCTCGATATCCTGCTGGCGGAGTGCTGAGGTCATGGGGCTTCTCGGCATTTTGGTCGGGCTTGGTCTGCTGATCTGGCTTGCTTTTCGCGGCTGGAGTGTCCTGCTGCTGGCGCCGATCGCCGCACTGATCGCCGCAGCCTTCGATCGTCAACCGCTGCTCGCCAACTGGACGCAGACGTTCATGAGTAGCGCGGCGGAATTTCTCGCACAATTCTTCCCGATCTTTCTGCTTGGCGCCGTCTTCGGGAAGCTGATGGACGACAGCGGTGCGGTGGTCGCGGTCGCGAACTTCATTACCCGCAGTCTGGGCGAGCGCCGGGTGATCCTTGCCGTGGTGCTCGCAGGTGCATTGGTCACTTACGGCGGCGTCAGCCTGTTCGTCGCGTTCTTCGTGATCGTTCCGATGGCTCAGTCGCTGTTTCGCAAGGCGGCGATTCCGCATCGCCTCGTGCCTGCGGCGGTCATTCTCGGCACCTCGACTTTCACCATGTCGGCGATGCCTGGCACACCGTCGATTCAGAACGCCATCCCGATGCCCTTCTTCGGTACGACGCCCTTCGCGGCGCCAGGCCTCGGCCTTATCGCGTCGATGATCATGCTGGGCATCGGGCTATGGTGGCTGCATCGCGCCGAGAAAACGGCGCGACGCGCGAATGAGGGCTATGGCGACGCGCCATCGTCAACTCCCGAATCTGCGGCCGATGATGAACGATTGCGCGGGCGGGCTGCAACCGCGCGGGAATTCGATCCCGCGGAGATCCACCACGGACACCACAGCGAAGTGGCGGCCCCAGTTCTCAACGCCATTCTTCCCTTGATCGTCGTTGTCGTTATCAATCTCGTGATGTCGCTCGTTGTCCTGCCGCGGCTCGACTTCTCATTCCTGGCCGAGCAGCGCTGGGGGAACACGTCGCTATCAGCCGTTGCCGGTGTCTGGTCGGTCATCGTCGCCTTGGCGGCAGCAATCGCGGCAGTCATCCTCTGCAACTGGACGCGACTGCCTGCACTGCGGCAAACCATGGATGCCGGGGCCAATGCGTCCGTCCTGCCCGCCTTGAGTGTCGCCAGCCTCGTCGGCTTCGGCGCCGTTGTTGCCTCCCTCCCCGCCTTCGACATGGTGCGGGACTGGGTGCTCGGCATCGAGGGCGGTCCGCTGGTGTCGCTTGCCGTCGCCACAAACTTGCTTGCGGCGTTGACAGGGTCGGCTTCCGGCGGCTTGACGATCGCGCTCGATGCGCTGGGTCAGACCTACATGGAAATTGCCGCGCAGGCCGGGATTGATCCCGGCATCTTGCATCGCGTGGCAGTGATCGGCGCGGGAACGCTGGATATTCTGCCTCACAACGGCGCCGTCGTGAGCCTGCTCGCGATCTGCGGCCTGACGCATCGTGAAAGCTACCTCGACATTGTGATGGTCGGCATCGTGAACTCCGTTATCGCTCTTGCCGCTGTGATCGCGATCGGCACCATGTTCGGGTCGTTTTGACGCCGCCAAGCGACGACGCGCTGCCCGATGCTTACGACCAGGGCCTGCACTCATTTGTGGACGCCCCGCATCCGGCCTCCGATGCAGCGATGGAGCTGGCGATATCCAGACCGATTGTGATAACCTCTGACACCGATGCCTCCCTTAAGTGGTGCTCAACACCTCCACTTTGGCACATCGATGTCGTCGGGCGGGGCGTCCCCCCATCATAAATCGGGAAGCTACGGATCAGGGCACTTTCGAGCCACTCCCGCTCGACGTCGTGCCTCCAACGGGCGCCCCACGCATGCAAATGCAGATAACATGCGGTCGATGTTTATTGTAGCGTTCCGAGATAACCGATGATTGCAGCGCGTTCGGCATCATTGACGCCCGTGTAATCCATCGAGGTCCCCGGGCAGGCCTCGCGGGGCCGCTTGAGGAACTCGTCCAATCGCGCTTCAGTCCATACTCCCCCCAGTTGGCGCAAGGCGGGCGAGTAATCCGGGTAGTTCCTGATCGAGGCGACCCGCCGACCAACCACGCCGAACAGATTCGGGCCGATCCGATTGCCGCTGATTGGCGCTGACTGGTGGCAGCCGCTGCACTTCTCCGCAAACAGTGTCTCTCCGATGCTACCTTCTTTCGGGCGCACCGAGACCAAGGTTGCGGCGTCTGTCCACAGGATGACGCGACCGTCATGCCCCTCGATGAGGTCGCGGATTCCACTGCCGATGACGATCGACTCGAGATAAGCGACATGGCCGTCGCGCACCCGCGCGCGAAATAGCGTACCGGCCTTGAGCGAGCCGATCAACAGATCGCCGCGCCATTGCGGAAACAGCCCGCCCTCGACAACCAACAGGTTTGAAGTCGCGATCGAAGGGACCCAGGCAAATACCGGCGTCTGATAGCGCTGCTGCGCGTCAGGCTTGTTCAGAGGCCAGGAAAATGAACCATAATCCGTCCCGTCGGTCGCGTACGGCCAGCCGTAGTTTTTGCCGCGCTCCAATCGGTTGAGTTCGTCGCCGCCTTGCGGGCCGTGCTCGGTGGACCATATGGTTCCCGACCGATCAACGAAGAGGCCCTCCGGATTCCGGTGACCGAGCGTGAAGACCGCTGCGCGGCCATCGGCAATGTTGATGGCGATGGTCTTACCGTACGAGGTCGCAGAATTCTGCGCCTGTGCTTCAACCGAGGCGACACCGTCGAACCCGAAATCGCCGACGGCAAGCAGCAGCGTCTGTGTATCGAGCAGCGCCATCCGGCCGCCCCCGAAATAGCCGACAAACGCGATGCCGTGACGCCGGCCCTCTCCGCGGACCGGCAGACACGGCGTAGTCTCGTAAAGCATCTTCCATTCCGGACCCGCCGCGCCGCGTAGAATGGTGGTACGATCTGAGTGCAGCATCGAGACCCGCTCGACCCAGCACTGCTGAGCTGCCTTCCAGTACGGATGTGAGACGAACACTCGCACGTCGGGGCCGGTCTCCTGCACCAGCAGAGCATAGGTCCGAAACCATTCGGTATTGAGAACCTCGCCTGCGGCCTCGACCCGCTGGCCTTCCTGCGGCAGCCATTCGTCTCGGGGAGCAGCCCAGGGGCGCCCGGCTGCCGCGGCAAACTCATCGCCGTTGATGGGAACGCGATAGGGCAGTGGGATGATCTTCAGACGGTCTGTCTCTGCCTCCCAGCCGAAGACGTAGAGATGACCATCCCCACTCAACTGCAGGTAACGATCGCCGATGCGCGCCAGTCCTCCGCCGCGCACCACGGATTTCGGAAAAACTCCCGAATAAGTTTCGACGTTGAGATTATAGTACTCAGTCCTGATCACGGCTGCAGTTTGCCGCAGCGACACCTGCGCTGTCAGACTCGGTGCGACCAGGCCAACCACGATCGTGGCGAGCAGCGCGCCTAGCGCGATAGCTCGGTGCAGCAGCGAGGTTCCGACTAGATACGGCGCCGGAACAAGCACCACGGCGGATAAGAACGTGGCAACCGTGATGGTACGCGGAAAATTACTCTTGGTGACAATGAAACCTAGGAAGACCACGCCGAAAATGGCGATCGTCGATACGACTATCAACCACAGGGTCTGCCAACGTCCGGCGGACAGGAGCAGCGCGGCAATGCTGGCGCTGGCGACAAACGCAGTCGCAAGACACGCGAAGGGCAGCCACAGAGAACGCGGCAATTGCCATACTGGCAAGCCGAATCTCCACGCTGCTAAAAGCAATAGCAGACCGACAGACGTGGCGTACCACGCTGTGAGATAGCGCCATGACGGCGCTGCGCTCGCTTTCACTCTACCCTCTGGACCGCGCCCCCCGTCGCACCAGTAGGCTAGCTTAGCTTGCGCGCATGCGAGTATTAAATCGACCGCCTTGGTTAACAACCAAACTTCAGATGGATCGTGAGGTGGTAGTGATACAAGGAACTACTGCTTTCCAGACTTCTGCGCCGTCATGGGTACACCCTAAGCGGCCAAAGCGAGATACCCGCTCACGGTCAGAACCGATGCCGCAGTGGAGGCAAGGATGACGTTGGACGTGATATCAGCCTCGCGCTGGTAGAACTCCGCCAGCATGAACGGGCCCGTCCCGGTCGGAAGAGCGGCCAGCAGAACCGCAACGTGAGTGAGCAACGGTGACAGGCCGAACACGGCGGTCGCCATGATCCATGTGACGGCCGGCTGCAGGACAAGCTTGAAGCTCACGAGGAGAGCTGCCGATCCGATATCCTGCTCTGAGGTCTCGCGCTTGGCTGCAAGGAACAGTCCGAGCGCAACAAGCGCGCACGGCGAAGCCGCGCCACCCAATAGTTTCAGGAAGCTTTCGGCCGGCGCAGGGACACTGAGACCGGCGAGCGGAACGATCGCGCCGAGAGCAGGTGCGACCAGCAAGGGATTGCGAAGCAGCGAGCCGCCCACCTTGATGAGAAGCTGCTTGCGTCGCTTTTCGGTTTGCAGGCCAGTCTCGATCAGCACGATGGCAATGGCAAAGAGGATGCAGACCGTGATGATCGTGGCAATGAGGGTCGGGGCCAACGCGCCGCGGCCAAGCGCCACCAGCGCCAGCGGAAAACCGACAAAGCCAACATTCGCGTAGCCCGCATTCAGGCCGTCGATGGCGGCGTCGGCCAGGTGCCGCGGGTGGCGTAGACGAACGGCAATCGTGAGGCAGAAGACCAGCGCCGCGCCGATGCCGAATGCCGCGATAAAGCCCGGCTGCCAGACATCGGCCCATTGGGCGTGCGCGATGACGTCGAAAAGCAGGGCCGGGAGCGCGAGGTGCACGACGAAGCGGTTCAACTCCGTAGACGCGTGGGGGCCGAGGACGCCGAGCCGGCGAGCGAGCCAGCCCGCGAAGATCAGTGCGAAAATGGGGAGGACGGTGGTGAGGGTCGAGAGCATTGGAGAGCCTGACTTTGAAATTGCCGGTTAGCTCTATCCAGCCGTTCTGATATCATCCAATACCAATTCACGCCCCTATCCATACCTTTTCGGTATCATGATCGACATCAGGCAGATGCGCTATTTCCTGGCCTTGGCCGAGACGCTCCACTTCGGGCGCGCGGCCGAGCGCCTTCACATCAGCCAACCGCCGCTGAGCCGGCAGATCGCAGCCCTGGAAAAGGAGCTCGGCGTCCGCCTGTTCGAGCGTCACTCAAGGCGTGCGACGCTGACCCATGCCGGTCGGCGCTTTTTGGAAGATGCACGCGCGGTCCTGATCAGCTTCGATCAGGCCTGTCGCAACGCGCGCCTGGCCGAGCGCGGCGAGCTGGGCGAGCTTTCCATCGGCTTCATGATGCACGCGGCCTACACCGTCCTGCCGGGGCTGGCGCGGCGTTACATGGCCAATCATCCCGGGGTGCGCGTCGAATTGCGAGAGATCGTTCCCGCCACTTTGGCTGATGCTGTGCTGGCCGGGCAGTTCGATGCCGCCATCATGTTCAACCCTGGCCCCATTCGAGGCCTCGAGACGCAGACGATTTATCGCGAGCGGCTGTGCCTAGCCATGCACGCCAGCCATCCTCTCGCCAACCATGCAGTGATCCGCGCCAAGCAACTCAATGGCGAGCCCCTGATCGCTGTCCCCACCGATGTCGCACCGAAGCTGCGCGAGGCCATTGTCGCCTATTGTCGTTCCGGCGGGTTTGAGCCCACGTTCAGATTAGAGGTCGCACTTCAGCAGACGATCGTGAATCTCGTAGCGGAGAACCTTGGCATTGCTCTGGTGCCGCAATCCATGGGGCAACTGGGCATTGCGAATTTGGTCCACCGTAAGCTTGAAAAAGCGCCGACCATCGAGCACGTGGTCGCCTGGCGGCCAAGCAATCTCAATCCGGCGCTCCAGCCATTCCTTGCGGAAGCGCGGGCCGTTGCCCCGTAACAGGTGAGTGCGTTGCTGCCCTTCCCCTGCTTCGATTGGCTACAATTCAATTTGTATTTGTCTGAAAGCGCGGCGTTCTGCCTGCCAACCAGACGAAATCGCTTGCCGCGTCAGCAGCGCGTTGCACCCGGGCAACAGTCCCAGGAAAAAGTGTCAACCGGCACTTTTCGCCATTGTGCGTCCACAACTCGATCCGAAAGATCAGCGCTGTCGCATGCTTGGCTGTGTAACTCGGCTCAAGTGGAGCCCTTTGGAGGCTACGGGACATGAACCCGCGGCAATTTGCGACGGTGGCGCCGGCGCTGTGCGGAACGATCGTTCTCGCAGGTTGGGTCGTTGCATCGCTCGGCGGCTTAGGTTCCGCCAGCATCGAGCACTCCGGCGCGCTGCCGATCGAAGACCACCCCGCACCCTCTCTTTCCACCAACGCCGAGCCCGCGGATGCACCACAGGCAGCCGCGGCGGGAAGCGCCACTATCGTCGCGTCCGCCGATGTGGCAGCCGCCGTCGAGTCGGTGAAGGGCATCGTTGCCGATGCGCCGGCGGCCTCGGTTGCGGCGGAACCGATCGTCGAAGCCGCGCTGCCGGATTCGTCGCCGACGCTGCCGGCCGAAACACCACCCATGCAGGTGGCGACAGCGAACACGCCTGACCCGGTCCTGAACGACGACGGCACGGAGGCGGCAAACCGCATCGAAATTCTCGACGAATGCCTGGTGGTGGACATCTGCGTCGACCGATACCTGTGGGCGCTCTACCAACGCACGCCCAAGGAAGACACCAACAAGGTGTCCGAGCAGAGGAAAGTGACAATCAGGAAGAGAGGCAAGACGAGGACCGTCACCAGAACCTTTACAAGGCTCGTCGATGCCGACTTTACCTGGAAGGATCCGAAGGCGGCGGAAAGAGCCGGCATGCCGATGATGGACTACGTGATCGGAGGCATGGATCGGGGCTTCAAGCTGAAGCTGTTTCATGCGCTTCACGCGGCGGAGCAAGCCGGACTGTCGCCGGGCATCACCAGCGCGTTCCGCGATGACTACCGTCAAGCAATCGCAAGCGGCCTGAAGGCGGCAAGCAACAGGTCATATCATGGCGGAAGCTTGCGCGGCGGCTATGGCCACGGGCTCGCGGCCGACATCGTGAGCGTCAAAGGCACGACACGGGGGCAGCGGTGGATTGCCAGTGAAGCCCTCTGGAAATGGGTCGATGCACACGGGAAGGAGTTCGGCATCGGGCGACCGTATCTCGATCGAGATCCGCCGCATGTGGCACCGATCGACGGCAGAGAATATGCCTCTCACCACGGCGGAACGAAGGTTCGCCACGCGGAGGCGAACACGAAAAAGCACACCAAACTGGTTATGCGCGCCGATCGCGGCGCGGCGAAACGCACAAAAAACGCAAGAGCGTCGAAGGGGAGAACGATCTAACCGTATTTCAAGCATGCGCTCCAACGACGCGAGCAAGCTCTGCCAAATTCCTTAATTGCGCCGCGCGAATGTCTCAAGAACCATACGAGTTTGGATCGGGGCGACTGGCGCCGCAGATGGTGTGCGCATGATTTCGCGGTTTGTGAGACGGCAACGCAAACAGACGCGGCGGCAGCCAGCATATCTTATCATCGCCGCTTTCGCCGCACTTATCGCGGCCGGAGACCCTGCGGACGCTAGGGGGGCTCGGAGCGAGCGCTCGGTCGAATCCGTCCAGTCGCGCATCGCCGGCGAACCGGTGATGGCCGTCGTTTCGCTCCAGGACCAGCGGATCACCGTTTACGACGCCAATGGCTGGATCCTGCGCGCGCCGGTGTCGAGCGGCCAGAGAGGACGCGAAACGCCAGCCGGGATCTTCAGCATTATCCAGAAGGAAGCCGAGCACTACTCGAACCTGTATGACGATGCGTACATGCCCCACATGCAGCGCATCACTTGGTCGGGCATCGCACTCCATGGCGGCCCCCTGCCCGGCTATGCCGCATCCCATGGCTGCGTGCGGATGCCTTTCGATTTCGCGGCGCGCCTGTTCGAGGACACGCGGATCGGCTTGCGGGTGATCGTGGCACCAACCGATGTGGCGCCGATCGAGATTGCCCATCCGGCTCTGCTACAGCCGAAGCCGGGCGCCATCGCTTCGGCCGCTGCCCGTCGGGCAGAAGCCGATGAGGCGGCCGCGAAGGCGGATCAGGCAAGGCGCGCCGCCGCGAAGGCTTACCGGGAATCCACACAGGCATCGATGCCGGTGCGCGTTGCGGACAATCTGAAGCGCAGGGCCGAGACGCAACTGGCCGCCGCCGAGGCCGCGCTTGGCTCCGCCGCCTCGCCCGAGGCAAAAGAACAGGCCGAGCGCACCAAGGCGCAGGCGGTCACCCGAGTAGCCGAGTTGCAGGAACAATGGACGGCGGCAAAGGCGGAGCTGCAACCCAAGCTCGATGCCGTCGCCGCCGCGCGTGAGGCCGCGCTCGCCGCGGAGAATGCGCGGATTGCGGCAGTCGACGCCGCACGCCAGGCGGCGCGCGAGCTCGAGCCGGTATCAGTGCTGATCAGCCGCAAAACCCAGCGGCTGTATGTCCGGCGGGCATTTGAGCCTATCCTGGACAGCCCGGTCACCATCCAGGACCCCGATCGCCCGATCGGCACACATGTCTTCACCGCCATGGAGCCGACCGATGGCGGAAACGGCATTCGATGGAGCGTTGTTTCGCTGGAAAGCAGCCATCCGCACGGCGGCGCGGCAGAACCTCACGATCCGGCGCGCGGCCACAGAGCTCGGGAGGTCGAGCCAAAGAAGACGGAGCCGGCCAGCGCAATGGCTGCGCTCGACCGGATCGTCATTCCGCAGGACGTGATGGATCGCATCGCCGGGATAACGCCGCGCTCGTCGTTGATCATCACCGACGAGGGGTTGAGCTCTGAAACCAGCAAAGGAACGGAATTCGTGGTCCTCATGAGCGGCGAGCCGCAGGGAGGAATCAAGATGCGACGACGCGCTCCGGCGAGCGAGTATCCCTATGCCCGCGCACGCGACCGTCAGCTTTTCTGGGGCCGGCCGTTCGCAGGACCGTCTTCCACGTGGTGAGGCCGTGATTTTCGCACTGGTAACGACACAAATGCGCAGTGCCAAACCGGACGTATCGCGGCGAAATCTGATGATGCGACGGCAAGCGGCGTCGCACTGGTGTTCTTGATATCCGGAGCGTATAGTTGCGGGAGACTTGGCGGTAGTGCGGAATGTCAGTTTTCTCAGGCAGATTAAGTCTCGCGGTCACTTTAGCAGCGCTCTGTCTGGGCGGGCAAACGGCCCAGGGCCAAGTTGTTCCCATGACATATTGGACTCCAGGCTGGCCCATCGGCTTTGACAATATGACGGTCGACCAGAGTTCGAACACATACGGCAACTTTCCGAGCTTTGACGCCAGTGACGCTCGCGGCGGCCGCTTTTCCTATACGCGCTACAATTTCCCGAACGGCTGGTTCGTCGGCAGCGAACGCGGTGCCACGAGCTTGAGCGGCATCAACCAGCATGCAGCCTTTGGCAATTTCGGCTCGCTCTATACTGAGGGCGTGCAGTTCGGCTACAGCTTCAAGAACGCGGGCGGGCTGCCGCTCACGGTCTATGCCGGTTTCGACACCTTGAAATATAATACAGGCATCGGTAGCCCCTTCGCTCCCTTCGACTCCGTGTCCGGCACCCTGCCCGGCTATAGCGCGCATGCGGGCATCGAAATCCAGCCGGCGTCGAATCTCAGCCTGTCATTTGGCGTCGGCTACACCCAACAGTCGGGGCGCATCGACAGCGACATCAATTCGTCCTTGCTACCGGGCGCTTCTCCGTTTGCCTTCGGCGCTCGCCGCTAACGCACGCGAATGATGCTTGAGCTGGCGGCTCAAATCGCGCATCAATGCCCTTATTGCGCACCATAAAAAACAAAAGGGAGGCAATCATGAGGACGCTCACAGCCGTGCTGTGCGCCTTGGCGCTGTTCGCAACCGGCGCGCAGGCGCAAACCGTCAAGGATTTCCTGGCGCAGGTCACCAAGAAATGGACCACGCCGTTCGAGCCGTTTCAACTGATCGGCAACATCTACTACGTCGGCACCGACGGCATCGCCGTCTACGTGATCAAGACGTCTGAGGGTTTGATCCTCATGGACACCGCGCTTCCGCAGTCCACCAGCATGATCAAGGACAACATCGCCAAACTCGGCTTCAAGCTCGGCGACATCAAATACATCCTGAACACGCATGCGCATTTCGATCACACCGGCGGCTTTGCCGAAATCAAGCAGGAGACCGGCGCGCAGCTCGTCGCAGGCGAACGTGACAAGCCCCTGCTGGAAGGTGGATATTATCCCGGCGATGAGAAGAACGCCGATCTCGGCTTCCCGCCCGTGAGGGTGGACCGCGCCGTCAAGGAAGGCGACAAGGTCACGCTCGGCGACACCACGCTGACGGCGCATGCGACGCCCGGCCACTCACCCGGCTGCACGAGCTGGGAGATGACCGTCAAGGAGGGCGGTCAGGATCGCGATGTGCTGTTCTTCTGCAGCGGAACAGTGGCGCTCAACAGGCTGGTCGGCAACCCGACCTATCCCGGCATCGCCGACGACTATCGATCGACATTCGGCAAGGCCAAGGCGATGAAGATCGACGTGCTGCTCGGCCCGCATCCGGAAGTGTACGGCATGCAACAGAAGCGCGCGCAAATGAAGGACGGCGCGCCCAACCCGTTCGTCAAGCCCGGCGAGCTCGCAGCCTACGCGGCAGGCCTCGAACAGGATTTCGACAGGCAGCTCGCCAAGCAGACGGCCGCGCTCCAGAAGAGCAACTAGAGCGCAATGTCTTTTGGTTGAAACGCCGCTTCGCCGCAAGTTCACCTCTCCCGGAGGGAGAGGTCGTCCCGAAGGCGCGGGTGAGGGGTTACGGTCCCTCGATAGAGCAAATCCCCTCACCCCGCGTTACACGCCGACCTCTCCCTACGGGCGAGGTGAAGAGACGCAGCGCCCATCGCGGACACGATTCGACCTCATCTTATCAGACGCTAGACGCGGCAGTTATAGCGCCGTGCCGCCGCCAAACTTGGACGGATCGTTGTAGCTCGGCGTGTCGTCGTAGTGCATCAGCGGCCGAGGTGCTGCGAACTCCCAGCGCGGAACCGCGTAGACCGGGCCGGGTGGAATGATGACATGCTCCGGCCTGAAGTGATGGAGGGAGGCCGCACTGGCAGATGCAGACAGGGTGATCAACAGGCCTAAGGCCAAGAAAGTACGCATCGCGTTTACTCCGATGAACTTGTCGCCCGCTCTCATCCCATGAAGTGCGCTGGGGCCGCCATCGTACCAAGGTATGGCGGCATCACGATCGGTCACATCAGCGATATCGGCGGCCATGCCTTCTGGTGCCCGGCGCGGTCTGACTCATCAAAGCCTCGACGGCTCACGCATCGGCCATCTTCTTGAAGGCCTCACGGTCAAGAACCTTGACGTGGTGTCGGCCTCGCGTGGTTATGATCTTCTTCACGACGAGCGCCCGGAATGCGCGGCTGAGCGCCGGAAGGGTAATGCCGAGATAATCGGCGATGCTCGAACGATCCATCGGCAGATATATTTCCGAGATCGGCTCGTTCCGCGCAATCTGCAGGTGCTCCTGGAGCTCAAGGAACATGGCGAGCCTCTTGACCGCTCTTTTCTGGACAAGGAGAACCGCATGATGCTGCGCCTGACGCAATTCGTCGCAGAGCTTCACAATGATCTGCACGTCGAGATTGGCGCTGCTGCTCAGAATCCTCTGCACCGACTGCAGCGGCATCTTGTAGGCGATGACGGGTGTCGTGGCCCTCGCCGTGTTGGTGTACCGCGCCTCCTCGGTCAAACCGAAGAGATCGCCGGGATAGAGAAAGGACATGACGGGCGGTTCGTCGGCAAGCATCCGATACGCGGTGACGACCCCGCTTATGATGTTGAACACCGCATCGGCGCGGTCGCCTTGATTGTACCGCCGGCTCCTGAAGACCCAGTTGAGCGATGCCGAGCGGGAATTCATCGAGCGACGGATTTCCGAAGCGCATCGCGCTTACGAGACACCAACCGACAGGTTCGTCGTTCGCGCCAATATCGATCACTTCCTGAAGGCCCTGTGGGACGGCAACCTGACGCCTGAAAAACGCTCCACCATTACCAAATTGCTGATCGAGGAGCAGCTCAAGCTGAGCCATGACCTGGAGCAGCTTCAGTTCGCGGAGGATCGAGCACTGGCCGGCCGCAAACGTCTCGAGCATCTCAGAAGCAAATTGAACGACCCACGATCCGATCCGGCCAATCGATCGCAGGCAACCCGCCTGCTTGCGACAATGGAAGAAACCCAGCGGTTGCTGGAGGAGTTCTGCGAACAATTGCGCCGCAAGGTCATTGGCAGGGACGGCATCTAGCGACCTCGCGCCTCAATAAGGCTGATCGCGGATGTGCAGCATGTATAACACGCGGGAGATCATCAGCTCCCCTACCAGAAAAATGCCGACACAGATGATGATGTCGACCCATGTCAGCGCTAGCGCGTTCTGACAAACCACCAGCGGCAGAAGCGATTCCGGAATCTGGTCCAGCCCAACCGCCTGGGCGCTGGACGGCAAATTGAGACGACGCTTGATGAAGCTGGAGATGATATCGCCGAGCATGGCAAGGCATCCCACCAGAGCGCCTGTGGCGACGCTCACGCCAAGCACTGGCGCGGCCGCCGCAGTGGCGGCCACGGAAAGGACGACACCTCTGATCGTCTTTGACTGACCCAGCAACGGGCGGCCATCGACGAAATGCACCTCGGCATCCAAAGGAAACGCCAAACGGGAGCCGAATATCTTCTTGGCGATAACCGGCGTGCCGTTAGCGAAGGTCAAGAGCACGAGCGATTGCAGGATTGGCCAAAGGTCCATCTGAATATCCTGCGCCGGCGCACGGCAGGTCCGGTGCAAAAGGATAGACGTACCGCACCTGCCAATTCAACCTTCAGCGTTTCCACGATTTCTCGCAATCGCCTTGCGACAAGCATCGGAGCGACGGACGAAACACTGATGGCCCCTGGCGCGCCCACGGTTCGTCGCCGAGTTTGACCCGCATCAATGGTGTACCATCACAGAACGGTTAGCTTGGCGGTCTCAGCGTGGAGTCTGCCATGAACGAAATTCCCCAAATTACCATTTCCTCCGCGAAGGTCGCAGCGATCCTCGCGAAGGCACGGCAGTTCGACGTCAAGGATGCGGTGACCGACCCGGAGCCCGCCTCCAACGCGAGTGACGATGCCATGCTTTCGGTCCTTGAGGATCATCGCGACGATCCCGTCGGCGGCGAACTGACGGCGATCATCCGCGGCCTGAACGAGGACGAACAGGTCGACCTGGTGACGCTTACATGGCTCGGCCGCGGCGACGGCGAACTCGACGAGTGGGACGACCTTCGCGCGGAGGCCGCGCACGCGCACAACAAGCGCACGGCGGAATATCTCTTGGGAATGCCGTTACTCGGTGACTATCTGGAAGAGGCCCTATCGCAATTCGGGCATTCCGCGGAGGAGTTTGAGCAGCCGCTCTAGAGCATTTTCGGTTCTGATAGCATCAGAACTGAAGCTCTAGATTCTTGTTTTGATGCGTTTTCTTCACGCGAACCGGTGTCCACCCTCGGATCAAGTCCGAGGGCATGCTTCGCTCGAAAACCCTCTAGCAAGGTCCGGAGAGATGCCTCAGGCCCCGAAGGGCGCGACCGCATTGGATGCGCTGCCCGTCACTGATGGCGTCCAGTCGCGGCAGCCTTGCGCGGCGTTGCATTGCCGTGTCGGTTGTGATTGGAGCCATGCCGGCCGTTCGGCAACTCGATAGGCGTGTGCCGCTGCTCCTTGGCGTCGAACACCGTCACATGAAGCTTCGGATGTCGCTTCTTGATTTCGATCGCGGCCTTCTCGGCGGCCTCGTAGCTTTCGTGCTCGGACTTCAGTTGCCGATCGACGGCAACATGAAAAGGCTTGGTGAGCGATGGCTTGACGGATTTTCGACCCGAACCTGCGACATTGTTGGCGACCGGCGTCATTACCGGCCCGATTCGAGTCGAGAAACCGGCTTTCCGTGAGGAACCGCGTTGCTTGTTCCTGGGCATTGGTCGACCTTCTCGAGAACATGCCCACGTCTACCGAGCGGAAACCTTCATTCTGCGCATTTCCACTATCGGGACGTTGAGCTTGGTCAATAACAACGCAAATCAGTTCCGGCGGTGCCTATCGATCTGTCCTTGTCAGGCGGGCGGAACGTTTCGTTCCAAATCCTCCAGCCAAGCCGCAGCGCTGGCGTCCGAGGGCGCGCGCCAATCGCCGCGGGGCGAAAGTGACCCTCCGGCCGAAACCTTGGGGCCGTTTGGCATCGCGGAACGCTTGAACTGGCTGAACGCGAAAAATCGCCGCAGGAAGACCTCCAGCCAGCGCCTGATATCGGCAAGCGGATAGGCTTTGCGCCGGTCAGTGGGAAACGCGGCTGGCCATTCGCCCTTGGCAACGTCGTTCCAGGCATGCCAGGCGAGGAATGCGATCTTCGACGGCCGGAAGCCGAACCGAAGCGTATAGAACAGATTGAAGTCCTGCAGCTCATACGGCCCCACGGCCGCTTCCGTGCTCTGCGGGGTTTCGCCGGCCTGAACAGGTACCAGCTCGGGCGAGATCTCCGAGGCGAGAATGGCGCGCAACGTTTTTGCGACTTCATCGTCGAACTGTTCGGTCGCGATGACCCAGCGGATCAAGTGCTGGATCAACGTCTTCGGCACGCCGGCGTTGACGTTATAATGCGCCATCTGGTCGCCGACACCATAGGTGCACCATCCGAGCGCCAGCTCGGAGAGATCGCCGGTGCCGATCACGATCCCTCCGCGATAATTGGCGAGGCGGAAGAGATAGTCGGTGCGCAGCCCCGCCTGCACATTCTCGAAGGTGATGTCATAGACCGGCTCGCCCCGCCCTGCGGGATGATCGATGTCGCGGAGCATCTGCGTGGCGGCTGGGCGGATATCGAGCTCGCCGGCGCTCACCTGCAGCGCCTGCATCAAGGCCAGAGCATTGGCCTTGCTTTCGCTGCCGGTCGCAAAGCCCGGCAGCGTGTAGGCAAGAATGTTCGATCTCGGCAATCCGAGAAGATCGATCGCCTTGGCGGCAACGATCAGGGCGTGCGTGGAATCGAGCCCGCCGGACACGCCGATCACGACGCGCTTGGTGCCGATGGCCCGCAGCCGCTGCACCAGGCCCGCAACCTGGATATTGTAGGCCTCGTAGCAATCCTGATTGAGGCGGCTCTGATCGCTGGGCACGAACGGGAAGCGCTCGACCTCCCTCGCAAATCCGATATCCGTCATCGGAGGCCGCAGCGCGTAACCGATCCTCCGATAGGAGCCGGCACTCTTCTGCCTTCGATTGTCGTCGAAGGTGCTCATCAGCGAGCGCTCCTGACGCAGCAGATCCAGATCGATGTCGGCGATCGTGATCTGTCCGTCCTGCCGGAAACGCTCACCCTCCGCCAGCAGCACGCCATTTTCGAAAATGGAGGTCTGGCCATCCCAGGCCAGATCGGTGGTCGATTCCCCGATTCCCGCCGCGGCATAGACATAGGCGGCAAGGCAGCGTGCGGAGCAGGATCGCGATAAGAGATCACGCGACAGCGCCCGGCCGATCGTGATCGGACTGCCGGAGAGATTGGCGAGCACGGTCGCTCCGGCCAAGGCAAGTTCCGATCCCGGCGTCACCGGGATCCACATATCCTCGCAGATCTCGACGCCGATGGTCAGTCCGGGAACATCGTCGGCCTCAAAGAGCAAGTCGACGCCGAAGGGAGCGCGAACATCGCCAATTGTGATCTCCAACCCGGTCAATCCCGCGCCGGAGGCAAAGTGACGGGTTTCGTAGAACTCCCGATAGGTCGGCAGGTACGTCTTGGGAACGACGCCGAGAATGCGACCACGGTGAATGACAACAGCGCAATTGTAGATCCGCGCCCCATGACGCAGCGGCGCGCCGACGATCAGCACGGTCATCAGCTCGGCCGATGCCGCCCGGACGCTCGCCAGCCCTCGCTCCACCGCATCCAGGAGCGGATCCTGCATGATCAGATCTTCGATCGCGTAGCCGCAGAGACACAGTTCGGGAAATACCGCTGCTGCCACCGACTGCTTGTGGCAGGCGCGGGCCGCCTCGATGATCGCGGTCGCGTTGGCGGCCGGATCGGCGACACGGGACACCGTGACGCAGGCAGCGGCCCGGGCGAAGCCGTGGCGGTAGATCGAATGGAAACTCATATGGCTCGGCTCCGTCCCGCGAGACCCAGTTTGCAAGACAACTCCCCGGCCGATGCTGCGGCGTCAAGTCATCTTAGTTAGGTCTAGTCTATTCGAACACGGCGCCTTGCCAAGCAACCGATGGCCGCGAAACGTTAACCGACGTTTGGGTCAAGCCTCCCGATAATCGAGCAGGATCAGCCCGACCAGGATGAATGCCACGGGCCAGATCCAGGAGGCGATGCGGCTTGCCTTGCCGTCGAGACGGAGCTCTAGCCAGCGCGCCCATCCGGCGAGGATTCCGCATAGCGCCAGCGGCGTGTGGCTCATCTCGATCAGGAGCTGGTCCTTGATGTTAGCGATGGCATGGGAATGGGTGAGCAGCAGTGCGCCGCCGATCGCGGTGGTCAGCGGAAACACCAGCGCCGCCTTGCTGTTCCTGAGCCCGCCGACCTGCACGCGCCACTCGAACAGACCAAACACGACGATCAGCAACACGAAGATGCGATGCTGTGCGATCTCGGGATCACGCAGCGATTCGAAAAAGCCGAACTGTCCAAGCGGCCACGCCGCCTCGTCGGCGCGGAAGAACAGAAACGTTGCCATCGCCAGAAAAAGCAACGGCCAGTGCCTTGCCCACCGGCCCCAACGAAAATGCTGGATCAGGGCGAGAAGGCCGATGAGGACGACGAAAATCCCCGCCCAATGGTGGTTGAATTCCGACCAGGCGACATCCGCGGCATTGCGGGGCAGGATCGTGCCTTCGCCTGGGACATAGGCCAGCGGTGCCGTTGTCCGCTGCGCATCAGCCGCAGCAATTTTCGCCTGCAATTCCGCGACGGTGAGCTTGTCGTAATCAGGGCTTGACAGGCGGATCGGGAATTGCGGCGTGAACCGCTCGACGATCTCGGACCAGCTCACCCGGTCCTGCGCCAGATCGATGCCCGGCGGCAGCGACGTCAGGGAGGCGGCGGCAAAGAGCACAGCCGCACCGATGCCGATTTCCACTTCGGCGAACCGCTTCAGTCGGAGGATCGGCGTTGACGCATCGCGGCGCAGCCGGTCGACGGTGAAGAAGTTGAAGGCGCCCAGGGCGAGCAGCATCAGCAGCAGACAGACCTTCGCGCTTGTCATGACGCCATAGGCGGTGCCGTAGATCGCCTCGAAGGAGCCGATATAGCCGATCGACATCACGGTGCCGCCGACGAGGATGGCGCCCACTGATGCCATCGACATCACCGAATAGCGCCGCCCGATCAGCTTCCAGTCAACCGGATCTTGACAGAGGTTGAGCGCAATCAGGAAGCAAGGCAGGCCTCCGATCCAGACCGCGGCACCGAGCATGTGCAGCCCGCCCGCGACGAGGTAGGGCCATCGCAGTTCGAGACGACTCGCCGCGTGAGTGACCGAAAGCTGCGCGATCAAGATCACGGCGGCGAGGCCGACAAGAAAGAGAAGTCGTGACGTTGTCCACGACCTCCTTGCGAGGAGAGCAATGAGGAAGGCGCAAGCGGCGATCACGAGGTCCGCTCGTACGAAACCGGCCCCGGCCGCCTCCGCCCACGACAGCTCGAGCGTGCCGACAAGCGCGAGCGCGTTAAGTACGAGCGAGCAAAGCGTGAAGATGCCCAGGAGGAAGGAGCTGATAACAAGAAAAGTCCGGCAGCGGCTGCCAATCTTGGCGCTCTCGACGGAAAGCCAGGGCTGGAGCGGTTGCAGCAGCACAAGCAGGAACGCAAGCGTGCCGAGCGTGAAAGTCTGGCTCGTGAGAATCAGACCCCGCAGAACGACGGACAGGTAGCCGAATATGTCGAGAAAGAGCGACACGGCTATCGCACGGTGAACCGAATATCGCCGCGCGTGATGTGCCCGTCGACGCTCAGCACCTGCCAGCGCAGACGCCAAGCACCAGGGCTGAGACCTTTTGCCTCCGCATCCAGCGCGTCGGGTGGCGAGTCGGCCGCCGGTGCGAGCCGCTGCTCTGTCCCACCAGCGCCGATCAGCATCACTTTCGAACGATCGCGATCAATCCGACTATTGAACTGCAGATGAACAGGCACATTGCCAGCAGGCACAACCGCGTCAGCCGCGGGCGACGACTTGACCACGATGGCGTGCGCGATGGCCTCCTGGAGAGAAAGCAAAACAAGGAGCAGCACCGAAAACGGCAATGGAATTCCGAGTCTCATGCGCGGCGGCTATTGTTGAGGAGAATGCAGGTAATCATTCAGCGGTTCTCGTGACCTGGTCACCGACGTGACTGTACGAACCAGCTCAATATCGCAGTTGACCATGTGCTGGCTGAATTCGGCTTCAACTATCCACTGGTTATGGGTAAAGACCGCGTGAGCTTAGCAAGGAGCGCCAAGCCGATTGGGCGGGAAGCTCCGCTCATCATCCCAGATCCCCAAAAATGATACGGCATAGTTTTGTTATGTCAAGCGCATTCCACCCCGGCATCTGCGGCCTTGAAGACGGCTAGCGCGACGCCGCTGCGCGCAGGATGTATCGCGCACCTTAAGCGGCGGTGCGTCTCGGTTACCGATGTAGCCGCTCAGTCTGCAGCACGTCATGATCCGGTAGCAGAGTTGGCTAAAATTTCGAAAGTACAGCGATCGACGAGCGGCGCACCGCAAAGCGGGGCCGAGCGTTCATGAAGAGCTCTCGTTGAGATCGAACAAGAGCCGGGTGCACGAATGACGTCTTCGGATATAGCGTACTACCTGTTCGCCATCTTCAACGCTTTGCGGCTCATTTCTTATCTGCCGCAGATCTACAAAATCGCGCAAGATACCAATGGCGCCTCAGCCATTTCCTATTCGACGTGGTTTCTCTGGATTGCAGCGAACGGATCAACGGCCGTCTACTCCTTGTCCAATCTCGGAGACATCACCATGGCCTTGACCAATGGCTTCAACGCGCTGTGCTGTGCGATCGTCGTCGGGCTGACGGCGTTCAAGCACCGCCAATTTCAATCGCAGGTCAGGTAGAGCCACACACATTGTTGCGCATGGCCGCCCCTACGCCATTGTCTCGCTCGTACCTCGCAAGAAGGCAACGATAACTTTGCCCTGGCTTTGATGCTCCGCGCCTTCAGATCACCGGCTGCTTGTCCTTGCGAATTGCCTCGAGAGCCGAACGATCGATCTTGAGGTGCGCTTCGACCAACTCATGCGGCGTCAGGGCCATCCACTGAGCCAGAGATACATCCATGAATCTCGGCGACCTAAACAGCTCGAGGAACTGCAGGGGCTCACCGCCGGTGTTCTCGACGAAGTGGCTCATCGACTTGGGCACATATCCGACATCGCCGGCCTGATAATCGAAGGTGCGCGCATTGCCCTCGGCAGCGAAGACCGTCATCCGCGCTTTACCGGAGATGTAGAACTGCCACTCGTCCGCGTTGGGATGCCAGTGTATCTCCCTCATGCGACCTGGGTCGACTTCTACATGCGCCGCGGCAACATCTGTGGAGATCGGGAAGTTGCGCGTGTCAGCGATCCGCACTCGCCCTCCCGGGGAGATCGTGGGCTGCTGCTCCATTAACCTGAACGCCATGTCCTGCGGGACACCTCCGAGGGAATCTTCGATACGGTCGGCGTCAATTGGTGGAGGTGGATCGGACTGGAAGATGAACAGTTCCTCTGTCGGAATCTGATCCAGTTGCTTTACGTCCAGCTTCAGGTTCTTCGCAAGCACGCCCCGGTCCGTATGAGCAAACAGATCAGTAATCGCGAAAGTGCTGTCTTCGGAGAAGCTTCCGTCAGGAAAGGCCAGCAGGAATTCACAGCCATCTTCCGGCAAGCCCTGAATGGAGTGGGGAATGCCTGACGGAAAATACCAGAGATCTCCCGCCTTCACATCGGAGATGAAGTTATGCCCGTCATTATCGACAGCGGTGATCCTGGCTCGGCCGGCGAGCATGAATGCCCATTCTGCCGGCTTGTGCCAGTGCAGCTCGCGCACCGCGCCCGACTTTAAACGCATGTTAACACCGGCCATGGTGGTCGCTACCGGCAACTCCCTTACCGTTACCTCGCGAGACCAGCCGCCTTCTCGAATTTTCATGTGTGCGTCTGCGAAGGAGAAGCGCAGATTTGGTATCGAGCCGTGATCGGTGGACGGCGGGCGGAGAATATCGGGGTTTTGCTGCTCCCGCTCGACATTCCGGGGGCCGATGATTGGCGCTCCTTTAGCGCCAATGAGCGGTTCGTTGCTATTCTTTGCTGCGGCCGCGGCGGTCGCGTCGGTTGTCATGGCCTGTGCGGCGATCCGCACCGTCCTGGCAATGCCGTGCTCCCAATCACAACTCAAAACAAAAAACGCCGAGCGCGCCCTTGCGGCGCGAAACAAGGCGCAAGGCGCCAGGGAAGAAACGCACAGGAGGAGCGTCTTAATGAACATCACCCACGGATTGCGGCGGGCGCTGCAGATCAACCCGAATGGACTGGCCACTGTATGCCGCGAGCGACGACGCACCTGGCGCGTCGTGGGAGAACGGGTCGCGCGCCTCGCCGGAGGCTTGCGGGCGCGCGGCGTCGCCGATGGCGATCGCGTCGCGGTGCTGTCGCTCAATTCCGACCGCTATCTCGAACTCTATCTCGCGGTCGGCTGGGCCGGCGCGGTGATCGTGCCGCTCAACATCCGCTGGAGCGCGCTGGAGAATGAGGATGCGCTGCGCGACTGCCGCGCCAGCGTCCTGTTCGTCGACAAGGCGTTTGCGCCAACCGGCGCGCAGCTCGCGAAGGCGATCCCGGGACTAAAGCTGATCTTTGCCGACGATGGCGATGCGCCATTGGGCACCGAGAGCTATGAGGCCGTCATCGCGAGGAGCGAGCCGGTCGCCGACAGCATGCGCGAGAGCAAGGATCCAAGAACATCGTCTATGGCGCATCGCCGATCAGCGAGGCGGTGCTTGACCGCGCCGCGCGGGCGCTGCCGCATGTTCAGTTCACGCAGGCCTACGGCATGACCGAACTGTCGCCGATCGCGACGCTTCTGCACTGGAAGGAGCATATCGGCGAGGGACGCAAGAAGGGTCGCCACCGCTGCCGGGCCGCGCCACCCTTGGCTGCGAAGTGCGTATCGTCGACGAGAACGACCGGCCGGTGCCCTCGGGCAATGTCGGCGAGATCGTCGTGCGCGGCGACAACGTGATGATGGGCTATTGGGAACGGCCCGAGGAGACCGCGCGAGCCATCGTCGATGGCTGGATGCACACCGGCGACGGCGGCTATGTGGACGAGGACGGCTTCATCTATGTGGTCGACCGCGTGAAGGACATGATCATCTCCGGCGGCGAGAACGTCTATTCGATCGAGGTCGAGAATGCGCTGGCGCAGCATCCCTCGGTGCTGCAATGCGCGGTCATCGGCATCCCCAGCGAACTGTGGGGCGAGCAGGTCCATGCGGTCGTGGTCAAGCGCAGCGGCGTCGAAGTCTCCGCCGGCGAGCTGATCGAGTTCACCAAGACGCTGATCGCGGGCTACAAATGCCCGCGAAGCATCGCGATCACCGAGGCGCCTCTGCCGCTTTCCGGCGCCGGCAAGGTGCTGAAGCGCGAGCTGCGCAAGCCGTTCTGGGACAACCGCGAGCGCCGTGTAAACTGACTCTCTCGGTTGATCGGAATCGATCGGACTGGGCCGCTCGCTCCGCGGGCTTCCGTTGAGCGGGGCGCTCGTACTAGTCGCGACCGATCAATGCTCGCATCGCATCAAGGTCCTGAAAAACGTCAGCCTGACGACGCAGCTCGTCAGCGACCATGGACGGATAACTCTTGATGGTGGATACAACTGTCACGCGCACGCCACGGCGCTGTACGGCTTCGACCAGCGAGCGGAAATCACCATCGCCAGAATCAAGTGAAAACAGGGCGCACTGCACTTTTTTTGATCACACGCTGACCATCCGACCGATCCGGAATCCGGCCCTGTTCACCTATCGCGTGACGCGCTGCCTGCCGGTCACCGATAGGCGTCAGTAGCGGCCGCTAGCGAGACAGTGCCGCAGTTCTGATAGATGTGCTTGATCTCAAGGAAGTCGATCAGCCCATCGTAACCGTGCAGCCGGCCTAGTCCGCTACGGCGGTATCCACCGGTTTCCGCTTCGGCAAACAGCCTGTTATGGTCGTTAATCCACACCGTGCCATTGCGCAAAGCGCGTGCGACGCGCATCGCGCGCGCGCCATCGTGGGTCCAGACGCTGGCAGAGAGGCCGTATTCGCTGTGATTGGCGCGGACAACCGCCTCCTGCTCATCCTCGAACCTCTCCAGAACGACAAACGGGCCGAAGATCTCCTCCTGCACGAAGAATCCCGAAGTATCGCGATGCGCAACCAGCGTCGGCGTCAGAAAGAATCCCTTGGCCAGATCTCCGTTCGGCCGTCCGCCACGCAGGACAACCTCGTCCGCTGCAGCCATCGCATCGTCGATCCTGTGCGAGACTGCGGCAAGCGACGCCGCATCGATCAACGGACCCATGTTCGTCTCTGCCGACAGGCCGGAGCCGATTTTCAGGTTTGTGAGAGAGGACCGCAGCGCTGCCTTCATCTCCTCATAACGCGACGCATGTACCAGAACACGCCGCGCCGCCGTACATTGCTGTCCGGAGATGATGGTCGCAGCGGCAGCGAGCTTTGGTGCCACGGTCGCGATATCTGCATCTTCAAAGACGAGACAGGCCGACTTCCCGCCGAGCTCAAGCGACAGTTTCTTCATGGTCGGCGCAGCCGCAGCCATGATGCGTTGCCCGGTCGCGTTCGAGCCGGTAAAGCTGAGCACGTCGACTTCGGGCGAAGTGACGAGATATTCCGCCACCTCGTGCCCCTGCTCGTTGACGAGATTGACGACGCCGGCAGGAAGCTGCTCGACGTCGCTAAGGCACTTGATGATCTCGGCAGTAACCAATGCCGTCTGCGGCGCGGGCTTGATCACCGCCGTGCACCCGGCGGCAAGGGCCGGCGTCAATGCGCGGATAAGCAACACCGCGGGTGCGTTCCACGGGATGATCAGGCCGGCGACGCCTGCCGGCTCTTTCAGCATCGTGGAGAACGTACCCGGTTCGACCTCGAGAACGTGTCCGGGGATATGACGCGTCAATCCCGCGTAGTAACGTATCTCCGAAACGCTGCCCTCGATCTCGCCGCGCGACTGCGCAAGCGGCTTTCCGTTCTCCAGCGTGAGAAGGCGCGCCAGTTCCGCGCCGCGCTGCTCCATCCGGTCCGCCCATCTCAGCATGACCAGCTGGCGAAGCCGCGGATTGTGCGACCAGCCCGCGCGCTCGAAAGCGCCGCGTGCGGCCGATACCGCCGCTTCCGCGTCTTTCTTTCCGCCGGCCTCGACGCGGCCGACCACCGCCTGATTGGAAGGATCAATGCTCGGCACCGTTTCACCGGAGGATGCCGGTTGCCAGACGCCGTCGATCAGATTGAGAGCATGAAGAGACATAATATCCGAACCTAACTTTCGATCGTGGCGGCGCGGCCCGACCGCGCCGCCACTAGTCCTCACTTGAAGTCGCCCTTGGTCTCTGGGATCACGATTGCCCCGATCAGGTAGATCGCGAAGACCGCAACCGAGAAGATGGCGAGCGATGTCGGAATCTGCGCGGCGCCGGCACTCACCAGCGACACGAAGGTCGGCATCATGCCGCCGAGCGCAAAGCCGATGTTCCAGGACAGCCCTGTACCGCTCGCGCGCACAGCCGTCGGGAAGCGCTCGTTCAGGAAGATCAGCACCGGTGCATAGCCGGCATTGCCGATGAAGGCGATCGCCAGCGCATAGAGCGTGATCTGCGTGATGTCCTTCGTCGCGGCAAGGCCCAGATAGCACAGCGGAAGCAGCACGATGGCACCTGCCCCGACCAGGAGAAAGGTCTTCTTCCGCCCGATCTTGTCGCTCAGCGATCCGATCAGAACCGCCGAGAAGAACGACGAGACGCTGGCGCCCATCAGAATCAGCGACGAGGTCTGGTTCGGGACCGCGTTGATGATCTTCAAGAAGCTCGGAAGATATCCGGAGGTCAGATAATAGCCCGCTCCGCCGCCGAACGTGATCAGGATATTGAGCAGCAGGATCCTGCGGTACTCTCCTGAAAAAATCTCCTTAACCGGAGCCTTGGACGCCTCTGCCTTACGTGTCTTCTGCTGCCGCTTCAGCTCCTTGAAGTAAGGCGATTCCTCGAGGTTCTTGAAGATGAACCAGCCGAGCAAAGAGCTCAGCAGGCCGGAGAAGAACATCACGCGCCAGCCCCACTCCGCGAAGGCTTCACCGGGAAAGATCGAGGAGGTGATCAGGAACACGAACGACGCCAGCAACGCGCCGATCCCGGCGCCGCCGCCACCCACCAGGCCGGACATCGCCCCGCGCCAATTTGCCGGCACAGATTCCGTGCCGATGGTATGGGTCGACGCCACCACTCCGCCGACGAAGACGCCCTGCACCAGGCGCAGGATCAGGAAGATGATTGGCGCGATCACGCCGACCTGGGCGATCGTCGGCAGCAAGCCGAAGGCAGCCGTGCTGATGCCGACACCGAAAATTGCGACCAGCATGGCGCGCTTGCGTCCGTGCACATCGGCATAATGGCCGAAGACGGCCGAGCCGAGCGGCCGCATCAGGAGCGTGACGGCGAACGATCCATACACTGCGGCCAGCGACAGCGCCGTATTGCTCGATGGAAAGAACAATGCGCCGACAACCGGCGCGACATAGAGCAGAATGAACAAATCAAAAAGATCGAGCGCCCAGCCGAGCACCGAGGCAATGATCGCGTTGACCATCTGTCGATTGTCTGCCGACGTCCGCACATTCGCGACGGACACGTCCATCTCAACCATATTTCCCTCCCCGTCGAAGATTGCCGCGGCGGCTGACCGCCGTCCGCGGCGTTGTTAGTCGTCTTCCTTGTCGTCAGCGCCCGACGAACTTGGGCGGACGCTTGGCGTTGAAGGCTTCGACGCCTTCCTTGAAGTCCTCGGACTGACGCAGCCGGCTGTAGCAATGGCCCTCGAGCTCGATCGCGATCGTGAGCGTCGAGTCTTCGGTGTCGTTCAGGAGCTTCTTCGCGGTACGCTGCGCCAAAGGCGAGAAGGTGCGCAGCTCGTCGACCAGCCGGTCCGTCGCCTTCTCAAGCTCGGCGTCCGGCACGCATTCGGTCGCAATCCCCCACTCCAGCGCCTGCTTCGCCGAGATCCGCTTGGAGCGCATCACGATGTCCTTGGTGCGGGTGATACCGACCATTTTCTGCAGACGTGCCGATCCTCCCGATCCCGGGATCTGTCCGAGCTTCTGCTCCGGCAAGGCGTATTGCGTGGTTTCGGAAGCGATGCGGAAGTCGCAGGCGAGCGACAGCTCGAATCCGACGCCGAAGCAATAGCCGCGATTGGCGACAATCACCGGCTTGGCGCAACGTGCGGGCGCCGCGATATTCCAGGCCAGTTTTGATACGTGCTCGGGGCTCGCTTCCATGAAGCCGCCGATATTGCCGCCACTGGAGAAATGGTCGCCCTCGCCCCGCAACACGATGACGCGAACACGCGGATCTTCGTCGAGCGTCTCGAAGGTCAGTCGTAGCTGATCGCGCTGCGGCATCGAGACGACGTTATAGGGCGGCCGCCCGAGTATGATGTCGGCGCGCTCATGCGCCTCGTCGATCTCGACCTTGAACCCATCGAGCTTGGCGAGACGGGGATCGGCAAAGGTGTACGGGGATGGCATGTGGTTTTCCTTTCGTTGGTGTCGTGTGATCAGGCGGCATCCGAGGGCGGCAGGCGCTCGGCTTCGTATTCTCCTGCGACGAGCAGACGCCGGAGAAGTTTACCGACCGGCGATTTTGGAATGGCATCGACAAAGACGTAGCGTCGCGGGCGCTTGAAATTGGCAAGACCGGAGGTACGGCAGAACTGCTCGAGCTCCGCCTCGGAGACCGATCGGTTGCGCTTGACGAAGGCGGCGACGATCTTGCCCCATTTCTCGTCGGCGAGACCGACGACTGCCACTTCAGAGACAGCGGGATGCAGCGAGAGGCAGCTTTCGATTTCCACCGGCGACACATTCTCGCCGCCGGTGATGATCATGTCATCGACGCGGCCGGTCACGAACAGGTCGCCGTCGGAATCGATGAACCCGGTATCTCCGGTAAAATACCAGCCCTCGCGCAACGCCTTGGCATCGGCCTCGGGCCGCCGCCAGTAGCCTTCGAATGCTTCGTCGCCGGCGAGCGAGGCGATGATCTCGCCCTCTTCGCCCGGTGCGGCAAGTTCGGCAATCGAACGAGCGTTGATCCGTACCACCCTGATGTGCTGGTTGATGCCGGCCTTGCCGGCCGAGCCGGGCTTGGCCGGCGCGTTCTGATCGATCGTGAAGGTGTAGATCTCGGAGCTGCCGTAATGATTGACGAACAGGTCCGGCTTGAACACTTCGCTCAACTTCTTGAGCAATCCATCCGTCATCGAGGCGCCGGCAAATCCGAGCTTTCGCACGCTCGATACGTCGGTCGCCGAGAACGCCTCGTGGTGAACGAGATCGTGGTAGAGCGTTGGCACCAGATAAAGATTGCTGATCTTCTCGCTCTCGATAAGAGCCAGCGCCTGGCGGCTGTCATAGCGCGGCAGGCAAATGAAGGTGCCGCCGATCAGCGACATCGCGAGCAAGGAGCGCACACCCATGGTGTGATAGAGCGGCATCACGCCGAGCGTACGCTCGTTGCGGCCATAGAGGTTTTGCGCGACATGCGCGATTGCCGCCGCGCGCTCGGCACGATGATGGCGCGGCACGCCCTTTGGTCTCGATGTCGTGCCCGACGTGTAGAGCATGATCGACCATGCATCGGCGCCGACCCGAGGCTGGGCATCAGGAGCGTCGCCTTCCACCATGTCCGCGAAAGCCAGATCTCCGTCGGCATTCATACCGACCGCAATGCGTTGCAAGCCGGCCGCGCGCGTGGAATTTCTCACGGCGTCGGCGGAGACATCCTGATAGAAGACCGCGCAGGCCTCCGCATTCTCGATGCAGAAATCGAGGTCGTCGGCCTTGGCACGCCAGTTGATCGGCGTGATGACGAGCCCTGCAAACTGGCAAGCCCAGTGCAGGGTCGCAGCCTCCCAGCGGTTCTGCAGCACGGTGACGACGTGATCGCCGGGCTTCAGCCCGATGCGATCGAACGATGCTACGAGCGCCGAGATCTTGCCGTACCACTGCCGATAGGTAAGGCGAAGCTCGCCGTCGACGATCGCAAGCGCATCCGGATCACGCGCGACGCTTGCAATGAAACTGCTGCCGAGATCAAGCATCTGACTTCTCTTGGGTGGTGGTGGCGAACTCGGCGGCCGCTTCCAGCGCCGCCTTTACGATCGGGGTGTAGCCGGTGCAGCGGCAGAGATGGCCGCTCAGGAGATCGCGGATATCGGCTTCGCTTGGCCCCGGATGCCGGCGCAGGTAATGGTCGAGCGACATCAGGATGCCGGCGGTGCAGAAGCCGCATTGCAAGGCGTGGTTGCGGCGGAACGCTTGTTGCAGGATGCCGAGCCGGTCGGGCGACGGGGCAAGCCCCTCGACGGTTTGGACCTCGCAACCATCGGCCTGTGCCGCCAGCGTCAGGCAGGAACGCGTGAGCATGCCGTCGATAATGACCGTGCAGGCACCGCAAACCCCATGCTCGCAGCCGACATGGGTTCCGGTTGCGCCAATCTGCTGGCGCAGGAAGTCGGACAGCAGCGTGCGCGGCTCGGCTTCGGCTTCAACCGGCCTGCCGTTCAGCTTGAAGCGAACCGGATGACGGCCATCGGCGCTGAGACGGGTCATTGCAGCACCTCGCGCACCAGATCGCGGCCGATGATCCGCACCAGATCGCGGCGATAGCGCGCGGTCGCGTGCACGTCATCGCGCGCGTCGAGCTCATAGGCAAAGCCGTTCAGCGCGTCGTCGAGCGCACTTCCGTCCAGGCGCGGCCAGTCCCGCGCCTGCGGAACATCGGCGACGCCGCCAACGGCAAAGCGGACACCTTTCGAGGTCGCAACCGCCGCGCAGGCCACGATGGCGAAATCACCGTGACGGCGGGCGACTTCGCGGAACGCGCATCGCTCGCCGGCCCGAGCGGGAAACGATACGGCTTCAATGAGTTCGTCTTCCGCCCGCGCAGTGGCCATCATGCCAAGAAAGAACTCGGTCGCTGCAACCCGTCGGCGCCGTCGCGCATTGCGCAGATGCACCTCGCCGCCGAGGGCGATCAGCGCGAGCGGCATCTCGGCGCTCGGGTCGGCATGTGCGATCGAGCCGCAGATGGTGCCGCGGCTGCGCGTCTGGACATGGCCGACCCAGGGCAACGCCCGCGCAAGAAGCGGCTGAGTCCGCGCCAGTTCCGGCCATGCGAGCAAGGCGGCCTGGCGCACGCCGGCGCCGATCGTCACCACTCCCGCTTGCTCCTCGATGCGGTTGAGCTCCTTCAGCCGCATGATGTCGATCAGGAGTCTCGGCTTGGCGAGGCGCATATTGAGCATTGCCATCAGCGATTGGCCGCCGGCGAGCACGCGGGCATTGCCGCCCTCTTTCGAAAGTCCCTCGAGGACTTCGTTGACGGATTCGGCGCGGACATAGTCGAAGGCGGCTGGTTTCATCGTCGCCCTCCAAACAGGCTTGCGAGCTTGGCGAGCAGCGCAAACATCGAGGTGCCGCCCGCCGGCGCCCCACCGCCGGCCTGGCGCGCAAGTGCCGCAAAGAACTGTCCGATGATCACGCGCGTGGCGCCGTCGAGCAGGCGGCCGCCGATGCTCGCGACCTTGCCGCCGATCGCTGCGTCATAGCTGTAGCTGAGCTGTGTGCCGCCTTTGCCGTCGGGCTCGAGCGTGATGCGACCTTCGGCGTTTCCGAAACCGAGTGCCCCCTCCGCTTTTCCGCGCAGCGTGACTGCGCGGGGCGGGTCGAGATCAAACAATTGGACGTCAGCACGATAACGTCCGCTGACAGGACCGATGCCGAGCGTCACGTGGGCGCGGAAATGCGTGTCGGAAACCTTGTGGACCTGCTCGCATCCGGGGATCACAGCCTGCAGCGTCTGGGGATCGAGCAGCATCGTCCACACCTGCTCCGGCGCCCCGTTGACGGACGCACGGCCCTCGCCGCGCAGCCGGCGGTCTGCTTCGCGTGCAGGCGCCGCCTTCGATTGTCCCGTCGGCGGTTGGGGCTCCGGACCACGCACCAAATCGGCGAGCTTCGCCGGCACCAGCGGCAGCGTGACGTCGGCAAGGCCCAGCGCGTCGGCAACGGCATTGGCGATGCACGCCGGCGTCGACATGCAGTTGCCTTCGCCGACGCCCTTTGCCCCGAGCGGGGTGAAGGGCGACGGTGTCTCGATATGGATGATCTGCGGCTCGGGGACTTCGGTCGTCGTCGGCAGCAAATAGTCCGCAAACGTTCCGGTCAGAAAGCTGCCGTCCGCCGCATAAGCATATTCTTCATAGAGCGCCGCCCCGAGCGCTTGCGTAAAGCCGCCGCGGATCTGCCCGTTCACCATGCCCGGATGCAGGATGGTGCCGCAATCGTGCATGGTCACGTAGCGATCGATACGGGTCTCAAACGTCGTGCGGTCGATCTCGACGCCGCAAAAATCGAAGATGAAGCCGTGGCAGAGCGAGGAATTGATGCGATCCTGATCGTCCGGCGGGGTCAGCTCCGGCGGCGTCCAGAACACGGTTTCGCGAATGGTCTGGCCGGCATCATCAGGCAATGAACCCGGCGACCAATGACAGAGCGCCGCGACTCTGGAAAAAGCGATGCGGTTCTCCGGATTGCGCTTCGACGCGACGAAGCCGCCGGCGAACATGATATCTGCAGGCTCAACATTCAGCTGGCTCGCAGCGATGCGCGCAAGACGGACCGCGATCCGCTCAGCCGCCAACTTCGCGGTCCCGGCTACGGCGGCCGCAAACCGGCTCGCATAGTTTCCGGAGGCGATCGACCAGGCATCCTTGGCGGTATCGATCTCCGTATTGACGCGAACATCCTGCGGCTTGAGGCCGAACACATCGGCCACCACCTGCGACAGCACCGTGCGATGACCCTGCCCTTGTGGCACGGATGCGACATGGACCGTGACACCCCCGACGGGATCAAGCGCAACCGTTGCGGTTGCCTGCGCGCCATTCTTCGGTCCGGCCTTGCGACGTTCCGCCGCCGTAAGCACCGTCGTGATATAGCCCATGTTGGAGACGCTGGGCTCAACGACAGCCGTAAAGCCGATGCCATAAAGGCGGCCTTGCGCGCGCGCCTCATCGCGTCGCGCCTTGAGTTCCGCGAGTTGGCCCTGCTCGACAGCTCTGGCGATCGCCTCCTGATAGTTTCCGGAGTCCAGCAGCGCACCGGTCGCCGTGCGATAAGGAAAGGCGTTCGCCGGAACGAGATTGCGCCGGATCACGTCGAGCGGATCAAGACGGAGGCCGATCGCAATCCGCTGCACCAGGCGCTCGAGCGCGAAATAGACTTGCGGTCCGCCAAAGCCGCGGTTGAGGCCGGTCGGCGTCTTGTTGGTGACAACGACGCGGTTGCGCACCTTCACGTGGCGGATGTCGTAGGCGCCAGTGAGATTGCCATGCATGCGGTAGAGCGTTGCGGGTTCGGGTGCGCGCAGGTGGGCGCCGCAATCCTCGACCTGGTCCCAATCGAGCGCGAGGATCCTGCCGTCCGCGGTGACCGCGGCTGAAAGCGTCGTGGCGCGGTTGGTCGCCGAGACCGAGGCCGTCAGGTGCTCAAGGCGGTCTTCGATCCACTTCACGGGGCGCCCGACAGCGCGAGAGGCCGCGCTGATCAAAACGATATAGGGAAAGACGCCCTGCTTGACGCCAAAGCTGCCGCCGGAATCCGGTGGCGTGCGCAGCCGCACCCGATTGCCCGGCACCTTCAGCGCACGCGAGATCACGGTATGAATGCTGAAAGGACCCTGGAAATTGGCGAGGATGTCATAGGCATTCTCAGCCGCATCGTAGGTGGCGACGACGCCATAGGTTTCGATCGGCGTGCAGGAATTGCGCGGATAGCGGATGTCGATTGAAAAGCGATGCGTTGCTTCGGCAAATGCCTGCTCGGGATTGCCATAGGAAAAACTGCGGTCGCTGGCGAGATTGCCGGGAAAACCATCGTGCAGGACAGGCGCATCGGCAGCGAGCGCCGCCAACGGATCGACCACCGCAGCGCGCGGCCGGTACTCGACGTTGATCAGTTCGATCGCATCTTCTGCCCGGGCGCGATCGCTCGCGACGACCACAGCGACGGGCTCGCCGACATAGCGAACCCGCTCGGTCGCAATCGGCCAGCATTCCACCGGCGCCTTCACGCCAACGACGAGGCTCGACGTCAGCGCCTTGACCTGCTCGCCGGTGAGGACAGCGGCGACGCCCGGCGCATGCCGCGCCGCCTCAGCGTCAACAGAGACAATATCGGCATGGGCATGTGGGGAGCGCAGGATGGCAGCATGCAGCGTCCCCGGTGGAGTGCCGAGATCGTCGATGAAGCGCCCGCGCCCGGTGAGCAGCGCGGCATCCTCGACGCGTTCGATCGAACGGCCGACCCAAGGCCGGTCTTTAGCCGTATTCTGATCAACCGATGATGCGGACTGAACCGCGGCCTCCGCCATTCCGACGCTCCTCTCCATCGCGCTCTCTGACGCGACGTGGAGCAGTTGTCAGAATGTCAGCCATGCGGGCCATACCGCCCGATCTCACGACCTACCAAATCGTCTCATTTCGGAGTGTGCGCCGCAATATCAACTTGCAAGCCGCGAGACGTTGCGAAATTCGCGCGGGCCGACTCCGGCGTGATCGCGGAAGAAGCGGGTGAAATGCGCCGGCTCCGGAAAGCCGAAGCGCTCACTGAGATCAGTGACCGACGTATCCTGGTGGATCACGGCATCAAGCGCCCGCTCCATCCGCACGACGTTCAGATAGATCTTGGGCGAAACCCCGAGCGAGGATTCAAACAGGCGGAAGAACTGCGCCCGCGACAGCCCTGCGCCCTTCGCGAACTGATCGACATTGGCGTGGGCTCCCTCCTGCGCGCGAATCACTTCCGTCGCGCGCCGGATCCGCCAGTCGCACGACATCGCGTTCATGCCGCGGATGGAATTGGGAAAGCTCCGCCACGGTGTGAAGCGTTCGATCACCGCGATCATCAGGTCCGAGAGGGTCTGCTCATGGGCACGGACGCAGTCCGGATGCGACATCATGTCGGTGGCAAGATGCATCGTGAGTTGCCGGATCCGCGGCGAGACCTCCCCGGACGGCTGATCGAAGAAACCCGGCGCGCCGCTCGCGGCCCATCCGGGCCGGAACTCCTTCAACCATTCAGGTTCAATATAAAGCGCCAGAATGAGGGTCCGCGGCCGCGCGGGATCGTGAACATAGGCGTGCGGCTTCCAGCCGTCGACGAGCACGGCGCATGTGTCAGTCAGCGGATAGACCCTATCTCCCACCAGGAACTGTGTATCGGCGCCTTCGACCTTCAGCAGGACATGGCAATGCGGATGCGCATGGCGCACCAGGGAACGATCCATATCCAGCAGCGCGACCCTGCCGAAGGCGCCATGAGCGATGCGCAGAGCTGTCGACATCAAGGCCTCCCTTCAGACGTCGTTGTTGCTTCCTTTCCCGTCAGCACAAGTCGAATGATCTGTCAATCCGAGAGCAGCCACGGCACGCCATCATCGTTGCGGAGCAACATCGCGCGCAGCGAGCGCACGCTCGCGTAATTGCGTCAGCGTTGCAGTGGGCGTAATCGCTTCCGGATCGATCCTGAGCTCCAGTATCGCGGGTTTGCTTTTTTCATCGGCGAAGGCCCGGGCCCGCGCAAACGCTGCGGCAAAGGCATCGGTTTCCAGCACAAGTTCACCATAGCCGCCAAAAGCCCGCGCGAGCGCTGCGAAATCCGGATTGTCCAGCGCCGTCGCATGTACCCGTCCGGGATATTCCTTCTCCTGGTGCATGCGGATCGAGCCGTACATGCTGTTGTTGATGATGATCGCGATGACGCCGAGGCCGTGTCGCGCCGCCGTGGCGAGCTCGTTCGCGCTCATCAGAAAGCAGCCGTCGCCCGCAAAGCAGACAGCAGTGCGCTCGGGATGCGCCAGCTTGGCGGCGATTGCCGCCGGCAGGCCATAACCCATCGATCCAGAGGTCGGCGCAAGCTGGGTCCTGAAGCCGCCATAACGGTGAAATTTGTGCACCCAGATGGCATAGTTGCCGGCACCATTCGAGATGATCGCATCCGCGGGGAGCACCTCGCGCAAATGCAGCATCACTGCGCCCAGATCAACCGGGCCCGGCATTGATCCCAGCGTCTGGTCGGAGACGAATTCGGCACGGCCTGCCGCAACCCAGGCCTTCCGTTGCAGGCTCCTGGTTGCCTGCGATCCGTCGGACGGCTGCAGTCGCGCGACGGCCGCGGCAAACTCCGGCATGCCAGCGTTGACCAGGAGATCGGCTTGATAGACACGGCCGAGCTCGTTCGGATCGGCATGCACGTGAACGAAGCGCTGCGACGGCCGGGGCACTTCGAACAAGGTGTATCCGGACGTCGTCGTCTCGCCGAGCCGTCCGCCGATCGCGATGATGAGATCAGCACTGCGAATGCGCCGGACCAATGCTGCACTCGGTCCAAGCCCGGCGTGGCCGGTGTAGTTTGGATGGCGGTTATCCAAGATATCCTGCCGCCGGAAGCCCGCGACAACGGGCAGATCGAACAGCTCGATGAAGGTCTTGAGGTCCTCGCAGGCTCGCGCGTTCCACCCGCCGCCGCCGACAATAACAAGCGGCCGCTCCGCATCCGCTACCATCTCGACGAGCCGCGAGAGCTGATCAGCACTCGGATGCGCCGCAGATCGCCGATACGGCCTGGCATCCGCAGCCACGACCTCCTCGGCCAGCATATCCTCCGGCAGCGAGACCACGACCGGACCCGGGCGTCCCGAGACCGCGACATGAAAAGCGCGGCTGACCAATTCCGGAATGCGCTCGGCGCGGTCGATCTCCACGACCCACTTCGCCATGCCGCCGAACATCTGGCGGAAATCGACTTCCTGCCACGCTTCGCGTCCCAGCATGCCGCGGGCAACCTGCCCGATGAACAGGATCATCGGCGTCGAATCCTGCGAAGCCGTATGCACGCCGATCGCGGCGTGGCTTGCGCCGGGCCCTCGTGTCACGAAGCAGATACCGGGCTGCCCGGTCAGCTTTCCATAGGCCTCGGCCATGTGAGCCGCGCCAGCCTCATGACGCGTCACGACGGTCCGGATCGCGTTGCCGTCACCGGCCAGCGCATCGATTGCGGCCAGAAAGCTTTCCCCCGGCAGGCAGAATACCGTGTCGACGCCGTGGATCTTCAGCGTATCGATGAGGATTTCGCCACCGCTGCGCGGGCCTGAGGTCGTCAACATCGATCGTTGCTCACCCGACGATTGCTTGATGACAGAAAGCTGGCCATCGATCATGCCCTTCGTTTCCAGGGAATGAGACGATGTTCGATCTCATCGAGCACGATCGAGAACAGGAATCCGAGCACCGCGATCACGAGAAGCCCGACATACATCGTATCGACCGTCAGCACCTGCCAGGCATTCCAGATCATGTAGCCGACGCCGTCATTGGCGGCGACCATCTCGGAAATCGCGATCAGGATCAGCCCCATGCCGACCGCCAGTTTGACACCGGCCATGATCGAAGGCAACGCTCCGGGCAAGGCGATGGTCCGAAACACCTGCCACCGGTTGGCCCGGTAATTATGCCCGACATCGAGATAGATCTTGTCGATGTTGGCGACGCCGACCACCGTATTGATGATGATCGGGTAGAACGCACCCAGCGCGACCATGACCACCTTCGACATTTCGCCGAGACCGAAGATCAAGAGCACCAGCGGGAGGATGGCGCTCTTCGGGATCGGATAGGTGGCCGAGATCAAGGGATCGATCGCTGCACGCAGCGGCCGCGATATGCCCATGGCAAGACCAAGGAACAACGCGGGCACGCCGCCGAGCAGCATGCCGAGCGCGAGGCGTTTGAGACTTGCGAGGACATTGGCGCCAAGCTCGCCGGAAGCGACCAACGCGGCAAACTGATGAACGATGGCCGATGGCGGCGGAAAGAAGCGCGCATCGAGAAGCCCAAATCGGGCCGCGAGCTCCCAGAGGCCCAACAGCACGATGGGCGTGAGGACACCGACTACCCTGTCACGGCCTTTGACCTCGGCGCTCATGCCTTCTCTCCTTCCGCGTTTTGACGCGCGCGCTGTACCTCCTCGCGCAATTGCTCCCAGATATGGAACACGAGATCGCCATAGGAAGGTTTTTGCCGGAGTTCCAGCACATTCCGCGGACGCGGAAACGGCACATCGAGCACGGCCTTGGCGCGCCCGGGATTGGCGGTCATGATCATGATGCGGTCACCGAGCGTGACTGCTTCGTCGACGCTGTGGGTGATGAATACGACCGTCTTCTTGGTCGCTTCCCAGATCCGCAGCAATTCCTCATGAAGCAGCAGCTTGTTCTGCTCGTCCAGCGCCGAGAACGGTTCGTCCATGAACAGGATTTCCGGATCATTCGCGAAGGCTCGCACGATCGACACACGCTGACGCATGCCACCCGATAGCTGGTTGGGATAGCGGTCGCGAAACCGCCACAGGCCGATCCGCTCGAGCCACGTGCGGACCGTGTCGGACACCTGCGCCTCAGGGACACGCCGCATACGCAGGCCGTAGGCGGCATTATCGAACACCGTCATCCAGGGGAACAGCGAGTCGCCCTGGAAGATCATGGAATTGACCGGGCGTTTCTCATCGGTCCTGTTGACGGCGACGGTGCCTGAACTCTGAGTATCGAGCCCGGCAAGGATGCGCAGCAGTGTGGTCTTGCCACAGCCGCTCGGGCCGACGATCACGAAGAACTGCCCTTGCGGAATATCGATGGTGATGCCGTCGAGGGCTACGAAACCCGACGATCCGAAATATTTGCTGACACCCGAAAGGGACAGTTGCGGCGTCGACGGCACCAGTTCCGGTCGCCCCTGCTTATTCAACACGTTCGCAATAGCCATGACGTATCCTTCTTTGCCGTCAGTTTTCGGCAGGCTTGTAGGAGCCGAGCTTCTGCACCGCCTTGTCAGCAAACGAGGCGTCGACGACGTCCTCGACCTTGCCCGGCCGCTCCAGATAGCCGTTGTCGGCAAAGAACTTCAGATCGTCCGCCATGCTCTTCACGTTAACCTTGCCATCCGGATCAATCCCGTTCGGCACCATCTTCTTAAACAGCTCCGGATCCTTCAGGCCGGTGCTTTTCATGATGGTCTGAATCACCTGGTCGACGCCCTTGCCCGTGAATTTTCCGCCAGCGGTGGCATCGTTGTAGATGCGCGCCGCCTTGAGGTAGGCGACCATGAACCGCTCGGCGACGGCCGGACGCTTGGCGATGAAGTCACCGCCATAGAGCAGCACGGCAACCTGCTGATCCGGATAGCCATCCGCCACGAACTTCACGGCGACGCCGCTATTGATCGCCTGCGTGACCGACGGCTCCGTCGTGATCGCCGCGTCGATTGCACCGGTGGTGAAGGCTGCGATCTGCTGGGGATAGTTGATATAGTTGTGCGTAACGTCCTTGTAGGTCAGCCCTGCACCACCAAGGATGTGGCTGAGCTTTGCATTGGTCGCGGCTCCCGGACCAACCTCGCCGAATTTCATTCCTTTCAGGTCTGCAACGGTCTTGACGGTGCCGTTGTCGACCAGCGCCTTGCGGACGAGCAGCGGCATGTAATCGTAAGAGCGTGGCGTCGAGCCCTTATCGGCTACGACCTTCACATTGATGCCGCGCGCCACCGCATTGTAGAGCCCTGCGGAAGATGCGCCTGCGCCAACGTCGATCTGGCCCGCACCCAGTGGCGCAATCATCTTCGGTCCGGAATCGAAGCTGACCAGGGTGACGTTGAGATTCTGTTCGGCAAAGAACCCGCGTTCGGCGGCAAGGTGAAAGACAACATCGCTGACCACGTTGTTGATGGCGACCTTGACGTCATCGGCCGCTTTCGCCCACGTGGGCACCAAGCTCGATGCCGCCACAGCACTGAAAACCAAACTCGCACGGATCATCCTAGAGAGCATCAATCACCTCCCAATGTTACCTGCGACCGCACTCTTGCGGGCGCGCTGCGTTGTTAACGTGTTCGGATCAGCCCCTTGCCTATCGCGCTCGTGCAAGAACGCGGGAGAAGGCGGCATTCGGATCTTTTTGCAAGACCGTCGCGAGGTCGACCTCTTCTTCGCCCTTGACATGGATGCGCTTGAAATCGAGCTCGGGCGCATCGACCGGCACGGTCGCGTCGAGCCCCATCTTGGCGCTGATCCCTTTGTCGGTTGTCGGATCGAGCTTGGAGCCGAGCGCGCCGGACACGACCAGGAGATCGCGGTCGGCCTGGAAGCGGGTGGCGACCGCCCATTCGATCTCCTCGGAATCACCAATGTCGACATCCTTGTCGACGACTATGACCTGCTTGATGTCATAGTGAGCGCCGAAGGCAGCCATGATGATGTTCTTCGGCTCGCCGTCGGCAATCTTGTCGATCTTGACCGCAAGATGATACCGACAGGTGCCACCCCGGGTGAGACGTACATCGAGCACGTTCGGGAAACTGCGCCGCAGATGCTGCACCAGCGTCGCCTCGCGCGGTACGCCGCCGAGAATGAGATGCTCGTAACCACCGCCGACGATGGTATGGTAGATTGGCTGAGCGCGGTGAGTGACCATGTCGACCTCGATCACCTCGCGATCCGCACGCGGCCCGTAGTACTGGGGAAATTCGCCGAACGGCCCCTCTGGCTCCCGCACGCGGGGAAGAATTCGTCCCTCGATCACTATCTCCGCATGGGTGGGAACGCGGACCGAGTTGGTCTTGCATTTCACGACATCGACGGGGTGACCGAGCAGCGCGCCGGCAATCGCCATCTCGTCTTCGTCCAGCGCAGCAATCGCCTGCGACGCCAGGAGCAGGGCCGGATGAACCCCAATGACGATGGCGATTTCGAGTGCCTCACCAGCTTCCTCAGCCATGCGGAAATAGGACAGCGTGTGCCGTGGCAACAACAGAACGCCGATCCGGTTCGGACCGCTGATCTGGCAGCGATGGATCGAGACGTTCTGAATGCCGTTGCGCGGATTGCGCGCTATCAACAGCCCCGCCGTGATGTAGGGCCCGCTGTCGCGCTCATTATGTTTCGGGATCGGCAGCTGCCGGAGGAGATCGACCTCGTTGTGGACAACCTCCTGCACCGGCCCGCTTGCCACTTCACGGCTCGGCAGCGGATTGCGCGCCGCCGCGAGGAAACGCGTCAGCAATTGCTCCTCGCCGACGCCGATGGAATCGGCGACCCAGTCGCGAGCCGCGAACAGATTTGAGACCACCGGAATGTCGTGCCCGCCGGGCTTTGGAAACAACACCGCGCGGTCACGCTCCAGCCCTTTCGAAACGGCAGCGAGCTCATCGGCAAGCCCCACTCCCTCGCGGGCGACGGCGAGCTTGCCGCGCTCGGCGAGGTGAGCGAGCCATGATCGCAAGTCTTTCGGCGCCTCCGCCGCAGCGGCTCTGGCCAGGTTCTCGGTCCGCATATGGCGATCCTTTCCGTGGTCTTCTTCAAGCATAGGGAGCAATTTTTCGCGGCGAACGACGCTTCAATGCCTCGTCCTCGCCCCAGCGGCGCACCACGCCGATGTCGATGTCGAACAGGTCGAGCACGCGCCCGACCGTATGCTCGACCATGTCGTCCAGGCTGTCGGGCTTGGCATAGAACGCCGGCACCGGCGGCGCGATGATCGCTCCCATCTCTGAAAGCGCGGTCATGGTACGCAGATGGCCGGTGTGCAGCGGCGTCTCGCGCACCATCAACACCAGCCGGCGACGCTCCTTGAGCACAACGTCGGCGGCCCTGGTCAGGAGCGTGGTGGTGACGCCGGACGCGATCTCCGACATTGATCGCATCGAACAGGGCGCGATGATCATGCCAGCCGTGCGGAACGAGCCACTGGAGATCGAAGCCGCCATGTCGTCGATGGCGTGGCTGAAATCGGCCAGCACCTTCACCTCGGCGATCTTCAGGTCGGTTTCATAGGCGAAGGTCTGCTCCGCCGTCTTCGACATCACCAGGTGCGTTTCGACACCGGCGTTGCGGAGCAATTGCAGCAAGCGCACGCCGTAGACGACGCCGGAGGCTCCGGAGATGCCGATAATCAGCCGTGAGGGCGTCCGATCCTGCATGACGTTTCGCTTCTGCTCCCTGCTGCCGCGACGCAAGTGACGCCAGGCGTCGCGGCCATCGAAATGAATGTTGTTTGCCTGGACGGTGCGGTGCCCCGATTTCGGGCTGCAGGCGCGTCAAGCTGTTTGAACGGACAGTAGAGGCAAGCTAAGATCAGTACAAATAATGATTGATGATAAACTCAATCATCCAAAATGATGCCCAGCGGCAGCCTACAGCACCGGCGCGTCGTCGAGGACAGGAAGGAAAAAACCAATGGAACTCAGGCAGATGCAATACTTCCTTTGCCTGGCGGAAGAGAGGAACGTGACCCGTGCAGCCCGTCAGCTCAACATCGTACAGCCGGCACTCAGCATGCAGATCGCCAAACTTGAGGCCGAGCTTGGCCAAAAGCTGTTCGAGCGGAGCATCAACGGAATGACGCTGACGGTCGCCGGCGAAGCGTTCTCCCGGCTCGTGTTTCCCATCGTGCGCGACGTCGAATATGCCAAGCAGGAAATGGCGCGGCTCAACGGCCGTATTTCCGGCCGGGTGTCGGTCGGACTGATTACCTCGGTGGCGCAGAGCACGATGGCGAGTTCGTCCGCAACCGTTGCGCATCTCTATCCGGAGATCACGCTTTCGGCCTGCGAGGGATACACGGAAACCTTGACCGACTGGGTGAATTCCGGGCAACTCGACTTTGCGCTGATCAACGTGCCGCGCCGGCGGGTTTCGCTCGCCACGCACCATGTAATGGACGAAGAGATGGTGTTCGCCTGCCGAAAGGATGCGCCGATCAAGCCACCGACCAACCTGCGTTTCGGGCATCTCGCCGAGTTCGACCTGGTCATGCCATCGAAACGGCACGGCCTGCGCATGATCCTCGAGGAGCACGCCACCACGGCCGGCATCGAATTGAAGCCGAGGCTGGAGCTCGACACGCTACCCGCGGTGTGCGACGTGATCGCCACCACCAATCTCGTGACCGTGCTGCCTACGATTGCACTTCAACAGTCGCTTGCGGACGGCAGGGTGAGAGCGCACCGCTTTGCCGAACCGCGCATCGTCCGATCGATCGCCTGGGTTCATCATCCGCGCCGAATGGTGTCCGCCGCCGCCAGAGCCGTGCTGGACATCATCCGCCACGACCTGCTCGAGGCCGCGACATCGGCAAGCAACTATGTGCAGCCGGCTTCCGGAGATACCGGAAGGCGCCGGGCTATACGGCGCACCACGTCGCGGTAGCCATCCTGCCGGCAATCATCAGAAGCTATCGCGGTCATCATCTCTAATTATTTGCGGTGATGACGAGACGCATCCTATGAGAAGCGGGGGTCACGCAACCAAGGACGCTTTCTCATGACCGGCGATCTTCGCCGCTCCTCACCGCGCACGCAAGCCTGGGGTGCCGGCAGCGGAACAAGCCCCGAGGCTCGCTTGCGTCAGCGTTTGCCCACGCTGGATGACATCGAGCGCCGCGCCCGTCGCCGCATCCCGCGCTTTGCCTTCGATTTTCTCGACGGCGGAACGGGTGACGATCTGAACACCCGGCGCAATCGACTGGCGCTCGATGCGGTGGAGCTGGTCCCCCGCTACGGCAAGCCTGGTCCCGTTAGCACTGAGGTTGAGCTGTTCGGCGTCCGTTGCGCGGCGCCGATCGGCATCTCTCCTGTGGGAGTCGACGGCATCATCTGGCCCGGCGCCACGCGGATGTTCGCAAGCGCAGCCGGCAAGGCAAGGATTCCCTACATTGCCGGCACGCTCGCCACCGCCACGATCGAGGATGTCGCCGAGCTTGCCGGTCCCTATGCCTGGTTTCAGCTCTACGGACTGCCGGCCGACGACCACGCCGTCACCTTCGATCTGATCAAGCGGGCGGGCGCGGCCGGCGTGCGGGTGCTGGCGGCGACGCTGGATGCGCCGGTTCGCTCCAAGCGTCCTCGTGATCTGCGCAACGGCCTGGTGGTCCCATTCCGTCCCACGCCAAGAACCATCCTGGATGTGGCTCTGTCGCCGCCGTGGCTGCTTGCGCTCGCCACGGCGGGTACGCCGGCCTTTCGCAACATGGAGCGTTACGTCGAAAAGCCGGCGACGCTGGCGAACACCGCCGGCTTTGTACAGAGCCAGATCAAGGGCACGTTTTCCTGGGATGTCATCAAGCGGATGCGGGATGCCTGGTCAGGCGCGCTGGTCGTGAAAGGTGTCATGCATCCCGAGGATGCCGAACAGGCGCTTGCAGCGGGAGTGGATGGCATCCTGGTCTCCAATCATGGTGGTCGCCAGTTCGATGCTGCGCCTGCTGCGATCGACGTCCTGCCCGCTATCGCTGCAAGGGTCGGGACCAGAGCCACCATCCTGTTCGACAGCGGCATACGATCGGGCCTTGACGTCGCGCGCGCTATCGCGCTCGGCGCCAGCGGTACATTTGCGGGGCGCGCATTCCTGCTCGGGCTCGGCGGACTCGGGGAAAGAGGCGCAGTCTATGTCGCCGGACTCTTGAAGGAAGAGCTGGAGACCGCGATGGGACAGCTCGGCGCACCATCGCTCGACGCGCTCGCGCAACTCACACGCCGCCACCGCGGCGCCTTTGACTTTACCTGACTGAAGGGGAGACGGCGTTGTGCACATCATCGCGACGGGAGACATGCTGACGAACGACCTTGGCGACCGACTGCGCGCAATTCTTGGGCCCCAAGGCCTGGCCGAGCCGAATGCTGAGTTCGAGCGCTATTGTGTTTCTTTCGACGGCGCGTTCCGGGGACCCGCGCAATATGTCGCGCGCCCCTCCTCCACCGCCCAAGTTTCTGCCGTTGTGACCGCATGCCGAAAGGCAGGCATTTCGATGGTACCTCAGGGGGGCAACACCGGCCTGGCGGGCGGTGCTCAGCCAATCGATCCCCGCAGCGTGATCATTTCGCTGGAGCGGATGCGCGCCCTACGCGCGGTCGACGCGCAGAACGACACCATAACGGTCGAGGCTGGGATGACGCTCGCAGAGGTGCAGGCGCACGCAGCCGATGTCGACCGGTTGTTTCCGCTCAGCCTCGCCTCCGAAGGATCCTGCCAGATCGGCGGCAACCTTTCGACCAACGCGGCAGGAACGCAGGTCCTGCGCTACGGCAACATGCGCGCTCTGACGCTCGGGCTCGAAGTCGTACTTCCCGACGGCAGCATGTGGAGCGGGCTGCGGGGCTTGCGCAAGGACTCGACCGGCTATGATCTCAAACAACTCTTTATCGGAGCCGAGGGCACGCTCGGCATCATCACGGCCGCCACACTGCGGCTGTTTTCGAGACCGCGAGACATCGTCACGGCTTTCGTTGCTGTCCCGACGCCGGCGGCGGCACTTGATCTCCTCCACCTTGCCCGCAGCCACGTCGGCGAGAGCCTGAGCGCGTTTGAGCTGATGCGGCGCGAATGCATGAAGTGGGTCTTGGTGGCATTGCCGGGACAGACTTCACCCTTTGCCGAGGAACATCCATGGTATGTGCTCATCGAGGCTGCCGGCCAGGGCGAGCCGGGTTCGCTGCGTGATCCGATCGAGCAAATGCTGTCCGAGGCGCTGGAAAAAGGCCTGGTGATCGACGGCGTGCTTGCGGATTCGGAGGCGCAGCGCCGCCGTCTCTGGGCCCTTCGCGAAGGCCAGGCCGAAGCACAGAAAGCGGGTGGCGCCGGCATCAAGCACGACGTCTCGGTCCCGGTGTCGCAGGTGCCTGAGTTCATCGCGCGTGCCGACGCTGCGCTGGCGGACGCAATCCCGGGCATCCGTCCCTTTGCGTTCGGCCATCTCGGCGACGGCAATATTCATTATAATCCGATGCCGCCGCTGGGCATTAGCTCCAGTCAGTTCAATGAACGTCGGAGCGAAATCAACCGGATTGTGCACGACATCGTCGCCGATCTCGGCGGTTCGATCAGCGCAGAACACGGCGTGGGCCAACTCCGTCGATCGGAGATGCTCCGCTACAAATCACCAGCAGAGCTGAACGCGCTGAGGCTCCTGAAGCAAGCCTTCGATCCCCACAATCTCATGAATCCCGGCAAAGTCATCGCCTAAGCCTGCCGACGCGACGCTTGGCTTTGCGTTTGCTCGATCGATCCATATCGATGCGAATGAAGTCGCCGCGATAGGTCACTTCGCCGAGGTAAATGACGCGATCGCTAGCGGTGTTGAAGACCCGCCGCACCTCCGCGACCGGAGAACCAAGCGGAATTTCAAGAAGCTTGGATGCTTCGAGATCGGCTGTACCGATACTCCGACAACACGATTACGAACTGGCTGCAGCAATCCACCGATTTCTTCATGGCGAACGCCGGCATCAAGGATTTCACCCCGGCCAACAAATATTTCGACCCGAGCCTTTACCTCAAGACGATTGCGTAGATGGCCACTAGCCCAAGCTTGCTCGAGGCCGGTGGGTCGCGGCGGAGCTGGCGGTTAATAACGACCGCCATTGCTCTTTTGTTGCGTGAGCCATTCCGACAACGTTCTTGGTGTCGATCCTGAAGTCTTGCGATCTAATTGGCTTCGTGATGCCTTGGGAACGTTCCGGATACCCTTCTCCGAAGGTTTTCGCAAAAGCTCTGCAGACTGCGTCTCTATGGCGGCCTCCGAAGCAGCGGCTAATCGCGCGGCAGCCTCCTTTTCGAGGCGCAGTTTTTTCAATCGCGCCATCTTGTCGCGCTCTGCTTCTGCTTCGGCGCTGTCCGACAAAAGCGTCTTTTGGTGCACGATCTCAGCCGAGACCAGGACCCCGATGACAGTTCCTTCGCCAAGAGCCTTGCAGGCTTCGAACCGATGCAGTCCCTCGACCAGAACAAACCGGCCTTCGTCGGGCCGAACGAGAATGGGGACTTGTTGTCCGATTTCTAAAATACTTTCCGCGATTTCTTGAACGAGCTCAGGCTTGAGTGCTTTCTTCCTCTTCACGGGAACGTAAATCTTGTCGATTGGGAAGCTTTCCGGCTTGGACATAGCTTCTACTCCGCAGTGACTGAGCTCAATTACCGAACCACCTGGCGGCGGTGGCAAGATTTTAGGGATGAAGCGCTCTACCGCCAAGGCAATTTCCGCGCGTCCCTCGCGCGACACCGGTCGGACGACCGCCCCTTTTTTGAGTCCAGTTTCCTATCGGCTGAGGAATCAAAACTGGTGGTGCCACGAACGAGAAGGCCCTGCTTCTAATTTGATTAGCCGATCGCATCCTTTCGCTTGCGAAACTCGACCGCGTGATCGCACGCGGCGATCTCAGAGCAAGGAAAACACGGCCACTCGGTGGTGGTGATGAGAAGCGAGATCGCGCGCTACATCGAGCAACGGCCCGACGTGAAACCACGCACTGAAGGGGTACGCAGTGATTGAGGTTTCAGCCGACTTAAACAGCGAGGGCGAGCGCTTTTCGAGTTTCTGAGGTTCGACTTCGTCAACGCAATCGATCTTCGGATATTTCGAACCGGTAAGCCATTATTTTACTGATGTTTTTTGACCTGGCTGGGGCGGGAGGGATCGAACCTCCGAATGGCGGAATCAAAATCAGTTTGATTATTCAATGATTTCAAGGTGCATTTGGAAAAAATGTCGAAAACGGCCTCTAATGATATCGATAGCTTGGCAGCCGTTTCCAAATGAAAAAGCTCGCCACCCATAGCCGTGCAAGCGCAGCGTTCGGTCACGGTTCGTCCCTTTGCGGGCATACAGGCGTAGTCGGCGCCAAGTCGTAGCGGCAGGTTACGTTCGTAGCGAGATTATCCGATTCCCCCCCGCTCAGGCCTAGCTCAATTCCGGCGCACGCCGGGACTTCAAGACCCGCGTCCCTAGCGCTTCCGGGACAGGCTGCCTCGACGCAAATGTGGCGACTATCCGTCTTCACAAACCTCACATGATTACGCGGCGGCGTAGAGTGGACGGCGGAGCAATGGAGCGCTCCGCTCAGCCGAGCCCGCCGTTGATGCACCGGCCGATGGTCGGGGACGACTGGGCGGGGCCGCCGTAACCCTCCATAGGCACGGACGAGGCATCGGCCCTCCGCCCAACCCCAGACGGCCCTCTGAGCGGCCTCCCGAGGCCGCTGAGCGCGTATGCCGGCGCCCATGGCGACGGCTAATCACTCTTCGAGCGGCTCGGCTACCATCTCTCGGTCGGGGGAAGTACGATTGCGGGGCGCAAATGGCGATTGGGCGTGCTGCGTCATGACGTACAAGCCGGAGGCAAGGCCAAACATGGATCGCAGGAAATTTATAAAGAGAGCCTCGGGACTGATTATTGCGGGTCCCTGCGTTATTCGTCCATCAGCGGCGGCCGCGCCGCCACCGTCTGAAATCACGATCCCGATGTCACTCAGCGACGCGAGGTTCGCCGGCAATGTTCCAGGACCCGGCGGTCCATTCTCGTCTGGTACGCAAGCCAACAAAGATTGGATCGACAGTCCCAATTACAAGAATGGCGATGCGTGCTTTGCGATCCAATCGAGCGGCTCTCTTGTAAGCAACTTTGTCCAGTGCCGAATCGATTGGCGTGAAGGTCCCCGCCAGAACGGCGGCGGCATCACGAATATGGACCAGTGCTTCTTTAATTGTGTCGCTAAGGTCGGCGATCACTCTGACGCATTCCAAGCGTACCCGTACCTGGGAGACAACGCGACGGTCAACTTCACCAATTGTAGCTTCAAGTGCTACAATGATAACGAGCCTCAGCCTGGCTTTGTCAGTTCAGATTGTATGCAGTGGGCTGATAATTTCTCGGGAACTGTAACTTACAACAACTGCATTTTCTGGAACGGCGATCGCACTGTTTTCATCTTCGCAAGTCCCGGCACGACAACCAATGTCGCGTTCACCAATTGCTATTTCGCTGCTCCGGGTGGAGCCCCTGGCTTCCGTATAGCGGCTGTCAGAACTGGAGTGCTCAACGTTCTGGCATGGAGCAATGTGCGCCTCGCGAGAGTGGTCGGCACGACCATCATTCCGGGTGCATTGATACGTTCGCCATAACGGCGGGGGTGCCATCGGTATGAATTTCGGAGGGGGTGGCCACGCTCTCGCCGCGCCTTTCTACGTCAATTCACAAGCCCTGGAGTCGCCCGGGCGCGATTTTGATAGGTCGCGGTAGGGACGCTGGTTTCCCAGCGCCCCCCGCTCAGATCCGTACGTGCGGAGCTACCGCATACGGCTCCTACCTTGGGTCATGACGTGTACCGCGGATTGGGATGCGGATGACAGGCGCGG
>NZ_JBUYEN020000039.1:0-72262 GCF_055229415.2 Bradyrhizobium sp. Leo114 | reverse complement strand
GCTTCTCGAAACTGAAGCGTTTCAGGCGCGTTGCTACGCGCTACGAAAAAACCGCACGAAATTACTTCGCTGTCGTCGCTATCGCCGCAACTCTGCTCTGGCTAACATAACTGTCCACGCGACCTAGCCGTCGGTCGAATCCCAAGGGGTGCACACAAAAAGAAAGGCCGCCTGCGTTGCCACAAGCGGCCCAAGTCCAGGGAGGAAACGCCCAAAGGGGCAGCGATAGCGATAACCGGCGTGCGCTCGGAGAATTCCGCGCAGATGCGCCCAGCCTAGGACAATGATGTGGTCCAGACGTTCTCGGCGGGTTGGAAGCGTCGGCGTTGAAAAAGACCCTTGATCGAGTGCCGTCGGTAACGCAAATGCCGCGCTTTGCTCGCCCGCGTGTTCGATCGGGCCGCGGCCCAAACGAGGGCGAACTAGTCACGCGACTCGATGGGCTGACTGGATGTCGACTTCGGGCCGAGGTCGTGTATCGCTCCACTGGACGTTGAACGCATTCGCCTGAAGCTGAACGCTCCTCGCGGCTTCTCTCTTGAATTCGCGCGCAAGTTGAGGAGGTGCGTTCTTTCATTTCGGGGGCACATGCGGACATTCATGATCGTAGCGGCTGGACCGGCCGTGTTGGGCTACGCCCCATCGGCCGGCGGCGCTCCCGACTTCTCCCGCCATCAAGGTTGCCCTCGCTGCGCTGCCCAGGGGCGCAGGAGCCGCCTCCGAGGGCGATGCCCGCGGCGCCGCGTCAGGAGTCCGCTCGGCCGGTCCGCACTGCTCTCCCCACGCCCAGAGGGAACCAGCGAACTACCCACCGGCCGGGACACGCGGCACCGGCGGTGAAGCGAGCGGCAGAGCTCTTCACCGCCGCGGCCATCGCCGCCCTAATCGTTCAGGACAGCCGTGGCGCCTACCATGCCACTGGCAGCCCTGCGCATGCCCGGACGCCCAATGCGCAACAGGCGAGCCTGCGGCGGCCGAAGCGCGTAAAGCCGTCCCGACGACCGCGCACCGCTCTGAACGGCTGTAGGTAGTGCCGCTTGCCGAGCGTTTTTGCAGCTTGTCGATCATGCGCAACGTGTAGTCGCGCCGGTCGGTCGCTCCAGCATACGTCGACGATCGCAATCCGCGTCCGCGACCATCTTTTTCCGCGGTTCCTCAGCAAAGACTCGGGCGAGCCACTCAGGCGAAATGTCGTCTTAGCCTGCGAGCTCTGTCTACCGCCTTGTCGATCGCGGCTTGGTTGCGCTCGATGGACACAACGAGCTCATGGCGAGACATTTCTGACATCGCCTTTTGCGGCGGCTGAGCACGGGTCGAAGGATAACGTGACCCGCACGATCCAGGATCTTGAAGGACAAGTCCGCGCGGACGCAGCTGCTCACCCTTTCATCGACCAAGAGCGTCTTCGCAACACAATACGCAAGCGGCGCGATGGTAGTCTGCAGGTCATCCTGGATAGCCCTAGTCCGTCGGCGCCCGGCTGAGTGACGAACGGAAACTTTTTGCCAAGCCGGCCTGTAAACCCCGCCCGGCGCGCGGTGCGGTGGCGGCTTTTCGTAGCTCGGCGCGGGCGTGTTCGGTAATCAGGCCGCTCGCTAACACACTCCGCGGTGCTCTGCTTGCAGACAGCGACACGATGATCGCCAAGACGCCGCATCGTATCTGACTCCGTGAGGGCATGAGCACTCCTCACAGTACTCCGCGGACCCAAGCGGAACAATGTGAGGGACCATCGAATTGCAGCAAAACGATCACTGACCTTCGTACATGCCCTGCAGAGGCTTGCGGCGACCGCGGCAACCAAAACCTGATCCTTGCGAGATTTTCGGAGCCCCTCAATTCTCGACTTTTCGACAGCATCGGCCACTTCCAGGCTCTTGCAGCGCAGCAAAGTTGTACCAGCGGTGGATTACCTCGATGCGGGCCAAGCTCGTGAAATGCTTCGCAGACCGATCAGGCTGATGGATCCGATACACACCGCCTGTGATGGTGCGCGACTGCATGGCGGTTGTCGCCCCGGATGGCGCAAAGTATCCTTTCAGTTTGCGGATCGGTCCTATCCCGAAGGGAAAATCGCATGCTCAAGATTTATGGAGCGCCTCACTCCCGTGCGTTTTGCGTCATCTGGCTCGCAAACGAGATCGGCATTCCCTACGAACTCATTCCTGTAACGTTCAGCGTGCCAAACGCCCGATGCAAAGAACCCTGGTATCTCGCGCTGAACCCGAACGGACTTGTGCCCGCTATTGATGACGGCGGCTTTGTCATGTGGGAGACCGCAGCGATTAACCTTTATCTCGCCGAGACCTACAAGAACTCACTATATCCGTCGAAGCCGCAAGGTCGCGGACGGATGCTTCAGTGGACATTCTTTGCGACCACAGAGGTCGAACCGCCGCTGATGACGCTGTTCAGAAATCGGATCTTCTTTCCGCCGGAGCAGCGGGACGAGACCTTGGCCGTTCAGGCTGAAGAAACCCTGCGCGCAAAACTCGCGATACTTGAGGATCAACTCGTCGAAACTCGGTTTTTCGGCGGTGACAGATGGAACATGGCCGATTTTATGGTTGCGTGCGTGCTGTGCGTTCTCGCCCGTCTAGAGTTGGACCTCACGTCCTATCCAAGAGTTGATGCTTGGCTGGCTGCGAGCCTCAATAGACCGGCGGCGCAGGCGGCTCGTAAATTACGAGAATAGAATTGTCGCGGTCATTGCGGGCGCCTCATCCGCTCGCCCGCCCAACGCCGCTCGGCAGGGGAAGGAAGGTACGCGTTGCGTTCGATTTTTGCCTGGTTACCGGGTTTGGTCTTTCCAGCTCTTCCACGCAGGCAGGGGCATAGTTCGCCTGCGAACGTCCGCGGTGCAACATCATGTTACTCCGACACCAGGAATGAGTGTCGTCGAGTGCGAGGTGCCTTCCGAGAGCGCCCTAGGCAAGGCTCTGATCGAACGCGCGGATTTAGTGATGCATACCGCGCACCACTGTGCCGCCCCGAAGCGGGCGTCATTGAAATCTTCTTTGCGATCTTTGCCCACCGCCGGCCTGGATGAACCTGTTACTGATCGCGCGGAACAACGTTGGAGGCTTCGCCGGGGTTGAGACGCCGACTACCTCCGAAATTCTGAACATCCAAAAGAAGGATCGTTATATCGTGGGACAGAAGACTGGCGCTTGGCCGATTTTCTTTCTGGGGTCGGACGAATTGATTCGGGACGGGACAACAAGCATATGGATTTCCGGCTGTCGATCATGAAGGTTCGCGATGGCAGCGGCCCAAGCGTCGCCGTGTCTACGCTGTGCATGTTTCACAGTCGCTTCGGGTGGCACTACCTGTCCTCCATCACTCCTTTCCACAGATTTGGTTTGCGCAAATTAATGGCGAGTGCCTTTGCCGCTGGGCGCCTGTAGAACCCATATCGTGCAACTGAGATACTATTTCACCGAGGTAACGGCCTTCCTGAGTTCTGTTTAGGCTCAGGCACAAGCGGCTGAAATACACACGCCGATTGGCGAGGTTCGCGACTTCTGCTCAGGGTCAAGAGCGTCGTCCTCCGCAATAGTCGGCCGCCCGTCAACTTCCACTATGCTTCGTTAGCGACCGAGATCGCGCGGCGGTGCAATGTGTCGCGAAGGGCCAAGAGCTGCTATCGTGCGCCTCCTTATATGCTAAACTTCCTGTTCCAGCTCGGCCTGGCCAGGCGGGCGGTTGAGTGTCGCAGGACCTTCTCAACCCGAGAGCGGCCGGCGCGATGGCGGAGGCCAGTGGTTGGATCCATCCAGTCTGTTCGGCACCACTCGCTTCATCAATTCTGTGGCGAGCAATCGTTCCCAATGGTTGTCGAACCGGCTCCAGCCATTGACGCAGTGCATGTCCAAAAATAGTTCGCTCTGCGGCAGATTGGAGAGCTCTTCCCATGAGAGCCGCAGCTGCTTGCGGCGGACATCCCAAACATTGGGTTTCTGTAGCCCGCACTCCGAGAGGCGACCTATCAATATGCTAGTCCAGCCCGAAGCAGCGAAGGGGTAGCCTCACTGCTCCCCCTCACCGATCTTGGAGTTAGAACTACTTGCAGACTCGGAGAGTAAGCCAGGAACAGTCTTGCTGGTATTGTGACGGAAAATGTTGACGGCTCCGATCACCTCGTCCTCGTTGTCACGAATTGGAAAGACATTAACGAGTGCCAGAAGACGATTACCGTTGGGCTGCTCGCAAATCACATCGGCGTTCCGAACGGTGCCGCCGTTGTTGATCACTACGGAAGGTGGTGCAAGTTCGTGCGGCATCACTTCTCCTGAGGGGTAACGAAGAAGGTGTGACCCGCAGTACTTTTCCGAGGTTCCCAGAGACGGCGTGCGTCCCCAACCCGCGATTGCAGCTTTGTTGCACTTGACGACGGTGGCATCCTTCTCGAGAACGTATATCCCTACTGGGATAGAATCCATCGCCTCTTGGTCTGCGAGAATTCCCTTTGCGACGAGGTGCCCGTCGACGACTTCTCCGCGAAAGTCGATTCTGTCGAAGTCGCCATCCAAAATCATTGTGCTTGTTGCTAAGCCACTATCTGTCACGCTGGTTGCCATTTTCAACCTCCTTTGCGCGAGAGACTCAGTAAATCGTCGAGCACCATGGCGAGCAGACGATTTTCCTCGATCGTCCTCTTTTTCACCGTCGCGCGTCATGAGCCTGTGCGCTTTTCCAATCGCTACAGACTAAGACGATCGCGATCAGCGGCTCGATTCAAAGTAGGTAAACGTCGGGCATCCAAAGGCGGTCTCGGAACTATACGAAGGTTTATGGCGCTCGCCCCTAAAGCCGACCACTTCCGCGACGGGTCAAAGGACTAAACAGCTCGCGCGGTAGGGCGCTGCGGCGGGCGACTGAGGCCATGGGATAGCGCAACGGGGCGTCCTGTCTTGAGATGAGGGGGTCGCAACCTTCACTCAAAACAGGAGCATCCCCATGACCGACGAGACAGTGACCCCGCTGCGCCGGCGCATGATCGAAGACATGACGATCCGCAAGGTCGCCGAAGACCCAACATGACTGCGTGCAAAGGGTCTATAACTTCGCGGCGTTCCTTGGGCGATCGCCGGGATACGGCGAGCTTCGAGGACGTGCGCCGCTGCCAGCTCCATCTGGCCGCGAGCGGCGTTGGCGTGCCGACCATCAATCAGACCGTGTCGACGCTGCGGTTCTTCTTTACGGTCACGCTCAAGCGTCGCGAGATCGTCGAGCATACCCATGTCATTCACGAGCCGCGCAAGCTGCCGGTGGTGCTGAGCATGGACGAAGTAGCGCGGCTGATCGCGATCATCTTAGATAGCGTATGCGGTAGCGACCCCCCACCCCACACCTCGCTATCGCTGCTCGCCTTGGGCGGTACTCCCTGAGGCGGGGGCCGCCTCTGGCAACGCAGGCGGCCTTTCTTTTTGTGTGCACCCCATCGGTTTCTCGGGTCCTTTGGGCTGACAGAAAAGTGCGGGGTCCGCGCGACCGTGCGCTCCAAGTATATTTTCAATCCATCATATCGCGCTAAATTATTGTACCATTTCGCACACAAAGGCGGTGCGCGATGTGGCCCAATGCCGTCGTCCGACATGTCGAAAGTCCGACTTCCGTCCGACCGTGAGCGGTTCCGGTTTTTGCGCAAACCGGACATTCGGCCGGACCCCACAAGGGGCCGCGAGTGGCGAGTCCGATGCGGAAGGCGAACGGCCATCATAACGCGCGGTTATTGACTTCATCGCGTGGTGTCATTTCCAATTTGCCGCGCGGAATTTCATGCTTACGCGGTACCGGGCTCATCCGGCGCACAATCAGGAGGCTACAAATGTCAGTCCAGAAGCCGGTTCTAACGCCGCCCCACGGTGGCGAGAAGGTGACGACGAGCGGAGGCTCGAGCATCGAGATTAAAGTGGAGAGCAGCCAGTCCGGAGGCGAATATGGCGCTGTCCTGTGGACGGTGCGAGCTGGGGAGGAGCCTCCGATGCACACTCACTCGCGTGAGGACGAGCTAGTCTACGTGGTTGAGGGGCAGCTAATCGCGCGGGTCGGCAATTCCCGCGTTGAGGTGGGGGCAGGCTCCTACGCGGCTCTTCCCCGTGGTGTGCCGCATACGATCGAAGTGGTCGGCGTTCAAGCGACCCTGCTGGCCACCTATGTGCCAGGTGGGCTGGAGCGTTTGTTGGTGCCCCGGAAAGGCGAGAAGCCCGATCCGGCTGCTTTCGGCATAACGTTCCCGTAGGGTCGAGGACCACGGCGCGTGGCGTTCGTGACCGTGCGTCCGCGCGGGCGCTCGGGACCGCGCCAGATGATCGATTGCACGCGCCAGCCAGGTGCGCGTAGGAAGCAATGGGCATCTGAAGGGAGCACGCGACCGACACGAAGGTTTATGGCGGTGCGCGATGTGGCGAATGTCGCGGATCGAGACTGCGATCTTCGTGGCGGCGGTCGTCGTCATGGTCGCGCTGGCGGTGTGGATTGGCCTGTAGCCAAGGATCGAGAGAGGTGACGATGACAGATCGATCAGATAGCCCGACCTATTTGGCGCTGCCACAGAGTGCGCGCGGGGTGCTCGCTGCGATTGAGCAGGCGATCGGCGGCAGCGACAGCGCGAGCGTGTCCTACCTCTCCTTCATACTGGATCACCGCATCACGCATACGGTGGTGTCGCCATCGCTGAAGCTGCTCGACCGCCTCGGCCTGATCGAGATGGAGCCGGGTCCGCGCGGCAGCAACGTGTTCCGGTTATCGAACCGCTGGCGCGGCATTGACGAGGTCGAGGCCAAGCGGCTGTTGGAGTTGGCGGCCGAGGTGAAGCCGCATCGAACCTTCAAGAAGACGCCGGAGTCAAAGCCGGTGAAGCCACCACCGCCGCCGAAGCCCATGATGGTCGAGCGACCGCGAGTCATGCAGCGCCGGGTGCCGTCGCTGCCGACGATGCCGTGGCAGGACGACGGACGGTGATCGGCGGGGCTACTTGCTCCGTTGCTTGAGCGCCCGCAGCCGGTTTCCTCTCCGTTGTGTCCGGCACCACCGCAATCCCTAGCGGCTTGCCCCAGCCGATCCGCCCGGTGCATCTTCTCTAGCGTGGGCACCAAATCACGCGAGACCATCTACGGCGCGTCGATCCGGGCACCGGCAGAGCGGGCGGCCGAAGCACGCAAGCAAGCCGACCGGCTCGCCTGCGAGGCATGGAACAAGCGCATGCTCGGCTTCCAGGGACCGGCGCAGCCGTCCCCCGCGCTGGGTGACGCGCTGAACGCCGGTTATCTCTATCTCCAAGTTCGTTGCTTGGGCTGCAACACCCATCAGACCGTTGTCCTCGACATCGTGCGGCGACCGAAGACAACGCCGGTTCACGAGCTGGAGCGGTACATGCGGTGCAAGGATTGCTCTCAGGTGCGCGGCTATCCATACAAGCGCAGCCATCTCATTGCGCTGCGGACGACCAAGATTTCGGCTAGCGATCCACCCTCGCATTGGTGGCCGCGCGAACGATAAGTGATGTGCAATCCTTACATCATTACCTCCAACCAAGCGGTAAACGGCTCGGTAGGCATTTAGTTGTATCGAATTAAGTGAAGCGTTGCTTACTATTCCTCACCCGATAATAGTGGACCCAGAAACGGATAAATCAATTCGATGGCGGCCCGAGCAGAACCAATCAGTGGCGTCCAGCCTGAATTGCTTAAATGGGCACGCGATAGCACGAACATGACGACAGGTGACGTCGCCGAGAAGCTCAAGAAACGCCCGGAAGAGAATCGAGGCATGGGAGAACGGTGAAGGCGGGCCGACATACGCTAAACTGGAGCGCCTGGCCTACGAAATTTACAAACGGCCCCTTGCGATTTTCTTTCTGCCAGCGCCGCCTGATGAGCCAAAGCCTCGCACCGAATTTCGGTCGCTGCCGGACGCCGATCTGTCTTCGCTGCAGCGCCATACGGTTTTACTGATCCGCAAAGGCCATGCATTTCAGACGGCTCTTGACGAACTTTATCAACGGCGCAATCCGACAGAACGTCCGCTTGGCGAGAGATTTCCCTGTCTACGCAGCGCTTCCATTTCCACTCAGGCGCACCGCGTGCGCGAATTGTTGGGCGTTTCCCTTGATCGAGTACCCGAAGCGAGCAGTGACGACGATGCATTGAAGCTGTGGCGGCGGGCTATCGAGGCGCGCGGCGTGTTCGTATTCAAGGATAGCTTTAAGCAAGGAACGATTTCGGGCTTCTGCCTTAGGCATGAAGAGTTTCCTATCATCCTGATCAACAACAGCACCACAAAAACGCGGCAAACATTTAGCCTCGTGCACGAACTTGCTCACCTGCTCTTTAATCGCAGCGGGATCAGCCGGTTTGACAATGCTGCAATACATGAACTTCCGCCGTAAGACCGCGCCATCGAACGGTTTGCAATTCAGTCGCCGCTGAAATCCTAGTACCGGCACGTGATTTTGCCGTTGCGGTACGAGAACTGAATCTCAATCCACGGCAAGCAAGTGATGAAGAGTTTGCCGCGCTGGCAAGACGTTATCATGTAAGCCGCAGCGTCATCCTCCGCCGCTTCCTCGATCAAGGCCAAGTAACAGGAGCATTTTATCTCGACAAAGATCGGGAGTGGGCCAACCAGCGTGGTCGCGGCGGATCGGGTGAACGCAATCGATGCAAACAGCGTCGGCAAGGAGATTGGCACGCTTGTTTTGTCCGACGCCCAAATAGGTGGCGAGGGCCACAAGGTCGACGTCCCCGTGCTAACCGTCGATGCAAGCGGCAAGGCCACGGAGGTAGTGCCGCACCTCAATGTGGCCGAGATTAGGGGGCGCGCGATTATGATCCACGCGGGCGGCGATAATTACTCCGACCAGCAGTGCGCTTGGGTGGTGGCGGTGCGCACCAGACCTGAGTGTGCAGAACAGCTTGATCGTTACCCATGCAACACAATTCATTAGTTCCGAAATTTTTCTGCAGCCATCCTGCCGCATCTGAAAAATGGCGATGTCTTTCTCTCTCTCACCTCGGTCCGACATCCGGTCGGCGACAAATCCGCCGTAGGAGCGGCGTCATGGTCAAGGACGGCGGCGCGTTGGCACGCGCAACTTCGATTGGTCCAAGGGTGGCAACGGGAGTGCCTGCAGATGCGGCTGGTGGCATTCCTCGCTAGGGCCTCACGCGGCGCGGCGGCAATAACGATCGTCTATCGACTCTATGTCGAGAGGTGATTTCCCTCGCCGGCGTTGCAAGGTCATTCTCTAAAGCATCGTCGTACCAAAACTTTCAGTGCCGGCACCGAGACGCGATGCCGGATTGAGAGGCCAGGAGGCTCAATATGAAAAGCAACGAAGTAAACGCAGCCGCCGCAAATGGCAAAGAGGCCGCCTATTTCGGTGTGCCGTGGGAAGATGCCTACGGATACGCACAGGCGATCAAGGTTGGTGACACCATCTATGTCTCCGGCCAGCTCAGCCACGACGAGAAGGGGAAGCTGATCGCGCCTGCTTCTCTCGACGAATCCGGCAAGCCGGCCGAGTTCTCGATGATGGAACAGCAGTTGCGGGCGACCTACGCCAATGCCGTCAAGCTGTTGGCGAGCTTCGGGGCAACGCTGGACAACGTGGTCGAGGAGACGCTCTATGTCCTCGATGTCGTCGCCGCATTCGCCGCCGCGGGCAAGGTGCGCAAGGAAGCCTACGGCACGGCGCGCCCTCAGTGCGCCAGCAACCTGATCGGTGTGACGAGACTGGCCTTTCCTGAACAGCTCATCGAAATCGCCTTCAAGGCTGTGCTGTCGGCAGCAGAAGCGAAGCCGCGGTGATAAATCCCCGATGTCTAACGAAATCATGACACAAGGACCTGGCACTGCGAGGGCAACGCCCGACATCCTGATCGAGCCGAAGTATTGCGCCTTGGTGCTGGTCGATCAGCAAGCCGGACTTGCTTTCGGCGTGGGATCGATCGATCGCCAAATGCTTCTGAACAACGTGATCGCTCTAGCGCGCACTGCCACCGTTTTCCGCATGCCGATCGTGGCATCCACGTCCGCCACCAAGGTCTACAGCGGTCCCCTGATGCCCGCGATTCAGGCCGCGATTCCCGAAGTGGTCGCGATCGACCGCCGCAACATGAACGTGTGGGAGGACGACGCTGCGCGCGGCGCGATCGTCGCGACTGGACGGCGGAAGCTGATCTTTTCGGGGCTGTTGACGGAAGCGTGCGTGACTTTTCCGGTGCTCTCCGCTCGCGCGGCGGGGTATGAGGTACACGTCGTCGGCGACGCTTGCGGCGGGCTCACTCCAGTCAGTCACGATCTGGCGATGCGACGGATGGAAGCGGCGGGGCGAAGCCGACGTCGTGGATCCAGGTCCTTCTGGAGCTCCAGCGCGACTGGACCCGGCATGAGACCTATGACGGGGCGCGAGCTATCGTGGAGGCTCACGGCGGCGGAAACGGCATCGGCCTGGCCTATGCACGGGATATGGATCAAGCCCGCGTAAGAAACCCGCCGATTATCCATCGGAGTTGTTCCTGCGCCTTGAGCGCTGGCGCATGGGGCTGGGTTCCTGGCGTGGGAAATCGTACTGCGAATATTTCATCCTGAAAGCCATTTGAAAGGAACTCTGCGATGACCGATGTCAATGCTAATGCCACCGACAGTAGTGTAGGTTCGCGGCTCCTGCTTTCATTGTTCATTGTGGTGCTGCTGTCGTTCGGTGCGTACGCCACTTTCGTCTCCGCTCCCGCGACACGGGCCAATGCGAAAATCCAACTCGATCGCGAGATTGCAGCTGAAAATCTCGCATTCTGTGAAAAGTTCGGAATACGCGCTGACACCAGCGACTTTGGTGTGTGCAGCCAACAGCTCGCGATTGTTCGACTAAAACAAGCCGACCGGGACCGTGCCGCAGCTGCAGGACTTCCCTGGCTGTGAGCTTTCAGGAGGTTGTTCATTCGGCCCCGACCGAGGAAGCTGAGGTTGCTGACACGGCCAGCCATATTCGGACGGCGCGATCGAATTTCACAAGCTGAAACTTGAAAAATTTTGCGCGCTGGTCGGCTGCGACAATCACTTGAACCTCGGGAATGCCACTCCTGTGCCGAGTTGCGGCGCGCCGCTTTCCGCGCCCAAGATGGGACCAAACGTGCATTAGCCAACCCAAGGTCCTTCAGGTTAAGAGCCGTGTTGTTCCAAGGTGTTTCGGCCAGTTGCCCGGCATTCCAAATTTTTAGTCAGCGGCGGCAGACGTCGAGACGCATGATTAGGGGTTCACGATGATCCGCAGCAAAAGGAGTTGAGGCCGAAACGGACGACGGCGCAGCAGGGGCCGACTCGGGTGGCGGCGCGGATAAACCTCGACGCATGCTCAGCGAAAAACAAGTGTTGGCGATCGTCCCAGTGTCGAGGACCACGCTTTTCCGAATGCAAAAGGCAGGCCGGTTTCCGAGATTGACCAACATCTCTCCGAACCGGCGCGTCTGGTTCGAGAGCGATATCATCGGGTGGCAGAACGAAATCGATGGCCGCGGCCGCGGCCGCCTCAACCATCTCCGCCGGTCGAAATCCTGAGGGGGCCGCAGCGCGTCGGCCGGCGCGAGCCCCGGCTGGGGAAGCGCGGCTCGCCTGTGCGTTATTCCGGACCGGCCGCCACCGGACACCGGCCGAGGCCTCGAACGCACCAGCGGCCAAGCAGCGCGTTTCATCGTGTTTCAAAATTGATCCAGATCAGTCGATTTCGCATCTATCTGCGAGCGTACCATGCGCTCAAAGGGACGGGACATGCTACCTGCACAATCCAAAGCATTGGCGGGATCGCGCGGAAGCGACTCGGGCCAAGCGAGCGTACCATGCGCTCAAAGGGACGGGACATGCTACCTGCACAATCCAAAGCATTGGCGGGATCGCGCGGAAGCGACTCGGGCCAAGATCGACTAGTTTTGGAACTGGGAGGAAAAGCAGCGGATGCTGCGGATCGCAGAAGAGTATGACCGACTGGCTGGCCGCGCCGAAGAATGGGCGCGCTCCGCTGAATTATCGGGACGTCCTGCAAACGAGTAAGGCCGCAGTTGGCGGCTGGTTGCGCAATGTTGCTGAACATCCATTCAAAAAAGTTCCGACACAGTTCCCGAAACTCCACGGCCAGCCGTTCGTTTCTTATCAATTGTAACTAACGAGAGGAGACGAACCATGAGAAAGCTTTCTTATGTTCTCGCCGCGTTAGCAACCATCGCTGTTGCGGCCCCTACAGTCGCAAGCGCTCAGGGATTTAGTGTTCGGATCGGCAGCGACCGAGACTACTATCGCGACCGTGATTATTACGGACCCCGGGGCATGACCGTGGTTGGCATCGCGGATGGTATCGTCGCTATGACGACCGTGACGTAATCATCAGGCGTCACCATTATTGGGACGACTAACGGAAAATGGCCCCTAGCGCGGGGGCAATTTTTTCGTCTGTTGATAGGTGCGATAATGAAACCGAAGCAGTCCGATGTATTTAGGGATAACGCGCAGAACTGCGCCGAGATGGCGGAGCGGGCGAAAGATAAAGCGGCATATAAGCGCTTTAAACGCATGGAAGAGGCTTGGCTGGCGTTAGCCAAGGAGCAAGAATGGTTAGATGGCGAGATACAACCAAACAGGTCCGTGCTAACCGAAGTCCTTGACGGAAAAACGTGACGGGAGAGCTGTCTCCCTGCCGCGCTAACGCACCAGCGGGCAAATGGCGCGTTTCGGCGTGTTTCAAAAGAAAAAGCCCGGCCAGCGATGTACTGACCGGGCGCTGCTAAATGGGCGGGTCACCGCCCATTTCCGCTGATCAAGCCGCGAGCCGCAGCTCGTCGTAATCAACGGCCTTCATTGCAGGCTCGCTTGATGCGCCGCAGCTCGGCCGCGATGCCATCAAGCACCGCGCGCTTCTGTTGCATGCGCTTCGACTGGTTATAGATGCCGGTGACCCGGCTGATCTTCTCGCCGTCATCCTTGGTCACGGCATGATCGAGGCACTTCGCGATAGCGGCGTCCGAGAGCGCGGATGCTCCTTGTCGAGCGGCGGCAGGTTGGCGCAAGGGCTCGCGGTCACATATTCGCGGCCCGCCTCAGCGGCCCAATTGAACAGGCCCGAGGCCGCGCGGCGCATGTGGCGGGCATTGGCGACCAACGCCTTGCTGCCGGGATACGATATCATCCGAGAGTGTGGCGATATCGCGCTTGGTGACCGTGCTCGCGGCCATCTTGCCGAGGCGCGGGCTGATAAACCGCCGCAGATCGCTCTCGACGTTGCTCCATGTTTCGATGCGGGGCCGCATCTCGCCATCGGCCTTGAGGACCGGCGCCTTCATCCATGCGACCCGCTCAGCGATGATCTCATCGACCGTCTTGCCTTGCGCGACCTTGTCGGCCTGTTTCTGCGAGAGCAGCGCGACAAGCTCGGCTGGGTCCATCGCCTTCATTGAGCCCATAAAGCCTGCCGCACGGGCATTTGTGGACTTCCTTCTCAGGGAGCTCCGTACCGCTTAGGACGGCTCCGGCATCGCCGCGACAGCACGGTATTCCCCGCAGCTATTGATACAATACCCCCGGCGAAATCTAAGGCTATCAAAACACGCACCCACAACCGTCCGCCCTCGCTGGAGGTTCTCCACTCGTTTCGGTGCCGTGTGCGGCCCGCACCCGACATGATGGAAGGCTCCATGGCTAAGGTACTAGTGCTCTACTACTCCTCTTATGACATGTCGAAAAGCCCGCACACGAAATCGCCGCGGGGGCGCGGGAGGCAGGGCGTCCGCCGACGTATAGCGCGTGCCTGAGCTTCTATCTTCGGGCCGCCAAGGCAGCCAACTACAAGCTCGATCAGACCGATCCAGTTCTGCGCATCGACGACCTTGCCGAGTACGACGCGATCGTCGTGGGCACAGGCGTGCTTTGCCGGCGTTCCGCGGAGCGGTCGGGTCCTCCGTCGGGGCGATTGTCATTGCTCGGCCAGGCAGCACGATCACCAGCGTGTGCAGCGTCAGACGTGTGAGGGTTTCGCCGTCCAGGAGGATGACGCCGACGCCTCGAACACAGTAGTGGATCGTGGAGGCGCGTTGGTGCGGGCGACCGCCAAGTGCGGGCTGCCGGTCAAATCGTTTTTGTAACAGCTTCGCAACGGGCGCTCGGCTTCGTCGATATTTTCAAGGCGCTCGGAAAGTGAAACTAACCGGCCCGGGCGGCCCGCGCGTTAGTCGGGGCTGTTCATCGTTAGAGCAACATAGCCAGGACCACGCACGCCGCGGCAATGCACATCGCCAGTACGAATATCACTATGACCATATCGCCGAGCATATCGCCTCGTTCGGGTTGGCAGCCGAACCGTGCAATGCTACCGCAGTGGGAGCTGCTGATCGCCCTGCGCTCGCGATCAGCCCATGCTCCCCCGCATGAAGCACCTGACGCCAACGAACGCGCCGTTCAGAAAGTAGGGCCAGACCATCGTGCGACCAACGCGGTTCGGTCCATCCACGACAGCGTCGTTTGGAACATCAACCCACCGCCATCAATGCGTACGCGATAGTGACCATCCTTGGTTTGCCAGTCGGCGTCATCAATGCTCCTCGCTCGCTGCCGTCGCTGCAGGGCCGCTAGCCGCTGTGCAAACTCTCATACCAACTGTTCAACTCAGGGCGCTGATAATCGTGGGGGCGTGACCGATTGTAGAAATCGGCATGACAGTGAATACAACTAGCGCTGCATGCCAGATCCGATTGTTCATCTCACATCCAATCCCGGATTTTCTGTGCGCAGTCAGGAAATTCATTCATCCGCATCAACATGCGAAACTGTCTCAGCTCGCCGCTGGTAGTCGTCGGCAAGGGCCTTAAGCCGAGCCGCGATCGCTGAGTCGGTCATGGTTTTGGCGGCGCGGCGCAAAGTCTGTGCTGTCTCTAAATATTTCTTGCCTCGTGGTGAGATCTGGACTGTCATAAAGCCCTCGCGCGGTTTTCGGGCGAATGGTCGAAGGCGGTTTGAAGCCAGCTCACCCAATTGCGGTCGCTTTCCCTGCGAGTTCTGAAGCGATCGACGCACTTCTTGGAACAAAGCGGGGTTCGCCACGAGTAGTGCCGGACGAGACCAAACTTGCCATCACAAACGGCGCATCGCGCAGCACTTCCAGATCTAAGATTATCGGAGCAGTGGGGCATCGTAGTCTCCTCTATCGTCGCTGTTCGTCGATCGTCGTTTTCTACCGTCGCACTGCATGGACCTGTGGCTTTTCCTACGCGTGCAGCCTAGGACGATCGCGGTCAGCCGCTCAATTGATCGTAGGTAATGTGCGGGCCATCCAAAGGGGCCGGGAAATGCTACGAAGGTATAGCGAGCGCGCCCCTAAAGCCAACCACTTGCGCAGCGGGCCGTTCGCGACCGAATTGGCCAGCGGCAAAGTCCGGGCGCGGTCCGCTATGCTGCCGAACGCGGAAGTTCATGGCTTTGGAGCTACGTTAGAGATCGCCTTCACGCTCACGCTGCAACCGGAGTATCCTACCGCGACGCAACAGGAGCGAACACGAACTGAGAGCTCGCGACCGTGTCAGAAAACTCGCGACCGTCAGCGCACGTCGGCACTGGCACTGCACCTCGATTGCAGCCGCGTGTACATTGGCAAGCTCGAAGCTGAAGGCGTGATCCAGTGGCGGAGTGCGAGCGTCCCGCTCGACCAGAGCCGCGTTACGCACCCTCGATACTTACGACCCGAGCGGCTGCAATTGTCGCGCACGCGAGCCGACGCTGATCATGTCAAGGTCAAGACTGAGATGCGGCAGTTGCTCCTGCTGGAGAAGAAGCGCGAACTGGTGCGCCGGACCAATGTCGATGCACTGATCGACGAGGTCGCTGGCACCGTGCTGATGCATCTGAGCGCGCGTTGCAGTCGCGACATGTTGGGAAGGCGCAACATCGATGCGGTGGTGACGCAGATCAGGCGCGAGATCAGTGAGGCGCGCAGCCAGGCGGCCGACGCACCCAACGAGCCGCTGCTGGATGAGCAATGACTGCGTGATTGTTTTGACGGCCCGGCGGCTTGGTCAAATCTTTCGGCTTTGCTCGCTCTTGCTGTGCGAGCGCGGCGTGCGATCTGGCGCGGAATTGCTACGGACGTGACGGCACAAAAAGAAAGGCCGCCTGCGTTGCCACAAGCGGCCCAAGTCTAGGGAGGAAACGCCCAAGGAGGGCAGCGGTAGCGAGTCGGGGGAGCTGAGGGTTGCTACCGCATGACCTATCTAAGATGATCGCGATCAGCGGCTCAATTGAACGTAGGTAAACGTGAGGCATCTAAAGGGGCTCGGATACGATACGAAGGTTTAGTGACGCGCGACTTGGGACCTTGGCGAGGGACGATTCCGCACGGTTGGTGCGATCCGCGACTTGCAATCAAGGATGCGGATCTCGATGCACTGAAGAAGATATGATGACGATGCCAACGTGGACGTGGCGAAGGGGCTAAAGATGCTGAGGACGCGGGTTTTCGTATGGTGACCGTGACAAATGCGCCTCCAGCCCCCGGCGGGAAGATGCCGCTCGAGAACGCCAACCTCGACAAGTATTTCGAGCGGCAGTTCAGTACCGAGGCACGCGCCTACAAGCCGGCACGGGTCGTCCTTCACATTGGTTGCCCAGGAGTTCGACGTGCCCCCGCAAGACTGCTGTCTGGCGGCGACATATGTTTGGGACCGATCGGCGCGGAGCGCGGGCATGGCGAGCGGCCTTCCCACGCGGCCGGGCCAGGCCATCCCGCCCATCGAAGGCCTAGCGCAACCGATCCGGGTAGGCCCCGATCTGCCCGCTCTCGCACGGAAAATGATTGACTCGTTTCAGCCCGCCCCCACAGGGGCGCCTGAGACATAGCACTGCATCAAAAAAACCGCGCACGACGCTGGCGGAATGCGCTTGATTGCAGCTGCGAACGGATTGCTGGGCTTGTAGGGACGACCAACAACTCACGAAGCTACCGCGTCGCACTAATTTGACGTCTCGTTCGTCGAGGAATCACTCGTTCGTGAAACCCACGACTGGGCAGTTCACCAGATGTCCGATCGTTTTAACCGGACCTCCGACAGGGCTTACCAACAAGCCAGCTTCGCTCTTTGCTGCAATGTCGTTACCGTCAGTAATCAGCTTCCGTTGATTGCTCTCAACAGCCTCTTTGGTCCACTCGGCCAGCTGAACATCCCACATCGGTGAATATCCGGCACTGATCTCCTTGAAATTCGCAAGGATATCGAGTGCAGGGCCTTCGCCACTGAGCGCGCTGTTAAGCCCTTGGCGCTCAGGATCCTTCGGTCCGGTCCTACCATTTACGATTGTGTAGATAATCTCCGTCGCGCCGCTTTGCAGGATGTCGCTTTCGGCGGGCGCAAAGGTAGATGCCTCGAGCGCTGCGGATTCCTCGGAGTTGGCGTCGAAGCTGAGGTACCGCAGATGCTTGCCGTCCGCAAATCCGAAGCGCAGCTTCAAGTCGACGGTGCCCTTGTCAGGGCAGATGTTTGCCACCGAGTCGGTCACAAGCGAGTAATCGGGATTGCCGCCGCAGAACGAGATTTTCTCTGGTCCGACGTTGAAGGCGATCATGGGGGCGTTAAAAACAATGTCATTACGGTTTGCCACCCGGACCAGCGGACTGTAGTGCGCATCCCCAACAGACCCGGCCCGCGCCAACCTAGGCGGGAAGAAGTTTGGCGTCTCTCCGGCCGTCAACGTTTGAACTGGTGAGAAATCAACCCTCCCCGATTTGAAGGTGAAGTTATTGGACGCATCCATTTCCGCAACCCGCGTGCTCGCGAGATCTTTTGCTTGACTGAGGCTCGGCGCCCATGTGAGGCCCATTTTCTTGGAAGTGGCGAAATCGCTTACGTCGGTGAGAACGAACCAGACTGTCTCTCCGGAGGAAAGGCGACCGCGATGAAGCGGCAATCTTACCACTTCTCTTGCAAGATCGACTTGGCCCGAGGTGAGAAACAGCTTCGTGATTCTCCTTTCGGTCGATTCATCCGCCGCCGAACTCCCCTCACTTGCGAGAAAAGACACAAGAAGAACCATCATCGGTCCGTAAACGCATTTACCAAGAGGTTTGCTGAATTTCATAATCGCTCCGATCACTGGCTTTCATAGCCGGCCTTGGCCGGACGACCATTTTTTGGCGCACCTACTTCTTCAGTCCGGGATAACCGGAGACATAGATCCAATCCGTCGCCTTGGCTGGAATGTGGCAGCCCAGACAATCAGCACGAAAATCCTTCGAGGTGGTCTTGACCTTATTGTCAGCATCAAACCAGGACCAGCCCCAGCCGTTACCCCACAGCTTGTTGTCAGGGTGGCTGTTCTTGCTGTCCTTCACCATCATGAACCAACCCTTGAGACGATCTACATGACTGACCGTGCCCGTGGTCATTACTGCAGTCGCTGTGCTCTGGACCTCTTTTACTAAGACCGATCCATCAGGGAACTGACCCGTGGCGCGATAAGCCTCCGCAGCTCCCGGTGAGGCGTAGACGGTGTGCATCTCTTTCGCACCCTTCTCATCGCCTGCCACAGACCAACTTCCCAGGTATTCATAGTTGATGCGGTAATTGTCCGGTATGTGCATGTTGCCGGCCGCATCGACGAGCTGGGCCTGCGCAGAGCCGGCCTGAGCCTGCGCAGAGCCGGCCTGACTGCCCGCCGGCAGCGAGACCAGGCATCCAATGCCCGTTGCGATTATGGACGCCGACAAAGCCGCCATCGTTGGCTTGAGAATCTTCATCGCAGGCTCCTACTTTTTTATAGTCTTGTTTTCGGCGGGCGGCACCGGCACCTGGTCGAGTAACGCGTAGAACTGCGTCCATACGTCATCGCGTTTAGCACTAGCGATATGACAATACGCGCATTCCTCCAGTGGCCTGACCTTGGCGGTGGCGGCCTTCGGCTCGAAGTGGTTGAAGTTGTAGTAACCCCAGCCATTTGTCTCGGGGTACCGTTTGGTGTCTTTGACGGTTACATCGGCGCCGTTAAAGGGCCCCGGAAAGAACCCGCGCCCAGAGGGCTCTTGCCTCGAGCCGTCCGCACGATCGGCGGGCAGCATAAGTTGTAGCTCCTTTACGAAGATGGTTCCTTCGGGGAAGACGCCCGTCTTCTTATAGATTTCATAGGAACCCGGCTCGATGTATACGTTATGGAACTCTGGGAAGTTTGCTTTCCCATTGTTCAATATGTTTGGCGTCAGGGGCGAGCCGACATAAACCCATTCATGGAAGTTTTTCGGTAGCACGAGAGCACCATCACTCGTGTATTCCGGAAGATAGCGCCCAGTCGCATGCCAGTCGTCCGGTGGAGGAAGCTTTGGTTGTTGCGCGAATACCGCCGTTGTGATCGCGCCGACAGCAAGAACGCTGGAAAGCAATAGTGCCACGGTGTGCTTCATGATTTTTCTCCAGTCAAACCGCGATTCGCTCGCGTCGGCGATGAGAGTGACTTCCTCCGCCCAGCAAGGCGAAATTTAACCCAAGGCCCTGCGTCGCGAAAATCGAATGTGGTCATCGAATCGATGCACGTTGGGAATGCGGATCGCGGGCAGTTTATCGTTCGAGACACGATACTCCCTTGGCCAACTCACCTTGCTGCCTCGTAAGGCGGTGGCAATCGTGAATGTTGCAGCTCGATGAGGCGATCTCTGCGCTTAACGTCGAGAGCGTGTAGCTAGTCCAGCACTCACTAGCAGTCTGCTGAAAAACCTCGCCGTAGCGAGAATTTGCTGATTCACTTTTTTATCATGAATTGGTGGAGGCTCGTATGCGGGGCACATTTGTGGATCAGGGCCGGCTGTTGTCGTACATCTCGCCGAGACGTTGGTGCCGCCGAACCGTCCGCCGAGAAGAGTCGAACGCTTGTCCGTGATGTGCTGGCGAGCTGAACCGTAACTTTGATACGCTCTATTCGACCGAAGGATGCCCCTCGATCTCTCCGGAGCAATTGCTGTGCAGGCGTTCTACGGCATGCGGTCGAAAGACAGCTGATCTAGCAATTGGACTGCAATCGCTTGTACTGCTGGTTCGTGGGGCTGTCGCCGGACGATCCGGTCTGGGACCCGCCCCGCTTCACGAAGAACCGTGAGCGGCCGCAGAAACACAACGTGTTTACGAAGCTCATAAACAAGAACCATCCTCGGATCGTGTCGCTATTGTCGGACGAGCATTTTGGACAGGACGTTGATTGAAGCCTGGGCTTCACGGAAGAGCTTCCGCCCCAAGGACGGCAGCGATGACAGCGACGGCGCGAGCTTTCATGGCCAGGAGTGCAAGAACGACACGCATGCGCGGACTAGTAATCCCGACGGTCGCCCTCGCGAAGCCCGCCGGGGTGGGAGGCAAAGCTCTCCCACATCGGCCACGCCACCATGAAGAACCGGCATACTCACTCTCGCCAACGGCACCGCCGAGCGTCGTGCCTCGGAACGGATGCTGAAAATCAAGGCCAAGGTCACCGTATCACTGCCGGTGAGGACAAAGCCTATCATACGGCCTATCATGTGGCCAATCTTCGCGCCTTCACCGTCGCGCCGTACGTGACGCAGAACAACGGCATCACCAAAACTGGCAAGAGCCGCTGGAGCGCCGTCGACGGGCGGACCACGCGCCACCAAGGCTATGGCACGCCGCAATCACGCCGGGCGATGATCGAATGCATCTTCGATTGGGGCAAGCAGCATGGCACAATGCGCAAAACAAAACATGGCGTCATCTGTCGCGCCACAAGCGCAGCCCCGCATGTGCTTGCGACCGAACGCAAGGCACAAGGTAGCGGACTGCATTCTTGTCATGGAGGTGGCTGGATCGCGCTACTTGCCTTTGCAAGTTCACACCAGAGATCGCATTTAGCCGACGCGCATGGCAATAATCAGGGGGCATACAAACAATAACTTGTGCGAGACGAGAGGGCCTGAAAGATAATGAGCCATGGACAACCGGGGCTTCAGCTTTAGGACCTGGCAAAGATGGCAGATCACGTTATAGGGGCGGAATTGCTGGCGAGACCTCAAACTCGCGCTCGTGCTGGCGAAGCATGTCCGTGCTTGAGCGCGATGTCGGGGCAAGGAGCGCCAGCCATGCACTTGCCCGCAAGGGTCGCGTCCAGGCCGGGCGACACGAAGGGCGCGCACCAAGCCTACGAGCGTCACTTCCGCAGGGCTCTCGATCGCTTGCACGATGAGCGGCGCTACCGTGTTTTCACGGATGTCGAGCGCATTTCTGGCCGCTTCCCGGTCGCCAAGTGGCGCCGGCCCGACGGGATGACCACCGAGATCACGGTCTGGTGCTCCAATGACTATCTCGGCATGGGGCAGCGCCCAGAGGTCGTGGCCGCGATGATCGAGACTGCCCGGTGCTGCGGCGTCGGCGCGGGCGGCACGCGCAACATCGCGGGAAATAACTCGGCACTGGTGGACCTTGAGCGCGAGCTCGCCGACTTGCACGGCAAGGAGGCGAGCCTCGTCTTCACCTCGGGCTACATCTCGAACCAGGCCGGCATCTCGACGATCGCCAAGCTGATCCCGGACTGCTTGATCCTTTCCGACGCCTTCAACCACAACTCGATAATCGAAGGCATCCGTCAATCGGGCTGCGAGAAGCGGATCTTCCGCCACAACGATCACGGCCATCTTGAGGCGTTGCTACAGGAGGCGGGCGACCGCCCTAAGCTCATCGTGTTCGAGTCCGTCTACTCCATGGACGGCGACGTGGCACCTATCGGCAGGATCTGTGACCTTGCGGATCAGTACGGCGCGATGACTTACCTCGACGAGGTCCACGCGGTCGGCCTTTACGGCCCCCGCGGCGGCGGGATCAGCGAGCGCGACGGGGTGATGCACCGCGTAGATGTAATCGAGGGCACCCTCGCCAAAGGCTTCGGCTGCATCGGGGGCTACATCGCGGCCTCGCCGACAATCTGCGATGCGGTACGCAGCTTCGCCTCGGGCTTCATCTTCACCACAGCCCTGCCGCCTGCGGTTGCCGCCGCTGCCCTCACTTCCGTGCGCTACCTCAAGCACTCGAATGCCGAGCGCGAGGCACATCAGCGACAGGCGGCTGCAACAAAGGCCGCGCTCAAGGCCGCCGGTCTGCCGGTGCTCGCCACCGACACTCACATCGTGCCGGTGATGGTCGGTGATGCAGAGCGGTGCAAGGCGGCTGCCGATCACCTGCTTGAGCACCACGCCATCTACATCCAGCCGATCAACTACCCTACTGTCCCACGCGGCACCGAGCGTTTGCGCATCACGCCCTCGCCGCTCCACGGAGCGGCACACATAGCCAAGCTAACGGCAGCGCTCGTCGAGACCTGGGATACCCTGGCTTTGGATTGAGCCGTGTCCCTGGGCGAGTTGGGTTCTCGACAGCGGGTGCTCGGCCACACGCGAACAGGGCGCTCCGATGGTTCGGCCAAGAGGCGAGCCTGGGCCGAGCCACCGAAGTTCCGCCATCGACGGGGTCGGAGTCATCGGCCCAAACGTGGCGTCACGTCTGGCACCCGTGCCGCTAAGTCGGATCTCTCACGCGATGTGATGCCAACCTGGGCTCGCGCCGCCGCGAGCGAGAAGCAAGCAGGGGAGCGTTCTAAAAACGCGAACGGCGCGGGGCATAGCTGACTGAAAGCGAAGATGAGCCACACACAATCCTGCCATCTCCAAGTCGCGGACCTCTGGGTCGTGCGCGGTGGGCGCACCGTACTCCGTGGCGTATCGTTACGGCTGGACGCCGGACAGCTCGGCGAAGTAACGGGCTCAAATGGCGTGGGCAAATCAACCCTGCTGCGTGTGATCGCCGGCTTCTTACCTCCGGCGTCCGGCTGCGCGTCATTGAACGAGTGGGGGGCCAAGGATCTGGCGCCTCTCGCAGAGCGCGTCCACTACGTGGGTCACCTCGACGGGTTGAAGTCCGCGCTGACCGCTCGCGAAAACATCCAATTCGGTCTGACCCTTTCTGGGCAGGCCCGGCTGCCCCCTCGGGAGGCGCTCGACCGCGTCGAGCTCGCGCACGTTGTCGACCTGCCGGTCGGCTATCTTTCGGCAGGTCAGCGCCGCCGCGTCGCGTTGGCCCGACTCCTGGCCGCTGACCGCCCTCTATGGCTGCTCGATGAGCCATTGACCGCACTAGACCGAGCCGCACGTGTCATGCTGATGGGTATTGTGGCCGATCATCTCGGACGCGGCGGCTTAGTGCTTGCCGCGACCCACGAACCACTCGGTCTGCCAGGGGCCCTCGAACTGAGGCTTGAGGCGCAATGAGAGCAGTGCCGCGGCGCCCTGCCCGCCTGCTTCGCTTCCATACGCCCCGGAGCGAGAAACAAGGCCTGGCCGATCCTTTTCCTCAAGGGAGACGGTCACACCGCTATGGCGGCGGCGGATGGAGGCCATGACAGATACTCTTCTAGCCGTTTTTTACCGCGATCTCGTGCTATCGCGCCGCATCGGCGGCGGAGGGTCTCTCGCGATAATCTTCTTCCTCGGTCTCGTCACGATCGTGCCCTTCGCGATCGGACCCGACTTGAACCTGCTATCGCGAATCGGTCCGGCCATCCTGTGGCTCGGAGCATTCCTGGCGACTCTGCTAGGCCTTGACCGGTTGTTCCAAGCCGACCACGAGGATGGTTCGCTAGACCAGATGCTTCTGTCACCGGCACCTCTAGAACTCGTTGTCCTGGTAAAGTGCCTAGCTCACTGGTGCGCCACAGGGCTGCCGCTGGTGATCCTCTCTCCTCTGTTCGGCCTGATGTTGGCCCTGGATGGCCCGGCGCTCGGGGGAGTGACCGTGAGCCTGCTAGTAGGCACACCAGCTCTAACTTTTCTGGGCGCGATCGGGGCAGCTCTTACCGTCACGTTGCGACGCGGCGGCCTTCTGCTCTCGATTCTTGTCGTACCGCTGGCGGTGCCAGTGATGATCTTTAGCGTCTCGGCGGCCTCGGCGGCGGCGAGTGGGACGGTGTCATTCCTAACGCCCTTTCTGATCCTCTGCGCGCTTAGTCTCGCGTCCTTTGCGCTCGCGCCGATCGCTGCAGCCGCCGCGCTTCGCGGGGCGGCGGAATAAAGGAAGCAAGCGGTGGAAATAAGTTCGTTCCGAAGCGGATCACGTCAGTGAAACGGCTCCAATCTGTGGCGCGGTATGACTAACGCCGCCGTTCGAGTCGACGCTTGAAGGGAAGAGGTGAAATGCCTCGGCACGTGCATATCGCAAGATAAAACGATCCGACTAATCCCAAAATCACTCTGAAGGAATATCGGCGTTCAATACCAACGCGAGCCGGTCGCACTCGGCTTGGCTCAGCGGATCAGGCGGCGGGAACCGCCTGCGGCGGCGCAGTCCGAGAAGAAGCGGGATCGCGCCTGCCACAAACAGGAGGGCCGGCGTGCCCCAGAGTAGGGCGGTTTCCGAGTCGAATGGCGGTTTCAACAGGATGAAATTTCCATAGCGCCGCACCAGGAAATCGCGCACCTGCGCGTCGCTGTCGCCCGCCTTCAGACGTTCGCGAACCAGTAGCCGGAGATCCCGCGCAAGCTCAGCGCTCGAATCGTCGATCGACTGGTTCTGACAGACAAGACAGCGCAGCCCAACGGAAATTCCCCGCGCGCGCGCTTCGAGCTTTGAATCGGCGAGGACCTCGTCGGGCTGGACCGCGCTCGCCAGACCGGGCGCGAGCCCCGCGAACACGACCAAAAGAATGAGAAAGCGACGGAGCGCGGTCATTCTGCGGGCTGCGGCGCTACAGGATCGCCAGAGAGGCGGCCGCGAATGGCACGACGCGCAAAGCCGATCCTGAGACGCCGATCGGACAACGACACAATTCCTCCGATCGCCATCACGATCGCGCCAATCCAGATTAACGTAACGAGCGGCTTCCAGAACATGCGGGCATCGATCGAACCATCCGGGTGCTGGTCCCCGAGCGAGATATAGACCTGCCCAAAACCTAGGGTCACGATGCCCGCTTCCATTATCGTAGTCTGGCGCACCGGAAACGTGCGCTTGGCCGGTTCAATCGTCGTTACCGTCGACCCACCCTGGCTGATAATCGCACGGACCCCTATTTCGGAATAGTTGGGGCCCTGTCGCTCCTCAAGCTTGACTATGGTGGCTTGATAGAGTCCGAGATCGACCGTCTGCCCCGGCTTGACCGCCGCAATCTGTTCCACGCCCCAACCGGTTGCGGCGAGCCCCAACAGTGTCACGCCGAGCCCCGCGTGGGCGATAGCCGTGCCCCAAGCCGAACGCGGAAGCCCAGTCGCGCGGGCCAAAGTCACCCGCCAGGCCTGCCCTTTGGCCCAGATCCGCGACACTAGTTCGCTGGACGATCCAAGGATCAGATAGACCGCCAAGCCCACACCTATCGGAGCGAGGATCGGGCCGCCACGCAGGGCCGCCACCAGAACTAGTGAAAGGGCCACGCCCGCCGCCGCCGCAACCATCACCCGTTGCGCTGCGCCGAGAAAGTCGCCGCGCTTCCAAGAAAGCGACTGGCCGATCGGCATTAATAGCAGGATGGGAAGGACCAACGGGGCGAAGGTCAGATTGAAAAAAGGCGCACCGACCGAAATCTTGTCGCCGGTCAAGGTCTCAAGTACCAGAGGGTAAAGGGTACCGGTGAGGACGATACCGCAACAGATGGTCAGCATCAGGTTGTTGATCACGAGCGCGCCTTCCCGAGACACAGGCGCGAACAGGCCGCCGGGTCGCAAGGCCGGAGCGCGCCAAACGAAGAGAACGAGCGACCCGCCGATAAAGAGGATAAGGATCGCCAGGATGAAGAGGCCGCGTGATGGGTCGCTGGCGAAGGAGTGCACCGAGGTAAGCACGCCCGAGCGGACCAGGAACGTGCCGAGCAGCGAAAGCGAGAAGGTGAGAATCGCGAGGAAGATGGTCCAGATCTTGAGCGCGTCTCGCTTTTCCATGACGGCCGCAGAATGCAGCAGCGCCGTGCCCGCGAGCCAGGGCATCAACGAGGCATTCTCCACCGGATCCCAGAACCAGAATCCACCCCAGCCCAGGGTGTAATAGGCCCAGTAAGAACCCATCGCGATGCCGAGCGTCAGGAAACTCCAGGCGATCAGCGCCCATGGTCTAATGTATCGGGCCCAGGCGGCATCGACGCGGCCGCTAATCAGCGCCGCCGCCGCGAAGGAGAACACAATCGAGAAGCCGACATAGCCGAGATAGAGCAGCGGCGGATGTATCGCGAGGCCAGGGTCCTGAAGCAACGGATTGAGGTCTTGCCCCTCGAAGGGTGCGGGAAATCGGCGCGCGAAGGGGTCGGATGTGAGCAGAATGAACAGTAGGAAGGCAAACGCAATCCAACCCTGGACCGCCAGCGTATTGGCCCGCAGTTCATCTGCCATGCCGCGGCTAAAGCTCGCCACCGCGGCTCCGAAGATCGCCAGGATTAAGACCCAGAGCAGCATAGATCCTTCATGATTGCCCCAGACGCCCGCGATCTTGTAGACGAGCGGCTTGGTGGTATGCGAATTCTCAACGACCGTTACGAGACTGAAGTCGGACACCACATGAGCGTAGGTCAGCGCCGCAAAGGCGTAGGCCACCAGCGCAAATTGGGTAATCGCGGAAGGCACCGCCATCGAGGCGAGCCCGAGATCGCCGCGGCGAGTACCCCAGATCGGCAGAACCGACTGCAGCAGTGTGACCGCTAAAGCTAGGGCGAGCGCATAATGTCCCGTTTCGACGATCACCCTGTCACTCCTGGACGCTGATATGAACCATAAACGGCAACTCTATTGTGTCTGCGCGGACTGCTCGCCGTCACGCCAAATACCCTGCCGTTTGAGCCTGTCGGCCACGTCCTTGGGCATGTAGCGCTCGTCATGTTTGGCGAGCACAGTGTCGGCATGGAAGAGGCTTAGACCTTCTACCGTGCCCTCGGCCACGACACCCTGCCCTTCCCGGAAGAGATCGGGTAGCAATCCTGTGTAGATGACCTTGATGTGCTTCTTAAGGTCGGTCACCGCGAACGTGACGGTCGACGGGCCCTCATGTATCAGTGAGCCCTGCTCCACCAGCCCGCCGATCCGCAGCCGCGTTCCCAACGGCGGCGCTTTCTCGGCCATTTCGGTCGGCCCGTAGAAGAAGACGATGCTGTCGCGTAGCGCAAAGAGTACGAGACTCATCGCGATCGCCAAAGTTATGCCAGCCGCGCCGATGAGGAGAAGGCGCCTTTTCTTTCTTGCCAAAATTTGTCCTTTCAGCCCGAGCTGTTTGACGAACCCATCAACGCGTGCCAACGCTTCATGTTGTCCGAATGCCTAACCCGCGCATTTGCCACGGCCTCTTCGACCTTCTCTTGCTTACACGCGACCGCGTAGGCCCTGATCAATTGCAGCCACCCGTCGAGATCGTGATCGTTCTTCGCGGGCTTCCCAGCGAGTCCCTCCACCATCGCACTGGTCACCTCCACCCTCTGCTCTGGAGGCGGCGCCGCAACGCCGGTACTGTCTAAGCCGGACCGCGCGGCCTCCACGCCCGGCTGCGGCGCTCCGGCAATAACAGCCAAATGCGGATGCACAGCATCCATCCACGGCGCGTCGGATAGCGAATCCGCTCGTAGCGCCTGCCAGAGTTGCCTTGCTTTTTCTGTGCTGCCGTCTTGCTCGACCACGAGCGCCTGGAAGCCGTGTCCGTCGTTGAGGTCGGCCGCGTGATGCGCCCCGATCTTGGGGATTATAGCCGTGGGGTTGAACTCTGCACCCGTCCGGCGTGATGCTGGCATGTCAAGTTGGTTAGGCGCGCCCACCCTAAGATAAACCGCCAGAGCGATAAACGGCAGCACCACAACAACCGTCAGAAGGGCGCAGATGCGCCTCGGTCGCACCGATGCATGCGGCCGATCCTTCCGCACGGAGTCGACGGAGGCGAGCAGCCGGCGCGCAATTTCGGCTCGCGCCGCCGCGGCATCCTCAGCCGCGACTAAGCCTCGGCGGACATCATCATCCGTTTCAACCAATAGGCTTCGATAGAAAGCGATGTCAGAAGCGCGCGGGTTACGCTCTTCCTGCCGCGCCGAGAGCGGCCGGAGCAGCGCCAGCGAGACCGCGGCCGTCATCATTGCGAAGGCAAGCCAAAGCATGTCTCAAGGTCCTCTACCGCCGACTTCCGCGAACGCGTGACCTTGCAAAAGATGGTACGCTCGCCATTCTCTACGACCAAAATGCTCCTGTAGTGCAGTTCCTTCGAGCCGATCGATCGCCTGCCTGTGGCGCAGGCCAGTGACGCCGCGCGTACGGACAAGATCAGACTTGTTAGACCTGTTGTATATGGATCGAGACTTGGCAAAGTAGCCGTCATGGCCGTTGCGCGCTTGCGATTGCTGCCATCAAAGCGGGACGCGTCGCGTCGGAGATGCCGCCCACCAGCTTGTAGGCGATGGTCCCATTTCCTTTGACTACGTAGGTCTCGGGGACGCCATAGACGCCGAAATCAATACCGGTCCTGCCGGACGGGTCAATGCCGACCTGTGCGAACGGAGTCCCCTTGGCATTGAGATAGCTCCGCGCACTCCCTGGATCGTCCTTGTAGATGATGCCAGTAAGCTTTACCCCATGCTGCCGCAGCGCCGGTTCACGCGACAAGGCCATGAGTGCCTCGTGCTCGTTATGACATTCGACACACCAGGACGCGAACACGTTCACAAGCGTCACATGCCCTGCCTTCAGGTCGGCGCTCGACAGGCCGGGCGGCCCGGGTGTGGCGAGCCCTTCAAGCGGCGCCAACGCGAATTGCGGCACTGGCCTGCCGATCAGGGCCGAAGGCACGAGTGACGGGTTGTCGACGCCAAGCCGCACCGCGAGCAGTGCGGCAATTCCCAGGAAAACCAGACTCGGGACCGCCGCCACAATGCGGACCAAGCGGTGCCGAGTGGCCGCGATATCGGGTGAGAGGAATTTCGAGGGAGGAGTGTCGTTCATGAGCGATTGCCGAGACGGCCTGGTGCAAGGCGGGCCAGCGCATGCAGCTGAAGCCGATAGTCTAAGAGGATTGCCGCGATCGTCCCGATCAGGATCGTGCCCGTCACCAGATAAGCTGCCACGATGAACCCGCCATGCTGAGCCATCGCACCCTCAGGAAACAGTTTCGACCGATTGCAGTCGGGCCCCAGCGGATTCGCCAACGGCCGCCAGCATGATCGCGAGCCGCTGAGCGCGGCGCCGCATGATTTCGTTGCGGATCGCCATAACGTGGAGCGTCGCGAATAGAAGCGTGTATGCAAGCGACATGACGAGCAGTGGCCATAGCATCGGGCCGGCGATCGTCGAGCCTTCAATCCGGAATACAGAGGCTGGCTGGTGGAGGGTATTCCACCAGTCGACCGAAAATTTGACGATAGGAATATTGATGAACCCGACCAGCGTCATGATCGATGCGGCCCGCGCGGCCCTGCTGGTGTCCTCGATTGTCTGCCAGAGTCCGATCAGACCGAGATAGATCAGGAAAAGGACCAGCACGGAAGTAAGCCGGGCGTCCCACACCCAGTACGTGCCCCACATCGGCTTGCCCCAGAGGGAGCCGGTGACGAGGCAAGTAAAAGTGAAGGCGGCACCGAGCGGCCCGGCAGCCTTCTGCGCCGCATTCGCAAGCGGATGGCGCCAAACCAACGAGCCGACCGCCGAGATCGCCATCAGCGTATAGGCCAGCATCGCCACCCAGGCGGCCGGAACGTGAATGTACATGATGCGCACCATCTCGCCCTGCTGGTAGTCGGGTGGTGCCGTGAACGCACCGAAGAGGCCGAGCGCAAAGGCTAACGCCGTCAACCCCCACAGCCACGGCAGCAGCTTCGCGGCAACGTGCAGAAAATTGGTGGGATTGGCGTAGGCGATGAAACTGACCTTCAAGTTCCCGATCTCCTGAAATCGACAGCCTCGGATGTATGGGTCGAGAGCTCTTTCTAGATTGGTTGCAAACGGCTAGTGCCCAATAAAGTCGGTGGCGCGCCTATCGCGTGATACAATGCATCCGTAGCAGCTTCGCCAATTACAATCGGTTATCGTTTCGATGCCGTTGGCGCATCTGAATGGAACACTTTGCCACGTATCAGCGCAGTCGAATGGCCTGACCGGCTTAACCGGTTTTGACGTCTGCGAATCACGGGGGTTGAGCGCGAGAGAGATTAGTGTCGATGCCAGAGATTGAACCGAGCACGACCTCGAAGCTGACCATCCACCTGAAACTTTTGCCCGGATGGACTAGACGTGTTTCGAGCGAAGCAGCGACTTTGCTCCGACGATCTTTCCCTTATCCCCACGATCCGACGCGGGTCGACTTCGTCTTCCAACAGCGACTCGATCATGGCGGTCGGGCTCTAGGAGCTGTTGGGCAACCACATCGACGCGCGCCAGGCTTTCCGGCGATATCCGAAGCCGTCATCCGTCATCCCGTCTTGGATGTGCAGCGTTCGCACGACGGTGTCGTTCGGCATGCAAATTTGGGAACTATGACGTAACTGCGATCGACGATTCTGAACTAAGGTCATCCTATTATCGTCGAGCTCTCGCGATCAACCGATTCGCAGCGCTACCATGAGGCGGTACGTCGGGCTCGACGTCTCGCAAAAGGACGCTTCAGTATGTGGGATCGACTATAGCGGGGGCGGGTAACGTTCGAAAGCAAAGCTAAATCCGAGCCGGGGCATTGACTGAACTGCTTCCCAAGCGTGGCACCAAATGCCGAACGTATCGGGTTTGAGACCGGCGCAATGGCGAGCTGGCTTTCGCACGAACTGCGACGCGTCGACGTTCCAGTTGTCGATGCTCGCCACGCACATGCCGTACTCGCAAATCGCCTGAGAAACAGCGATCAGAATGACGCTAGGGGACTGGCCGAGTTGACGTCGGCTGGTACCGGGAAGTGAAGTCAAGAGCGAAGAGATTCAACGGACCCGTGCTATTCTAGTGGTTCGACCTCGGTCGGTCGGGATCCGAGGAGATATCGAAAACCAAGTTCGCAGCATCATTGGAGAGTACGGCCTGCTGTTCTCGATAGCTTTCGGTTTCCAGTTTCGGAAACAGATTATCGAGTTACAAATAACGATCATCAGCTGCATTCGGTAGTTAATCCCGTTCTTCTGGTCCACGACCAAGTCCGTCAGTAGCAAGGAAGGTTTGATGAGGAAGTTCGCCGACCGTCCAAATCGGATGAAACCGGACGGCGCCTCATGACGGTCCCTGGCGTAGGGTCGCGCAAACTGGCGAACTCCGCCCGACATCCCGCTGTTGTTGCGATTATTGGTCCGTCAACCAGACGAACACCAACCCTATATTCTTGTTTGGTGTCGGACGCGTATCACCGGCATTCGCAGCAACACGCAGTTAATCTGGGGGATGCTCCCGAATTGTCGTCGCTCGAGAACGGCGAGCAGCGCGACAGCGCGGCCGTCTCCACCCCCGCATCGACAATGACGCGATCCTTTCCGATCTCAATCACGGTGCGGCCGCTCGCCGGCGTCGATGCTCCTATTCGCTCTATAGTGACCATTCGTGCCGCGCGGCAGCCTCACCCGCCTTTTTTTGGCGGCAGCCGCGGCATAGCCGCCGTCGGCCCCATCAACGAAGTGGACGTGATCGGACTGAATGTTTGAAGGAACGTAACAGGTGAGATGTGCGCTTTTCTGACGATGTGTACCCGCCAAACAAACGCCAGAACGCTCGGCGAAAATCAGTCGAGCTTCGATAGCCTCTGCGATTTCCGGCGAACAATCCACCGTCATTTTCAGTCCATCATCGAACTTCCTGAAGTCCGTATTCTGCCACATCTCCCGTCGATACTTGGAGGGTTCGAAGCGGCCAATGCGAATACCTGCCGCAAGAACGATTCGCGTCTTGATTGCTCGTAATGCATCTGCCGCGGCAGTCAGGAGGTTCGCGTGTGGGGAGTCCCTGCTAAGCAGTCTCTGGATCTCGCCTCCGAGCCAGCTGGGTAGCGGACCGCCCTCCGGCAACGGATGTCCCGACCGGCGCGACGAAAATTCAATCAGGGTCAAAACGTCTGCCACCAGCGCCCTATACGACGCCTGATCTTCGAGCGGTAAGGCAATAATAGACAGGATGACCCCCTGCTCGGTAGGGATTGGACCGAACCCGCAATAGAGCCCTGATAGATTAGGCTTGGCATCCAACGGTGCGCGATGTATCGCGAATTCTCCTTTCTTTAGCTGCGTTTCCGCCCAGGCAACGCCACCCCCGGTGAACATGGCATACGAGACATTCTCGGATGCGGCATATCGCGCGACACGGACATCGTGACCGGCCGCGCGGATCTCCGAAACGGGAACGATCGTGACTCGAAGCACAAGACCGAGAGAATCTTCGGCCCAAGCCGCAGTTCGCGCCAATTCATACCGCACGTCATCGAGATACTTACCCGGAAGGGCTACGGTCGCTCCGTCGCCGCCGAAAACATAAGGAAAGCCGAGTCTAGGTAACGCGTTAGTTATCGCGACCAGCACCGCAGCAGCTACGGTGTTGACTGCCTTGTATCGACCGATCTCTATCGCCCGAGTCGATTGGACAACATCGGCTACCCCGATGAACCAGTCGTCCGGCAGAGGAAGATAGCGATCGAAATTCGTCAGTTGCTCGAAGTTGGCGAATGGCTTCAGGTCGGCGTAGAAGTCCTCTGTATTCGTGCTTGCGGAAGCAAGTTCTTGAGCAATCTTGCTCATCAAGCCGTCTTGGGGCGATGTCATTTGCTGGTTCTCTTTGTCGTTTTTCTCACTCATTCCACTATTCCGATACATGCGCGTGACATGACATAGTCCTTGTCCGATGCAAGATTGATGTGTTGAGTAACTCGCGACCCTTCGTTGGCAGTCGAAAGATATTGATGTCGGCTGCGCTGCGCGATATAATCACCACTTCAGCCAGCAATACCTGCGATATCTTCACTACGTGCATCTTTCCACGTTCCCACCATGCGCATTCCGACGACGGCGTTTCGCCGAAGCAATGCCGACTCCATGGACCATTTCTATTTCTGCGGCGCCTTAAGTAAAGTTATTGAAACTATAGAGGATCGCGATAGCTTGGAGTTGCGCCGCGAAGCTGCACCGCCGAGCCATTCACGACGCGCAAGGCGCGGAAAGACGAATTGCCTCTTGTAGGTCGTCTTCGCCCGGCTCTCTTCCATGTGACAGGTCGCTTGTGCTCAATGTCGTTGGGAGAGGGCAAAGTCTGGAGCGATGAAGATGAGCTAATCTCTTCTAAACGTCCGATACTTACACCTCGCGAGGTGAAGCGGATAAATGCCTTGCGACAACGGCTTTGCGGAACGGGCGATCGAGATGATCGGAGTTGATTGATCGCCTGGCGATCCGCTTTTCCGCGGGGCTCGCTCCGCGTACTGCACGATGCCATCGTTGTCATCGATGATAACGACCGAGGTTACTCGGCCGATGAATCGAGGGGCTGCGCACCCGAGAACTCTAGTGAACCCAGCTGCCGCTCCCACCTAGCCTCAGGCGACGCTTATACATTGGAGGCGAACCGATTATGCTCGGGGTCCGCACTTGAGGTGAGTACACTCATAATCGCCGTGATTGGATTGGTTCATTTCGACTGAACTATCCTGAACGGCAGACGGTGACGTTGTTCGCAACTGGGACGCCAAAGCTGCCTGCTTCGTAAGCAAGTTGAAATGCTGTAACCCGCCCTGAGCGCTCCTGGTCTTCCTCATAGCGGCAGCGCTAACCGGATAGTCAGGCCGCAATCCTCATTCGTTTCTGCCGAGATCCGTCCACGATGAGCCTCTATAATGCGCCGGCTTATGAGTAGGCCTGAACTCATTCCAGAATCCCTTGTGGTGAAGAATGGATCGAACACGTGATTCATATCGTTTGTGTTTATTCCGGAGCCAACACCGCAATGTCGAAATGTCGCTAACATTTCGACTTCATCAGCACGGCACGATATTTCCAGCCTTCGCGGCCGGCCGTACACATCCTTCATCTCATCGATGCCGTTTCGCAGCAGGTTGAAAACAACCTGCTGTAGCTGCAAGCGATCTCCCCTCAACTCCGGCAACCCTTCATCGATGTCGGCACGCACGGAAATGGATGACTTCTCGAGCTCGTCACGAAACATGCCTAATACTTCCAAAATGACGCCGTCGATCCTGATGAAGCTGAGGCTCGCCTGAGCCACCGTTGGCCAGCACTTCCAATCCACACTCGATCGCAACATAGCGCGTTCCTTTGTCTACAGACCTGGTTAGCAGCCTCGACCGCCTTCGATATCTCCATTCGACATCTTGACAGCCAACAGCTGTGGGCCTCCGCGCTGGTTATCAGCGCAGTCCGTGGTTGATTCACCTCGTGCACGATCAAACCGGCAAGCTCGCCCAAAGCCGCCAGCCGCGAAGCGGTCGAACGCTCAGGCGGAGTTGCGTCAAACACCCTTTCGGCGGCCTTCCTTTCTGTAAATAGCACAGCCCCGGCTAACGCTCGTGACCGCTGAAGAACTATCCCGAAGCGCGCTTTCGCAAGTCCTTCTTGGCTTCTCGCCTCGAGAAGAGCCAAGGTCGCGTTTTGCTCTTCCTTACCTCTTTCGCCCTGAACACTTATCGACATCGCCAACTCGGTCTCGCTGGTTTTGCGGAACACATCATTGCTGAAGATGAGTCACGAGAAGCTTCCGGGTGATCGGGCGATCTCGTCGGACTTTTCGTTGAGAGCAAACTGTCTCGCATCCAGGATGTCACCATCCCAGAGTGCAAGCACATGCTGAAATGAAGATTGGGAATGCTACCGATAATGACTGGTTATCGGGTGGTAATTCGGATGAAGCCTGCAGCAGCCGATATGCTCGCCGCCAAGACATCCTCAGTTGAGCAGATCGCATGGGTGATCGGTTATAGAAGCTGCAGCAGCTTTCTCCGTGCCTTTCGCCAAGTACATGGATGCGTCCCGGCGAAATCCGAGGGTGATGGATAGAACTTCGATTGAAGATACGGCGAGCTGGCTCGCAGCCGCAGCAGGCAAGGCCTGCCGGCATGCGATCGCGTCTGAATCAAGGCCCATGATAAACGGTTATCGGATAGATAGTCACAGGGCATTTCCCTTTACCCGGCGGCGAGGGCTGCGAAGTTGATGAGCTGGACGCCTCGCTGAACCCGGACAACGGCCACAACGGCAGCCCGGACCGATGCAGACCAAGTGCATAGTAGGTCCGCCGCGCCCCTGATAGCGGCGCAATAGCAGACCTCTCCAGAAGTCCGAGTTGGGCCATGACTGGACATCTCGCCGGTCACAACGTGCCACCCCTAGCGGTTCCGAATAATCGGCACCACATTTTGCACGTTGTGACATGATGGCCTGAAATCGCAGCCATTGTGATTAAGCGATTTCAAAGCACCCGTGGAAGCGGCTTTCCTCCCTAAGCTCCCGTGCCATCCTGTTTGCCAATCACGCAGTGCCATGCCGCTAGGCGCTCGGCGGGATGCTGCTTCATCCACTCGGCGAGCTGCGGCGCGCCCATCAGGCAGGACTGCATCGAGACGTCAGCGAAGTCCGAGGTGGTGACGGTCTGCTCGTGGCAATTTTCCGGAGAGGAGAGACTGCAGAGCAAGGCGATGATCTTGATCACGACAGGAGAACCCCGTCGCTACGATGGGCAATGGGGCCGCTGACCTTATGACTTATCGGTGCGTTGTCCTGCTGCTTGCTGGCTGGATCAGCCGGCGGAAAGATGCTGTCATATATCGCGCGGGCTTCTCCAACTAGACGGGCCCGCTCTCGCTCAGACTTTCGGACAAATCGAACAACTTCGCCGATATTCGCTCCAAACATTAGTTAGAGAACATGCCCGCTATTAGATGATGATAATCATTCCACCTTGAATTAGTATCTCAGCCCCAACTTTGAAGCTCTGCAGGCGGTAACGACGGAATAAAAAGCTCGTGACTGGCCGCGCTGGGGCCATAACTTCATGATCGTGCGCGGATGATCTTGATGGCCTTGGCCACCGTGCGCGGATTCAGGCCTAGCGCGTGGATCACTTCCTTCTTTGTGCAGCCGAGATTGCACTCGAGGTAGCCGCGCACACGCTCGACGTTGAATGCTTCCAGATCCTTGGAGCCGGGGCGCAGGTTCAGCGCTTCAATGGTGCAGAATTCGAGAGGCATGCGTCTTTCTCGCGAGCTGACACCACTTCAAAACGTGACATGCTAGCGGCCAAGGCCTTGAGCTGACCCGCAATCGCTGAGTCGCTCATGGTTTTGGCGGCACGGAGCAAACTCTTTGCTGTTTCTAAATATTCCTTGTCTCCTTGTGAGATCTGGACCGTCATAAAGCCCTCGCGCGGTTCTCGGGCGGCTGGTCGAAGGTGATTTGGAGCCGGCTCACCCAATTGCGATCACTTTGCCTGCGGGTTCTGAAGCGATCGACGCACTTCTCGGGGTTCGCCACGCGTAGTGCCGGACGAGACCAAACTTGCCATCACACACTGCGCATCGCGCGGCACTGCCAGATCTAAGGTTATCGGAGCAATGGGGCATCGTAGTCTCCTGTTGGTACTATCGTCGCCGTTCGTCGATCATCCTTTTCCACCGTGGCACTGCATGGGCCTGTCCGCTTTTCCTACGCGTGCAGCCTAGGACGAGCGCGGTCAGCCGCTCAATTGTACGTGGGTAATGCGCCGGCCATCCAAAGGGGCCAGGGAATAGTACGAAGGTGTTGGGAGCGCGCCCCTCAAGCCGACCGCTTCCGCAACGGGTCATGAGCGCCGTTTTTGGCGGCCAAGCCGTCACTTCCGGTCTACGCTGAACAGCAGACGTAGTGACCGGCTGTTGTCAGATCTCTGAAGGGCCAAGAGGCGACGTAACGCGTCCGGGTCAGCTCGGATCGAGTGGCGAGTCGGGGGACTTGGCTTCGTGCCGCCACCAGACCTGAGTGTGCAAGAACAGCTTGGTCGTTACCCATACAGTTCCGGATCTTCTGAAATTTTCTCTGTAGGCATCTTGCCCTATCTGCAAAATGGCGATGTCTTTCCCTCTCTTACCTCGGTCCGGCATCCGGTCGGCGACATGGCGCACGACAAATCCGTTGTAGGAGCGGCGTCATGGTCAAGGACGGCGGCGCGTTGGCACGCGCAACCTCGATTGGTCCAAGGGCGGCAACGGGTTTAAAAGTTTCTGCAGATACGGCTGGTGGCATAACCTCGCTACGGCATCACGCGGCTCGGTGGCAATAACGATCATCTATCGACTCTATGGCGAGAGATGATTTCCCTCGTCGGCGTTGCAAGGTCATTCTCGTTGGGTGATGGGAGTCATCTTTTACACGAACAGGAGCTACCATGAAGATTGAAGTCCGCAGCCTTGCGATTGCGCTCGCAATTGCCGTTCCTATCGCAGTTACCACCACGGCCAAATCGTCTGCTGCGCCGATCAATGGCACGTCGATCAAGGCGGCAATAGCCGCCGTAAAGACGGACGTGCGCTATCGGGTGCGGCGGGATCGGGGCACACGCGGAGTGCAACGCACGCCGAATGATTATCCCTACCCTTCGTACTTGGACTATCCCACCTATAATTCGTACTGGCGCTATCCGACCTATAATTCATATTGGCGCTATCCGACCTATTACTACCCCGACTTCTCTTACGGCTGGGGTGACTACAATCGGTGGTGACGTCAAAGCTTGGCAGCGTGCGGCTCCCTCGAGCCGCCGATCGCCAACATGTATTTGAGAGATTTTAGCGTTCCTCGGTGCGCACGTCGCCCTTGGTCACGAGCGGTAAAGTTCAGATTGATCGCGATCTGTCCGCTTGGCCATTAGAAACTGACATCTACGCCTTTAGTACGCGCCCCAGTCACAAAGCTCAGTATCAGCCCACTACACGACTGAACAGGCAATCCAATGCCCGTCCTGAAGAACAGCCAGCATGAGCTGCTCGCTTATCCCGGCTACAACTGTGCAAGAAGATGGCGCCGCCGTCACGGAAAACCCGGACGGCTGGGTTTCGAGCGATCTTTCAGGTCGGGCCGCTGCGCCGTCCGGCTCGATGACAAGTTCTCTGCGAACTTTTCTGCGAAGATGGATGAAGGCGAGCGGAACACCATTGCAAGCGAATTGAAGCTGCTGCCCACAATCTCCGCGGCCACTGCGATGATCATCTCCTCTTGCAGTCCGGGTTGAAGAGTGCCGGACGCTCGGACACCGATGGTGTACGCTTGGGCGATGGGTTTGTCATAATTTAAAGTTGGGCGCCGGGGAGACCATCAGCCAGCTTACCAAGCATTCAAATCTCTGGCGACGCGCCGCCACTGTTCATCAACCGCTGCGGCGGGCTCAAGATCGGAGTAATCGCTTTGCGCAGCACTTCCTCTCGCTACGGCGCCGGTGCCCAGGCCTTCCATTGGCTGACCGTCATGCTGGTTCTCGCCGCTTATGTGGTGAGCAAGGGCGACCCCGATTCGCTCTATTCCGCCGGCGCGGACGGGCTCCGCCGGATTCACGAGACGCTTGGGGTGCTCGTGTTCATTGTCGTCGTGCTGCGGCTGCTATGGCGGCTGATCGACAGCACGCCCATGAAGCAGCCGATGCCGCGATGGATGGCTGCGGCCGCAAAACTCGTCCAGTTCGCGCTTTATGCGCTCCTCACCGCGATTCCAATAACGGCGGTGCTTGGTACCTGGCTCTTGGGGATTCCCGTCACCCTTCCCGGATTCGACATAGCTCCCCAGATCGCGAAGGCGCATCGACTAGGGCAGCTGATCATGGAACTACACACCACCCTCGGCAACGCCATCCTCTGGGTTGCCGGCGTGCATGCAGCCGCGGCTCTCTTCCACCACTTCTATCTGCGCGACGAAGTATTTCAGTCGATGTCTCCGGGCGGATGAATGATTAGTCGTACTGAGTCAGACGGTCGCAGTCATTGAGGCTGAGAATCAAGTAATTGAGGAGATTCAATATTTGGCGCGCGAAGGGCCAGATGAATCTCGATCAGGGTGGAGATAGCGAAACGCGGTTTGGGGAGTATGTAGCCGGTCTTGGAAGCGTGATCGGCCACGTGGAGCGGACGAGACCGCTGCGCGACTATTGCACGGGCCTGATGCTGCCTGGGGAACGCAAGAGCGTTGAGCCGATGGCGGCGCGGACGGCTCCAGCGCGGACGGCGGCACAGCACCAGTCGTTGCTGCATTTTGTCGCCAACGCGGCTTGGTCGGACGAGGGCGTGCTGGCCAAGGTGCGCGAGATGGTGCTGCCGGCGACCGAGAAGAGCGGAACGATCGAGGCCTGGATCATCGATGACACCTCGTTCCCCAAGCAAGGCAAGCATTCGGTCGGCGTGCACCACCAATATTGCGGGCAGCTCGGCAAGCAGGCCAATTGCCAGGTCGCGGTGTCGCGGTGTCGCTGTCGGTTGCCAATCTTGCCGCCAGCCTTCCGGTGGCCTATCGGCTGTACCTGCCGGAAGCCTGGACGAAGGATCGTGCCCGGCGGAAGAAGGCAGGCGTGCCGAAGCAGATCAAGTTCAGGACCAAGCCGCAGATCGCGCTGGAGCAAATCCGCTGGGCCTGCGAGAGCGGTCTGCCACGCGGCGTCGCGTTGATGGATGCGGCCTACGGCAGGGACGCGCGGCTGCGTGCAGGCATGACGGAGTTGGGCGTACCTTACGTGGTCGGCATCGTGCCGACCATCTTGATGTGGGCCCCTGGCAGTGGCCCACGGCGGATGGACAAGCCGATGAACAACACCGGCCGCCGCGACGAGCCCGAACTGGTCTCGGCCAAAAAAGTGGCACTCGGTTTACCGAAGCAGGCCTGGCGCACGGTGACGTGGCGGGAAGGCTCGGCCGACCAGCTATCCTCGCGCTTCGCGCGTGTGCGTGTCCGCGTCGGGTACAACAAACTGATCCCCGAGAAGCTGTCGCCTGAGTGGCTGTTGATCGAATGGCCGGAGGGCGAAGCAGAGCCAACCAAATACTGGCTCTCCACGCTGCCGGAGAACGTCAGCTTCACGCAGCTCGTCGATCTGGCCAAGCTGCGCTGGCGCATCGAGCGCGACTATCAGGAACTCAAGCAGGAGGTCGGGCTCGGTCACTACGAAGGGCGCGGCTGGCGTGGCTTCCATCATCACGCCACCCTGTGCATCGCGGCGTACGGCTTTCTCATCGCCGAACAGGCGACGATTCACCCCTCAGGACCTCGTTCTGCCGCGCCAATCCAGGTCTCTCCCTTACCCGACAATTATCGACCCAGAGGATCTGCCCTTGCGGCCTGAACGCCACGTCCCGAACTCGATCGCAACCATGCGCGTGCGGCTGAGCCGGGCCCTCAGCAAAACGGTCATACGATGCCCTTGTTGCGGCGCCGTCGCAGCATCATGCACGCCCAGAAAAATCATAACGCAGTAAGATTAGTTCGAGCTACTGCCGCGAGGCGTTTTTCGTCTGAATCCGCCGAGAGTCCCGGCAGAATCACTCGGTCTCATGTCGCGCCGCCCTTCAAGGAACGGTAGTTCCTTGGGACGGCTTAACCCCACAAGCCCGCTATTAGTCTTCGATGGTGCAGCCTATGCTACCTTCTAGGCCGCGTGTGCGGTCTGCAATCTCGTCCAGCGCCGCCCGCAATGGGCCCCGCTTCTTGCCGCGGTCGGATGCGGAGAAGCCCTCCCATGCCGCGTGGCCTCGCAAATGGGGCGCGAGGGTCTCGAGGTGCGCTCCATTGCCGTTGCCGAGCGCCCGGCCAGGTCGGATGTTCGAGCAAGACCAACAATGCGGGATGGCTTTGCGACTCGCTTTCCAGTTCGTTGCGCTCGAATATGAGACTTTGACGTGCTGCCCCCGAAAAGCCGCTCGCGTCAGGCGGGGATTGGCTGCGACGCAGATTTCACCGTTCCTGTGGTTGAGGCTAACGGAAATCACGTTGCTCGTAGAAGGTTGAGACTCTCTTTCGCTCCTGCCAGCGTCGCGCCACTCTGCGGATCTTTATACCCGGCATCGATCAGCAGGCCTCGAAATGGTACGATTGCTTAACAGCGGAACGCGAACAGATCTGCGGATGAAATGGCAAGGATGACTTCATCGATGTCGAGTCTCCTCGAAGCATCTATCTGCTCTCTTACGTCCTTCGGGCAACCTGAGAAGGCAAAGCGCCAAACCAATTCGTTGGGAATTAGCCAAGCAAGTTCCGTCACAAGCTGCGGTTGGCGCTCGTCGTTGTCCGGCCGTAATTGCGAGCGAAGCGAAGCAATCCCGAGCCTCACCTGTGACTCCGGATTGCTTCGTGGCTTCGTTCCCGCAATGGCGCTCCATCACACCGGCCGGCCGCGCTCGATAATCTCGGCAGCACCTCTGGCGAGCAGCTCCATTCCCACTGCGCGGCCGAGTTCGCGCGGGCGGCTTGCTCGACCAACACGCGAGGCCTCGATGATCCGACCGCCCGCATGATCGAGCACGGATGCGGCGAGCTGCATCTCCGCGCCCGTGACTTCCGCAAATCCCGCGATCGGCGAGTTACAATGGCCATTGAGCACCCACAGCACCTCGCGCTCGGCGTCGGCGCACGCGTGGGTCGTCGCGTCGTCGATCGCTGACAGGATACGGCGCGTCTCGAAATCGCGCGCGGCGCATTCGACTGCGATTATCCCCTGCCCCACTGCCGGCAGCATCTCGGCAATCGAAAATTCGTACGCTATCCGGCTCGTAAGCCTGACGCGCTCAACGCCTGAGCGCGCCATGATCAACGCATCCGCAGGCCCCACCTCACCGCCATCTGGCAGCTTCTGCTTTGCGCCCTGGTCAAGCTTGCGCACGCGGCTGTCGGCGGCGCCGCGGAAATGGATGACCTCGATCTCCGGAAACAGCCGCCGCACATAGGCCGCGCGGCGGACGGAGTTGGTGCCGATCTCGAATCCCTTGCCACGCGTGCGTTTGAGCTCGTCGACCGAGGTGCCCGGCCGCAGCACCAGGACGTCGCCGGGCGGATCGCGCGAGAGCGTCGCGCCGATCACAAGCCCGGGCGTGTCCTCATTGCCCGGCACGTCCTTAAGCGAATGCATCGCGGCGTGGAGCCTTCCGCTAAGCACCGCCTCGCGAATCTGCGCCACGAAGGCCCCACCTTTGCCGCCATGCGGCAAGAGCTTGCCAACCTGGTCGATATCGCCCGTGGTCTCGAACTTGACGATTTCGACCTCGGTGCCGACGGCTTTCAGGCGTCGTGCGATCTCCTCAGTCTGGGTGATCGCCATTGCGCTTTTGCGCGTGCCGAGCCGCAATCGATCCGATAGCATACGTATCCCATTCAAGGCCCGCGGGCCTCACTCCCGCAGGGCGCGGCGATCGCAGGCGGCCAGCACCGTGCCCCGGTGCCGACCCGGCTTTCCCCCGCCGAACTCTCCCGGGCACGATTCCGCATCGATAACGCGGCTGCGCGGCTCTAGAATCGGCTGTGCCATTCATCGAGCTCCCGCTAATCGGCCGCTGCTCGTCAGTTCTTTGCCAAAGATTTGAGGTGGCGGACAAATCCGAGCACATCGTCGGGCATCAGACGGCCGATCGCGCGGGTCGAATACACGGCCGTCACCACCCGGCCTTCGGGATTGAGGACGAAGCCAGTTGCCTGGAGACAGACGGGATCGTCATTGACGAAGGCGCCGGTGACTGCGGAAACCGCTCGCGCGTTGGCGCCGTAAGCGACCGGGAAATTGAGCTTGTGCTTTTCGACGAGCATCTCCGACTTTTCCCGATCGTCTACCGATACAGAGACGACCTTGAGGCGTTCCCCAGCGAATTTGTCCGCCGCTCTCGCAAAAGCGGCAAGCTGAGCATTGCAGTACGGACACCAGGAACCGCGGTGGAATAGGACCACACCGAACCAACCGGCGAGATCGGCAGGCAAATGGATTTCGCCGCCACCGACGCGAGCAAAGGTAAGAGAGGGAAAGACATCGCCATTTTGCAGCATCACAATTGCACTCCATGTTTGAACTATTTGGCGCTCAAGGCGCCGAATGATCTTTTATCGCTTCCTCTAGCGCCGGCTTCAAACCGAGCAAGCGCTCATCGACCGCAACCGGGTTCTCGCGATTGAGCGCGATCATCCGAGCCGGGACCCGGCCGCTACGGATCACCTCGGACGCCGATTTCGATGCCTTCTGCGATGGCGTCGGCAACGGCGGAGGCCGGTTGGCGCGTAAAGCCAGGTTCGGGCCCGGCGGGGTTTGACTTCATCATTTGCATATCCGTCTCGCCGGGATAGAGAGGACATGGATGCCCTCCCTTTTCAACTCGCGCCGCGGCGGTTCGCCGAAATAGGCAAGCCGAGCCTTTAGCGTGGCATAGGTCTCGTAGAACGGCGCGCCGACCGGCGCGATACCGGAGGAAACATTCACCATCATGGCGTCGCCGCTGTTGCGGATCACTAGCGGTGCCGCCCGCGTCAGCAGGATCGGTGCGGTCACGTCGATTAGGGCCTGCAGCTCGGGCTCCGTCCGTGTTCTCCCGACGACCGACCCGCACCGCGCTGGCGTTGTTCACAAGGGCATCAAGGCCGGCGAGAGCGGCAAGAGCCTGTTCGAGCGTCGCGGCGCAGCCGTCGGCCGTCGCGACATCAGACGCTATGCCGTGCATCTCGGCGCTCCCGGTTTGCATCGGTCGAATGACTTTGGCGACGACTTCCCTGCGGCGTCCGCTGATCGCCACTTTCGCTCCCTTCGCCAACCACTGGGATCTCAACCCTCCTCACGTTCAGGACAACGTGGCTCTCACCGATTGATAGGTGCCGGACGGCCGCCCAATTCCACCAATACACCCGCAGTTGCCCGCAAGAACGGGAGTTACATCCAGGAACAAGGTAACTTCGCTGCCCCCCGAGAGCGGGACGACTTCAACTACGTCGTTGCTTTGCATCTCGAGTCTCCCGGCTTCTCAATCCGGCATCGCGTCTCGGTCGCCGCACTGGACGTTTCGGTACGACGATGCGTTGGAGAATGACTTTGCAACGCCGGCGAGGGAAATCACCTTTCGCCATAGAGTCGATAGACGATGGTTATTGCTGCTCGCCGTGCCGCGTGATCCGGTTGCGAGGAATGCCACGCTTGAGGGCGCGGCCCTTCAAAGCGCGCGCGAAAAGTACTTCGACTATATTGCTGGTGCTAGCCTTGACCGAAGCGAACCGATCGAAAGCGATGAGCAGGCCCGGGCCGAAATTGCCAGTGATCTTTCCGAAGCCCTGGACGATACCCTCCACAATCACACCGATAAGCTGAACAAGTTGAGAGAGCTCCATGTCTTTGGCCAGCTCAGCCACAACGAGAAGGGGAACCTGATCGCGCCTGGTTCTCTCGATGAATCCGGCAAGCCGGCCGAGTTCTCGATGATGGAACAGCAGATGCGTGCGATCTACGCCAATGCCGTCAAGCTTTTGGCGCGCTTCGGGGCAACGCTGGACAATGTCGTCGAGGAGACGCTCTATGTCCTCGATGTCGACGCCGCATTCGCCGCCGCGGGCAAGGCGCACAAGGAGGCCTACGGCGCGGCACGACCTCAGTGCGCCAGTAACCTGATCGGCGTGACGAGACTGGCCTTTCCTGAACAGCTCATCGAAATCACCTTCAAGGCTGCGCTGTCGGGGTAGAAGCGAAGCCGCGGTGATCTCCGCCACATCGGCGGAGCCAAAGTCGTTCCCCAAAGCCCTCTATCAATCGCGTAGCTTTTTGATCGACTTCACGCAGTGCGTCATGAATGCGTATATTCGTCCTGACTTGCGGATATCCGGATGGATCAGCAACCGCAGCTCATCGTTGAGCGCTAGCTCCACTGCCTCAACACGTATGACATCACCAAGCATGCGGCGCAGGTAACAGACGCCCAGACCCGCAACGATCGCGGCCGCGACGCCGACAAGCTGAACCCGTCCGGTAGGCGATGTTGTCGTGGTGTACACGTTCTTCAATGAATTTGGACGCTTCGAGGCCGGAGAGGGTCCCAGTGTAGGATACCCATTGGCAATCAAACAGCGCGCCAGTGCCGGGCCAGGAACGCAACAGAGTTGGAAAGGCAGACATAGGGCCGGGCTTCATGGTGCGGAAGATCACCTACTATAAGGATGCTCCGAATAAGGCGACCTATGAAGAATTTCGAAACCGGCGCTCGGCGGACTCCGCCTCTCTCCCGATGGCACGATCCCCCCACCCTCCATGGTAGAGGTCGACGCCGCGGCAAACGCTACCCCAGCCGTGCTACTCGAGTAGGGCGAACCCGATACTGTCGAAGCGCAGACTTCTGTCGATACTGCTTATGCGGACGCCATACCGCCTGCGAGATGGGCGGCGCCGAGCACGGACGCGGCACCCTGTCGCCGGAGCGGCTCCTATAGAGTTTAGGTCGAACGCGGATGACGGCGTTTCCGCCTCCCCTCCATCTCTGCCAAAGGCTGAGCCAAGGCCGACTGCGGAGGCTGAGGTGAGGTCGCTGCCGGATCAAACACGCGCTGATCGGCCTATTTTGAATCCGAAGGCGCCTAACGCGACGACGGAAGACGCGCTTAGGCCATTGCCCACCCTTGTCGGCGACCGACGCCGGAGGCGACAACTATGCTAAAGCACACGACAAACCCACTGCGGTTTCAATCGCGGCCCGGCAACAAGCGCGCGTCAATCGCAGCCCTCCTCGCTTCGATTGATCAGGAGGTGGAAGCTGGTGCCGGGTCCTGAGCGCCGACGGCAGGCGCCCGGCGAGACAACGGGAGCTTCTGTCGCCGCGATCGAGGCGTTGTAGGGATCGATGCGACGCCTCCCCGCGAGATTTTCGCCAACAGCTCCGTCAGCGGCCCGCGCGCCGCGCCGCGTGCTGCTGTAGGGAGGACTGCCACCAGCCCCCGCTCCTCGAAATCGACGTTTCTATTTACAGAGACCTCTAAGCCCGATCAGCGGGAAGCATATGTTTGTACTGCACCGTCTATTTTCCCGCACAACGTCGATGGCATCGATTCCATAGCCACAAGTCATTGGACCGTCGACTTTCGCCGTCCTATTTTTTGTTTGTTTGCGAGGAGATCGAAGGATGAACGCGTACAAAAACCTCGAGGCGGTATCGCCGCTAACGCTTAGTGCCGGATCACGCATCAAGACGGCAAGCAGGGACTCGTTTCGGAACGAGTACTGGGACAACAAAGAGCCGGAACTCTACGCCGAGGTGGTGTCGGGCGAGCCATTATTCGCGTGCGCCGACAAATTCGACAGCGGTACCGGTTGTCGGTCTAGACCGCAGTCCCGCCTGCGCTTTCCTTCACCGATTTCGAGGGAGGAATGTAGAGAACCTCTTTGTTGTCGGTGCATCCGTCCTTACCCGATAAGCCCTTAGAGGCATGCGCGCGCGTCGACTCGACGACGACCTCAACAGTTAGGTTGCGCGGCTGCGCCACCGCTGATCCCGATCTAAAAAGGATGTTCCAATGAAAGGCGGAGTGTTTATCGCGGTGCTCGTACTTACGGGAGTAACCACGAATCTCAGCTACGCACAGGACGCCGAGCACGGACAAACCATCTTCAAAGCTTGCGCAGCATGCCATGCGACGGATCATGCCAATCGCGTCGGGCCGGGCCTGGAAGGAATCATTGGCAGGAAGGCGGCCACGGCTCCTGGCTTCAGCTACAGTAGCGCGATGAAGCAGTCCGGCATTGTGTGGGATGCGAAGACCCTCGATGCGTATCTGGAATCGCCACAGAAGGTGGTTCCCGGAAATAGAATGGCCTACACAGGGCTGAAGAACCCGACGGACCGGACGGACCTCGTTACTTATCTTGCTACGTTGAAGTAGCGACTCGTTGAGCGAGGCGTCAGCAAGATGTCATCCATTTGGACGTTACGTCGCTACGCAGCTGCGGCCGACGCAGGCGACCGGACCCACCAGGCGATTTGACCTGACCTTTGAGTTTTCAATGCAGACCAAATCGGAATTCCGGTTTTGGAAGGCAGCAAGACAATGATCGGACAACTGACCAAGGCTGAACGTCAATACGCGCTATTGATCCTGCTCGCGCTCGCGCTGTGTGGATTGATATTTGGCATAGCAGGCAAGGACGATCCGCTCGGCATTCACGGCGCGCTCATCGGGGTCGCAGCGCTTGCCGGGATATTCAAAGTCATTTCGGTCTACTACGATCCTGAACCCGGCGACGAACGCCTCAACCGCTATTACGACGATCCGACGAGATTCGGCATTATTCTCGCGATGATATGGGCCGTGTTCGGCCTCTTTATAGGTGACTGGGTGGCGTGGCTCTTGGTGAAGCCCGACTTCACTTTTGATGCCGGTTGGGCCAGCTTCGGGCGGCTGCGTCCCGTTCACACCACCAGCGTGCTCTTCGGCTTCGGCGGCAACGCACTGATCGCCACATCCTACTACGTACTACAGCGGACCTCGCGCGCGCGCCTGCCCGATCAGCTCAGCCCGTGGTTCGTTCTGCTCGGCTACAATCTGTTCTGTGTGCTCGCCGTTACTGGCTACATGATGGGTATCACCCAGTCCAAGGAATACGCGGAGCCAGAATGGTACGCGGATATCTGGCTGCTGGTGGTGTGGGTCGTATACTTCGCCATCTATCTGCGCACGCTCGCACGACGCAAGGAACCGCACATCTATGTGGCCAATTGGTACTACATGGCCTTCATCCTGGTGATTGCGATCCTGCACATCGTCAACAACCTCGCCGTCCCCGTCTCGTTCGGCAGCGCCAAGAGCTACTCGCTGTTCTCCGGAGTGCAGGATGCCATGACCGAATGGTGGTACGGTCACAATGCCGTCGCTTTCTTCCTCACCGCCGGCTTCCTCGGCATGATGTACTACTTCGTGCCGGTACGCGCCAGACGGCCGATTTATTCCTACCGGATGTCGATCATCAGCTTTTGGGGCATCACCTTCTTTTACATGTGGGCGGGCTCGCATCACCTGCACTACACGGCGTTACCGCAATGGGTGCAGACGCTGGGCATGACGTTCTCGCTAATGCTGCTGATTCCGTCGTGGGCGTCCGCCGCTAACGCGCTGCTGACGCTGAACGGCGCATGGGACAAGGTGCGGGACGATGCGACGCTGCGCTTCATGATGGTGGCGGCGGTGTTCTATGGTATCACCACCTTCGAAGGATCATTCCTCGCCATCCGACCCGTCAACTCGCTTTCCCACTACACCGACTGGACCGTCGGCCACGTCCATGCCGGCGCGCTCGGATGGGTGGCCATGATCACGTTCGGATCGATCTATGCCATCGTGCCGTGGCTCTGGAAACGCGACCGCATGTATTCGCCGCGGCTCGTCGAGGTGCATTTCTGGCTCGCCCTTGCCGGCGCCGTTGTTTACGTCTTCGCCATGTGGAATTCCGGCATCATCCAGGGGCTGATGTGGCGGACCTACAATGAGAGCGGCACCCTCGCTTATACTTTCGTCGACTCGCTGATTGCGATGCATCCCTACTACATCGCGCGCGCCATCGGCGGTCTGCTGTTCCTGATCGGCGCGATCGTTGGCGCCTACAACATCTGGATGACGATCAGAACCGGCATTCGCAAGGTGCATGAATCTGCAACCGACATGCCATCGCCGGTGCTCGGCGGGACCGTCCTTCAACCGGGAGAGTAAGCCGTGTTCGGACTGCACTATCGGCTCGAACGCAAAGCCATCGGCCTCACTCTCGGCATCATCCTTGTGGCCAGCATCGGCGGCCTCGTAGAAATCGCGCCGCTCTTCACCATCCACCAGACGGTGGAAGACGCGCCCGACATGCGCGTCTACACGCCGCTCGAACTGGCGGGCCGCAACATCTACATCCGCGAAGGCTGCTACGCCTGTCATTCCCAGATGATCCGCACCCTGCGCGATGAGGTCGAACGCTACGGCCCCTACTCGCTCGCGGTTGAATCGAAATACGACCATCCGATGCTGTGGGGCTCGAAGCGCACGGGACCGGACCTCGCACGCATTGGCAGCAAATATTCCGACGAATGGCACGTCGCGCACCTCAACAACCCGCGCGATGTGCTTTCCGTTTCCGTCATGCCCGCCTATTCGTGGTTGCTGAAAACGACGCTGCGCACCGATGATCTCGGCGCGCACCTGAAGGCCCAGCGCGCCATCGGCGTGCCCTACACCGACGACATGATCGCGAATGCGAGCAAGGACGCCTACGGCCAGGCCGCGCCGGAATCACCCTACGCCGATGGCGTCACCCAACGCTACGGCAAGGCCACCAACGTCCGCGCGTTCGACGGCAGGCCTGGCGAACTCACCGAGATGGACGCCCTGGTCGCCTATCTCCAGGTGCTCGGCCACCTGACCGACGCGGCGCACAAATCCGTCGCAAAAGCTGCGAGGTGATCATGGATCTCGGACACGGTACGCTGGTGTGGTTCTCGAAGTCATTCGGCTTGTTCTATCTGATCGCACTCTCGATCATCACCGTCGTCTACGCCTATTGGCCGTCGAACAAAAAGGCGTTCGATCGCGCCGCGAAGTCGGTCCTGCACAACGAGGATGGACCATGGCGGTAGAAGAACGCGACTACTACACCGGTTATCTCACGACCGGGCACGAGTGGAACGGCATCAAGGAATTGAACACACCCGTTCCGCGCGCGGTGTACTTTTTCCTGTTGATTGCTTTTGTCTTTTCGGTCGGCTGCTGGGTGTTGATGCCCGCGTGGCCACTCGGCGTCAGCTACACCAAAGGACTGCTCGGCCTCGACCAACGCAACATCGTACAGGACTCGCTGAAGCGAGCCGCCTTCGGCCGCAGCGCATGGACTAAGCAGATCGAGGCCAAAAGCTTTCAGGAGATTCAAGCCGATCCTGCGCTGATGAACATCGTGCGTCAGACCGGCCGCACCGTGTTCGGCGACAATTGCGCCGCGTGCCATGGGCTCAACGCGCAGGGTGGTCACGGCTTCCCGAACCTGACCACCACCTCATGGCTGTGGGGCGGCGATCCGGACGCCATTGCCGAGACCATCCGCGTCGGCATCAACTCGCCGCATCCTGACAGCCGCACCTCGCAGATGCCGGCTTTCGGCCATGATCAGATTCTCCAGCCAGCTGATATCGACAAGGTGGTGGCCTTCGTGCGCTCGCTCTCCGATCCATCCACCGCGAAGACCGCAAAGCCCGGCGATGTGGACGCTGGCAAGGAGATATTCGCTGCCAATTGCGCTGCATGTCATGGCGAGGATGCTAAGGGCAACAGCGACGTGGGCGCACCGAACCTGACCGATAAGTTCTGGATCTACGGCGGCGACGTGCAGACGATCACGAACACGCTGTGGAATGGACGGCAGGGCCACATGCCGTCATGGGAGGGCCGCCTGACACCGCTCGATCGCAAGATCCTGGCGCTCTACCTTTTCGATGAGAGGATGCCCGCCCCATGAGCAGCGCGGCGGCATCCCATGGTGGGTGGAAGGCGAAGTCCATCGTCTGGCTGTCGATCGGCATCGGACTGATCGTGTTTGCCGCCGCCAATGCGCATCTGCTTTACGTGGCTGTATCCTCACAGCCGGACTGCGTCGCTCATCTCTCGCACGGCGAAGGCAACGGCACCAAGAGCTTCAGCGCGGCGACCTCGTCGTGTTCATCTAAACCCTCCATGACAACCAAAGCGCAGGTGGAATGATCGACATGACCATGATCCCGACCGTCTTGCCTCCGCTTCCCACAAAAAACCGCTGGCATCGCTTACTTGTTCCCGCCGATGCCTTCACATGGCTTACGAAAGGCTGGCACGACCTGACCGTGCAGCCGATGACGAGCCTGAGCTACGGCCTGATGATCTTTCTCGCGTCCGTTGCGATTGTCGACGGCCTGTTTCGCCTAGAGTGGGATTACATCCTATTTCCTGCGTTCGCCGGCTTTATGGTGGTGGGCCCGATCCTCGCAATCGGCCTGTATGAAAAAAGCCGCCGCCTCGCCGCCGGCCTGCCCGTCAATCTCGCGAACATGATCTTCGTCAGGCCGCGATGCGGCGGACAGATCCTGTTCGTGGGCGTCCTGTTGTGCCTTTTGATGATCACATGGATGCGCGCGGCGGTGATCATCTACGCGTTGTGTTTCGGCCTGGTGCCGTTTACCGGCCTCGAGTATATCGCACCGATGCTATTCACCACGCCGGTCGGCTGGGCGATGCTCATTGTCGGAAGCGCCGTCGGCGGACTGTTCGCGGCCTTCTCGTTTGCCATCAGCGCGTTTTCAATTCCCATGATGTTCGACAAGCGCGTTGACGCCCTCACCGCCATGGGCTCGAGTATGGCGCTGGTCTGGAACAACCTGACCGTGATGCTGACCTGGGGTGCCATTGCGCTTGCACTGTTCCTGCTCTCCCTTGCCACTGGAATGCTGGGCCTGATCATCGTGTTTCCCCTGCTCGGGCACGGCACCTGGCACGCCTATAGCGCGATGGCGGTCGAAGCCGCAATATAACGACACGCCGCCGGCGGAATGCCGGCGAAGTGCAGAAACGGAGTGCCGATGAGTTGTTGTGCGCCCAGCGCTGAACTCGCTCTCGCGATGGCCGATCCCCACACCGCGAATGAGGAAGTGTTGCTCGCGAGCCGTATCATCGGCGACGGCGTCCGCCAGACTGACCTCTCGGTGCCGGGCATTCACTGCGGCGGCTGCATCCAGAAGGTCGAAGTGGCCCTCGGCGCGCTTCCCGGCGTGGAAAAAGCGCGGGTCAATCTCTCCTCCAAGCGGGTCGCAATTCGCTGGCAGGCGGACAAACCGCCCGCACCGTTCATCGAGACACTCAACAAAATCGGTTACGAAGCATACCTTCACGATGCGGGCACGGACAAGACCGAGGAGACACTGAAAGAATTGATCCGCGCGCTTGCGGTGGCAGGTTTCGCCGCCAGCAACATCATGCTGCTGTCAGTGTCGGTATGGTCCGGCGCGGACGCCCCGATCCGCGACATGTTTCATTGGATCTCCGCGCTGATCGCTTTCCCCGCGCTGATCTATTCGGGCCGCGTATTCTTTTCTTCCGCTTGGCGCGCGTTGCGCCATGGCCAGACCAATATGGACGTTCCGATTTCCATCGGCGTGCTGCTTGCCTTGGGCATGAGCCTCTACGAAACGTTCCATCATGAAGCGCACGCCTATTTCGACGCCGCAATATCACTGTTGTTCTTTCTCCTGATCGGCCGCACGCTCGATCACATGATGCGCGAGCGCGCACGGACCGCTGTCCGAGGCTTGGCCCGCCTGTCCTCGCGCGGCGCGCTCGTGGTGCAGGACGACGGCACCCACGCCTATCTGCCGGTGAACGAGATCCGGCCGAATATGCACATCCTGCTGGCGGCGGGCGAGCGCGTGCCGGTCGATGCCCGCGTCGAAACAGGACAATCGGAGATCGACTGCTCGCTGGTCTCCGGCGAGAGCCTGCCGCAGCCGGTTGCACCGGGCGCGGCGCTGTCCGCGGGTACGCTGAACCTGACCGGCCCGCTCACCCTCGTCGCGACGGCTGCCGCGAAAGATTCATTTCTCGCCGAAATGGTACGAATGATGGAAGCGGCCGAAGCCGGGCGCTCGGTCTACCGGCGCGTTGCGGACAGCGCCTCGCGGCTTTATGCGCCGGTCGTGCATGTCACCGCACTCCTGACATTCATCGGCTGGATGATCGTGGAAGGCGACCTGCATCGCGCGGCAACCATCGCCATCGCGGTGCTGATCATCACCTGCCCCTGCGCGCTCGGCCTTGCCGTGCCCATGGTGCAGGTCGTTGCCGCGCGGCATTTGTTCGAGAGCGGCGTCATAGTCAAGGACGGCGGCGCGTTGGAGCGCATCGCCAAAGTCGACACCGTAATCTTTGACAAGACTGGAACGCTGACCATGGATCGGCTCCGGCTCATGAATCGCAATGACATCGATCTCGCGGCGCTGGCGATCGCCGCTTCGATCGCGGCCCATTCACGTCATCCCTACTCGCGCGCGCTGGTCGCCGCGGGACGCGACAATGCCGTCACGCCTGTGGCGCTGAACGATCTTTCAGAGCAGCCGGGCGCTGGAATGCAGGCCACCATCGGCACGACGACCTACAGGCTGGGCCGGGCGGACTGGGCGCTGACGGCGGCAGCCGAACAGTCGGCCACCACCGGCGTTGTCCTCTCCGAGAACGGGCGGCTGCGCGCGACCTTCCGTTTCGATAGCGATCTTCGCCCGGACGTCCGCGAGGCCGTGCTTGCCATGTCCAATCAAGCATGCCGCGTCGAGATCATGTCTGGCGACCGAGACGAACCGGTACGCCATCTTGCATCGGACCTCGGACTTGCCTACCGCGCCGGCGTCTCGCCCGCGGACAAAGCGAAACACATCGCTGATCTGACGGAGGCAGGACACCGCGTGCTGATGGTCGGCGACGGTCTCAACGACGCGCCTGCCCTCGCCGCCGCCCATGCATCCATGGCTCCGGCCACCGCCGCCGATGTCGGACGCAATGCCGCCGACCTCGTCTTCCTGCACGACAGTCTTCTCGCCGTGGCGCAGGCCATTGCGGTTGCGCGCAATGCGCGGCAGCTCGTGCGCCAGAATCTCATCCTCGCCATCGGCTACAATGCCATTGCAGTGCCCATCGCGATCCTCGGCCATGTGACACCGCTGGTGGCGGCGGTGGCGATGTCGACCTCGTCACTGCTCGTGATCGCCAATGCCCTGCGACTGCAGGGCTGGCGCTCGCGCAAAGAGCCGCGCGGGCGCGCGCCCGCTGGCGATATCTCCGGCCGGGCACTTGCGATGGAGAAAGCCCGATGACAGATTACTTCTTCCTGATTCCCGTTGCGCTCGCGCTCGGCGCCATAGCGCTCGGCGCGTTCATGTGGTCGCTGCGAAGCGGCCAATATGACGATCTTGCGGGCGCCGCCGAACGAATCCTGTTCGAAAGTCGCGATGGGCCTGACAACACAGCGAGGGCGCACGGGGACAAGCCGAGTCACCGCAACTAGTTGTTCAGTCCCGATGTGAGGTGGATTGGATCGTATCTGAATCGCCCGGGATTGTCGGTCCAAGCTTTGCTGTTCGCTCATAGGGTGTGGTGTGAAGCCTTGTAAGTCTTCAATCGGTTGGCGAAGTTGTAGGAAACGAGGAATGCCGCGAGGTGATCGCGGAGCTGGATCCTCTTAGTGATAGCGTCGGACGGTCGCCTCCTTGAGGGTGCGGTTCATTCGCTCGACCTGACCATTGCTCCAGGGAGAATTAGGCTGGCTCAGCCGATGTTCAATGCCATGGCTCCGGCAGGCGCGATCAAAGGGATGGCCACGCCATCTGGCGGTAGGTCCCTCGCCGGTTTCTGGGCAGTAGATCGGCGAACTGAATGACGTCGTCGGTGAGCGCAGTGTGGATCTCATACGGCACCGCGTGAATATACCTAGTTCGGCCGCAACCACTACTCGGTCGGCCGCAACTGGATATTTGTTCAGCGTCTTCAATCGAAGGCAACGAAGATCGAACCGATCAAGAGCCAGATCAGGTGAGCACGGAAGGGCCCTTCACCCGCAGGCTGGATGTCTACGCGAGATGGCATTGCCCCGCTGTGCCGAAGCCGAGCTGATATGGGCCTGAGGCTTTTGGACGTGGCAGGCGACCCGCCAGCGCCCTACAGCACCCCGATGATGTAAGGCTACGCGTGGCGACTGCAACAGCGTCATGGCCGGGCTTGTTCCCACCATCCACGACTTCGCGTCACTTCAGCAACGGCGGCTGGATGCCCGCGACAAGCTCGGGCATGAGGAGGCGGGACCGGAGCCTGTGATTTGGACCAAGGCGCCCGCACCTTGTGCTTCAGCCTTGCCAACATTGTCTCTGTTTGAGGCAGGGGCAGATACGCGGCGGAGTTTGTCCAGCGCACTCGTCCAGTCGCGAACGCGAGCGACCTTGATAAAGGCGTCAAGCGCCGGCGAATACTGCCTCCCCGCCACGGCCAAAAGCTGCACCTCGCGCCGGACAGGGTCGCCTTCAATTGGAATAGCGGCGAGCGACGGCAGCCTGGGAGCGTGCTCTGGCGCCAGGATGGCTCCAAAACCAGCGGATGCCATTTGCTGAAGATGCCTTTCCTGGGCGCTCCTGTGCACAACTTTAGGGCCTGGATGGTCGACAAAACAAGCCTGCTTGAATCGGCCTGCGACGTCGCATCCGACCCTTTCGAGAAATACCGCCTCATGCAAGTCTTGGAGCGGGATAACGGTTTGCCTCGCCATCGGATGTTTCCGCGACAGGACGAGCACGTATCGTTCCTCGAACAGTGGCCAGCGATCGATACGCTCAGGTAGCTCCACGGCGTCACCGACGAGCGCGGCATTGATCTCGCCATCCAAAAGCATCGCAACGAGCCCGTTGGCATCCGCCTCCCGCAGATCGAGTCGAAGGTCAGGGATGATCCTGGCGAGCTCCAACAGCAATTCCGTGATGAGTGCGGCGGAGACCGACGGCACCAGCCCGATCTTAAGCGGAGCTATTGTCTTCTTTTGATAGCCTCGCGCCTGAAGCCGCACCGCCTCCGCGGCCGCAAATATTTTTTCCAGCGTGGGCAAAATCATCTTGCCCAGCTCGGTCAGCTGGGTGAGGTGACGTTCACGGTGAATCAACGTGCCACCGAGTTCTTCCTCCAGCTTTTGTATGGCCTTTGTCAGCGCCGGCTGCGTCACATTGCATTGCTTCGCAGCCTGCGTAAAATTGAGCGTCTTTGCTAGGGCTAAGAAATATCGCACCTGATAAAGCTGCAGCCGCATACTCATACTCGAAAGTTTTGCTGTGGTTCGGACTCTTTCCAGGTTCGTTGCCATTGTAGGCAGGGCGATGGTCAAGCGGTTTGTCGCGGAGCTTCCGCGGAAACAGATATTGCCTGCCGGCTCGGAATTGTCGACCCGCGCCTTGCGAAAATGTTTCTGATCTTGCGGTAAAGTGTTCTGACCGATGTTGATTCCTTTTAACGTCGCGGTTGCGTAGAAAATCGTAGCCGCGAGACCCGCGATAATTATCGTCGTGTCCCCAAGACTAGGACAAGCTCAATCCGAGGGTCCGAAACACATGTCCGATCGTCCAAATCATGCGTTGCCACGCTTGGTGTCCTTGACGGTCACCTCGGCGCCATTAGGCGATGCAGTTGACGCTGGGAATATGGCGCGCATTCTTGTTCTCTGTGACGCTGCTGTGCCTGATGTTGTTGCGCGGACTAGAGATAGAGCGGCGGCTCGATCGCGGCGTTAAGCGCAGTTCTTGTTACGGCGTTCTCATTCTTGCATAGTTTGTTGAGTGAGTATTTCATGGGGCTTGCATCCGTAGCGTGTCCCACGCCTCAGTGATCTGGACCACCGGGTCGCAGCTTGTTCACGGCTGGCTCACTCGCCGTGATCCGCCATGTCAAGGTGCATGGCACGCGGCATCGGCCTTGGCTCGCTAGACTGTTGGCCCGGCGACCCACCAAGGTCGTTGCCATCGCGCTCGTCAACAAACTCGCCAGAACCGCTTGGGCTATGATGGCCAAGAACGAACGATACAACGCACCCGCCGCTCGTGGCGTGATCGAGACGAGATGCACCGGACACCCAGCGTGACGTAACGGTTGGGAGGGCGAACAGCACTTAATGCAGTGCCGGTCGATCCGGCGATCAGGACGGCTCACATGGGCCACGGCATTTTCGAATGCGTGCTGTTGATCGGGACTTGATCCGCGTAGGGCATTATGGCCAGCGGTTATGTGCAGCGCGCAAACAGGCCGAACACATGCCTGCTGCGTGCAATGCTGTAAAATGAAGATTCTCCTTGCCCACCCGGAGCGGTCCACACATGGCCAGCTGCAGGATGTTCAGTTTACATCGCCTGACTTGACTGTGCAGGCAGGGTGAACTGAAAAGTCGCGCCCTGAGGTTGGGCGGCGGTAGCCCATAGTCGTCCCCCATGCGCTTCAACGATGGTGCGGCAGATCGATAGACCCATCCCCAAGCCGCCGGGCTTTGTCGTGTTGAAGGCGTCAAAGATGTGCTCGAGACCCGGTGAACTCAGACCTGGACCCGAATCCCGCACTACGACGAGCACGCCGTCCGGCTCGACCTTACCAGTGGTGATCACTAACTCTCGCGACCGCTCGCTGACCGAGCTTAATGCTTCAATAGCGTTGATGATCAGGTTCATGATCACTTGTTGCAGCTGAACCCGATCTCCTTGAATGAGCGGCAAGCCCTCCACGAGGTGTGACTGCACCGAAATGCCATTCTTCACGACCTCGCCACGGGTCAGGGCGATGACCTCGAGGATTGCTCCGTTGATGTCCACGTCTTCTTTCCGGAGAGGTGCCTTTTTGAAAAGCGCGCGCATGCGGCCGATGACCTCGCTGACGCGATTGCCGTTTGCAAAAATCCGGTTGAGAGCCTGCCGAGCCTTCTCCAGATCTGCCGGTTCTTTGCTCAGCCAGTGCAACGCCGCAGAGGCATTGTTGAGCGTCGCCCCAATCGGCTGGTTGACTTCATGGGCAATCGAAGCCGAGAGCTGCCCCATTGTTGCGACTCGATTCGCGTGCACGAGCTCCATCTGCACCTCGCCGTAACGCCGCTCGCTTTCGCGAATTTCCTTCTCCGCCCGCTTGCGCTCGGTTAAGTCGACCACGAAGGCCACGCCCTGGTCGTGTCGCCCGCCGAACGTCGCTGCCCCGACCAGCACCGGCACGCGGCCGCCGCTTTTCAGGAAGTACTCCTTCTCGTAGGGTTGCGTGGTTCCGGTCGCCTCCAGATCCGCCACACGTCGGTCGTCGGCATCTCGCCATTCGGCGGGCGTCAGATCCCGCCAGCGCAGTCGACCGGAGACGAGATCGTCGCGGCCGTATCCGACGATGCGGAGAAACGCTTCGTTGGCATCGATGATTCGACCGTCCGGATCCCAGACGAAGATGCCGATGATGTTAGCATCCACTAGCCGTCGGATCCTGGCCTCCCGCTCAGCTAGATCGCGGTACAGGCTGGCGTTCTCTATTGAGATAGCCGCCTGGGAAGCGAGCAGTGTGAGGACTACCATTCGAGCAGGAGTAAACGCGGCAGTCGTAAGGTTGTTCTCCAAGTACAGCATCCCGATCAACCTGGTCTGCTTAAGTATCGGCAGGCAGAGCACTGACCGTGAGCGGTGGTCGCGAATATAGCCATCCTCTGAAAACGCGCTCTGACTGGACGCATCGTGCAGGAGAACGCTTTCTTTTGTCCGAAGGACGTAGCGAAACACAGACTTCGGTAGATCTGCGGCCGTGACGCGTGCCTGTTTCAGGACCACGTTCACGTTGTCACTGCTGGTTGTGGCCTCCGCTTCAATTTGATATTTGTCGCCTCGCGGAAGGATCAAGAGACCTCGATCGGCGCCCGCGTGTTCGATTGCCGAACTCATGAGCGTGTTGATTAACTTCTCGAAAACGATCTCGCCTGACACGGCTTCCGAGACTCTGATTACGGTAGCCAAATCGAGCTGCTCGTTGGGTGCCACTATTGTCGCGGTGGAATCCGGGATCGACTTGTCCACCTTGAGGTGCGGATAAAGCTCCTCGAGTTGGCGAACCTTTCCGTCGGCTCCCCAGCGCAGGTAGCAGGCCCGCGCGGCCCGCAAATAGGTCGCCGCGATCTTCTCGTAACCGCGCTCTGCGTAGAAACGCCCGGCAATCTCGTTGGCAATTGCCTGGTTGTGCACGAACCCGTATTTGTGAGCGTCGCGGATGGCCTTGTCGTACAGCTCCTGAGCGTTCAGTAGCCGGCCCTCAATGCGGGCGATCTCGGCACCGACCAAGGCAGCGCAGTCTTCGAAGGTTTCGGGGTTGACCTCCGCCCACATTTGGAGCTGCCGGTGTTGGTCCAGCACAAAATCGAAATGCGTCGGTCTCTGCTCCGGTGTGGCGTGATCCCAGACCGCCGCGTGCGCCAGCGCGCCATAAAATCGATACACCGCTGACTCGAACATTGCCGCCGACGTCCAAAGCAGCGGTTCCGCGTGCAGCGAGGCGTCGACCGCCGACGCAAGGTCCCCGGCAAAAAAGTGCGCCTGCAGCTTTCGCGTCCAGTAATAGAACTCGGCGAGCACCAGATCGGGGCTATTGGCCAAGCGGCGTTCGGTATCGAGTTCGCTGTATCCCTCATGATCCAGGCACCCGAACGTCGCAGTCAGCCCGCGCAAGGTCAGAATCAAACCGAGTTGTGCTCCGCAGCGCTCGACGAGCGGGCCGAAACCCACCCGCCTAGCAAATGCCAGGCCGTTCTCGCATTCCTTTTGCACTTCCGCGAGTGGATCCCCGGCGGCCAGGCAAACCGTGACGGTCAGTAGCTCGCACTCGGCTGTCAGATACTCGATCGAGAAGATGAGCTGGTGATTACGTTCCCAAGTCTCTTCTGCAAGAAGGGCTCTGCCGGCCCTGAGATACTTGAGCGCCGAGTCGTATGCCGTCGAGAGTTTCGCGCGCCGGCCTGCGATCAGATTCAGTTCTGCGACGCGCTCACGATCCTCGACAGAGGTGATGAGATGGGAGCCCCGGTTGAGTTGATTGACGATCTCAAATATCGCCTCTTCACGTTTTTCAGCGGGCGTGTGCACGGCGAGGAGCACTCCGATGTGCAGGTGAGCCTCGGCACGCAGCTCCTTCGGGATCATCGAGTAGGCGGCTTCCTGCACGCGGTCGTGCAGGAAGCCGTAGGAATTGTCCGCACGGAAGATGAGGCCCGATCGCACGGCTTCCCAGAGATGGGCGTGCAGGTCCTCGACCGAGCCCTGATACCCAATCCGCAGCATCTCAAACTCTGCACTGTTGCCCATGCAGGCGAACTGCTGGAGTACCTTCTGGGTTTCTGGCGGAAGGCGCTTCAACTTCTCGACCATCAGCTCTACAACATTGTCCGTGAAGCCTTTGGCACGAATGCGGAGCAGGTCCCATACCCAACGCCGCGCGCGGTAATCGAATGTCAGCAGGCGATCGTCCGCCAGAGTAGAAATGAACTGGATTGCGAAGAACGGGTTGCCCGTGGTCTTTTCGTGAATCAAGTCTGCCAGTGGGGCGGCGCGCTCCAATTGGCAATGAAGCGAGTCCGCAAGCAGTTTACCCAGATCGTCGCGACTGAGTGGTGTGAGAACGATGTCCTGCACTGCCGCTCCGGCCTGACGGATCGCTTCTAGCTTACGTACCAGCGGGTGGGTGGCATTGATCTCGTTGTTCCGATACGCACCAATGAGCAGTAAGTGCTGCAAATCGTTGCGGGTCAACAGATCTTCAAGAAGGTCGAGTGTGGCGGCATCCAGCCATTGCATGTCATCAAGGAAGAGCGCGAGCGGGTGTTCACGTCGCGCAAATACGCCGATGAACCGTCGAACCACAATCTGAAAACGTCTCTGCGCTTCCTGCGGCGGCAATTCGGACACCGGCGGCTGCTCGCCAATGACATGCCTCAGTTCCGGAACGAGATCGACGAGGAGCAGTCCGTTCGGACCCAGCGCCTCACGAAGTGCGTCCCGCCATTTGCGCACGTCTTCCTCGTTCTGGCTGAGGAGCCGCCGGATGAGGCTCTGAAACGCCTGGGCCAGCGAGGCATGCGGAATGTCGCGCTTGTACTGGTCGGATTTGCCCGACGCAAACAAGCCGCGTGGCGGCACGAGTGGTTTGTGGAGCTCATTGACGACTGCGGATTTGCCGATGCCGGAGTATCCGGAGACCAGCACCAGTTCCGCTCGGCCACCGCCAACGATGCGGTCGAAGGCGGTGAGCAGAGTGTCAACCTCGCGGTCCCTTCCGTACAGCTTCTCGGGAATCATGAGGCGATCCGGGGTGTCGCGAGAGCCAGGAGTGAAATCATCGATCCACCCCTGGGACTCCCATTGGGACAGGCAGCGCCGAAGATCGCCTTCAACTCCCACCGCTGTCTGATACCTCTCCTCCGCCGTCTTGGAGAGCAACTTCATCGTGATCGCGGAGACCGAAGCCGGGACGGTTTCCACCCGCTCACTGGGTGCGGCTGGTTGTTTCGCGATGTGACAGTGCACCCATTCCATCGGCTCGGAGGCCGTGAATGGAAGACTGCCGGTCAGCATTTCGTAAAACGTCACTCCAAGCGAGTAAAGGTCGCTCCGAGAATCGATGGAACGGTTCATTCGTCCCGTCTGCTCGGGTGCCATGTAGGCGAGCGTTCCCGCGATGAACTCGGGAGGTTCGGGCGACTGGCGCTCGCGCGGAAGTCGGGACGCAATCCCGAATCCGGTGAGCCATGCGTTGCCGGAGTCGTCGACGAGGACATTCGCAGGCTTGATATCCTTATGTATGAGGCCCTGCTGATGGACTTGACCGAGTGTTCTTGCCAACCCAATGGCATTACGAAGGAAGCGAGTCAGGTCGAGCGGTTGCCCCTGGTCACGCTCAAGAATCCGATCCAGCGGCTGACCGCCGGGGTCCTTGAGTAAGAGGATCGTCCGCCCTTCGTGACGAGTAATGGCCAGAGGCTTGGCAGCCCACGCGGGATCGAGTTCGGCTGCGAACGAGTATTCGTGCATGAGCCGCCTGATACTGTGAGGCGGCGCCTGTTCAAAGAGTGCGATCGCCAGGACTGGCGAGGGGTCGTCGTGCTTTCGGCCGCGGTAAAGGGCAAAGTCCGCGCTTTCCCGCAGGGGCACCAGCACGTACCCCGAGAGCCCCGGGATAGGTGACATTCTTGTTGCCACAGCATCACCACTTCAGCAAGCTGCCTAACCTTCACGCAGCGCTATCATAGCGCTACCCGGCTCTCGCGCGCATGCGTCAATCAGGCGGTCTTCGTCGTATGCGTACGATGCGCAATACGCCGGATCAACAGATATCGCTGACCGATCCGGATGCCCGTTCGATGGCCACCAGCGGACGTGGATCGGGTGTCGTCGGCTATAATGTCCAGGTCGCGGTGGACACCGCGACACCATCTGATTGTTACGCACGAGGTCATAAACGTCGGCCGACAACGGCCGCGCGCCGATCCTATCCGTTTGCACACAACCAAGACCCGGAACGGACATATCGGGATCACCGCTTCCAGAGAGGAAAAAAGGCGCTTAGTGCCAGGCGGGAGATCGTAAATCAGACGCCGGCCGCCGCCTTCATTTCACCCGCGAGTTCATCGTAGCAGACCGTCCACGCCTCACGAACGGCGGGCGTGAGATCCTCTCCAAGCGCCTGTTCGAGGGTCCAGAGCAACGCTTCCCGCACCGCGTCATAGTCCGCGAGCTTAACCCCGTACTCGACATGGCGGAGGGCAAGGTCATGGATCGCGGGCGAAAGGTGATCCAGCGCGGGTAGATTGTAGACGACCATAGCGAGCATGGTCATTAGCTTGACGCCCTGAATACGCATGTTGTTTCTGAATAGCGGCCGGAAATTCGGATTGGTGGCGAATAGCCGCTCGTAGAACAACGCCCCGGCGACCTCAGGCATCGCCGCGAGCCGGGCGAAGGTGGTCTGAACAAGCTCCTGCTGCACAGCATCCACGATGTCATTTCCTTTGCGCGCGGGCGCGGCTCACTCGGCTGCGCGCGACACATGATAGCAATCGGATGCGACAGCTCAGGCGCATAGAAGCGTCGTGCAACCTGACGCATCTCATTGGCGCGCGATTTCCGTGGGTCATTCACACGGAAGCAGTTGCGATGTCGCCTCATTTAGCGCCAAGCAACGTCTCATTTAGCGCCAAGCGGGAGATCGCCCCGAGCAATTCACGATGTGTCCTTTCCTGTCGTGCGCTGGCCATTCACTCGTCCTTGCGATGCCGCACGCAGCATGGTGGGCGGGCTACCGAACTCGCTTGCGAACGCGCGATAAAACGTCGCCATACTGTTGAACCCCCAGCCAAAAGCTATATCGATCACCGATCGGCCGGTTCCCGTCGCGTCGGCGACGGCGTCGCGGCACCGGAGCAGTCGCTCGCGCGAAACGTATCGGGCGAAACTGACATTGTTTGCCTCGAACAGGCGATGCAACTGGCGCGCCGAGATGCCGAGTGCGGCCGCGGCGCTGGCGGCGGTCAGGGAAGGATCGGCGAGATGCAGGTCGACGTAACGCTTGGCGGCCGCGAGCCGCGCCGATTGTAGCGAATCCCGCCCCCGATTGATGCCTTCGTTGGAGATGTTACAGCTCAGTGCCACGAGACCGCAGAGATTGCGCAGCACGGCTTCACCGTGTTCGTTGGAGAGCAGCGGGGCTTGCGCCTTCGCCGCATCAATAGCTGCGCCGAGCAGCGAGCCGAGCGGCGAGGCACCGGCCAACCGAAACGGGCGTTCCAGTCGGCCCCCGGTTATAATCGGCGAGAGTGCAGCCCGCGGGATGATCAGCATGTCGAACGACGCTGGGCCTTTCCATTCCGCGTTGAATTGCCATTCGGTCGAGCTTATGCAGAAATCACCCGGCTCATGCATCAGGTCGACTGGCGTGCTGCGTGCCGCGGCCCTCCAGATGACCGGCGCGCGAAATCGGCGGACGAAGAACGCTTCGATCTTGTCCCTGGCAACGTCGGCCGCCGTCCGTTGGACCCTCTCAAGTCCCGAACTTATCTCCAGCAGCGCAAATTCGCCTGCAATCGATCCATTCGCTTCCGCGCGAAAGGCAGCGGGATCCGGAATCTCGCCCGGCGTGATGCTATGGGCCTGCTTCGCGAAATAGTCGCACCAGAACCTCACGCGGTCGCGCGGCGCAATATGGTCCGTGGAAAAATGGACTTGCATGACCATCCCGTGGGCCGACCAAATGCCTTGGAAACCTAACCTTAGACCGGTTACATGGGCAAAGCGAGGGTGCCAGACTTTGGGGCTGCCACTTTTTAAAGCGGATGTGGAGAGTTCCTTTGCGTCTCGATTCCAGCGGGCGAGCTGATCACCGCACCCGCCTCTCCGCGGCCTTAACTGAACAACAACCGAATGGCGATCGGCGCAAAATGAGACATCGTGCGGCGCACGGTGAGACGACGGTAGTGACCTGCGAGACTATGCTTACTCAAATTCGAGTGTAAGGCCGAATAGATCCTATGAACAATGTGAGTACGCAAAGGAGGTTGAAAATGGCAACCAACGCAACGAGCACGATGATTTTGGATGGCGACTTCGACAAAATCGACTTCCGAGGAGAAGTCGTCGACGGGCACCTCGTCACAAAAGGAATTCTTGCAGACCAAGCGGCAATGGATTCTATCCCAGTAGGGATATACGTTCTCGAAAAGGATGCCACTGTCGTCAAGTGCAACAAAGCTGCAATCGCGGGTTGGGGACGCACGCCGTCTCTGGGAACCTCGGAAAAGTATTGCGGGTCACACCTTCTGCGTTACCCTTCAGGAGAAGTGATGCCGCACGAAGTTGCACCACCATCCGTGGTGATCAACAACGGCGCCACCGTTCGCAACGCCGATGTGATTTGCGAGCATCCGAACGGCAATCGTCTTCTGGCGCTCGTTAATGTCTTTCCAATTCGTGACAACGAGGACGAGGTGATCGGAGCCGTCAACATTTTCCGTCACAATACCAGCAAGACTGTCCCTGGCTTACTCTCCGAGTCTGCAAATAATTCCGATTCCGAGATCGGTGAGGGGGAGGAGCAGTGAGGCTCCCTTCGCCGCTTCTGGTTCCGTAGTTCTTCATAGGGACCTTCTCGGCATGTGGCGTACCAGAAGCTCAATGTTTGTCCGCCGCACCCGGCTGACCGCGTTTTCGGGCCCTGGAAATTACAAGTACGCTAACTAGGGCGCGCGGTGCTTTTGCGCGCGCCATACATTTGCGATGGAGCTAGCTGTGCGATCGAACGAGCGACGTGAACGGGAGCGTGAGATGCGTGACGCTGGGCGGCTGCCCCCAGGACAGTCGCTGACGCTCAAGTGGCCGGTGCTGCATGTGGGCTCGGTGCCGCTCTTTCGTCCCAGGACGTGGGATTTTCGCGTATTCGGCCTGGTAGAGGAGCAGCTGCGGCTTTCGTGGGAAGAGCTCTCCAATCTGCCGCAGAGCGAGGTATTTTTGGACATGCACTGCGTCAACGGCTGGAGCCGGTTCGACAACCATTGGGGAGGATTGCTCGCCACAGAATTGATGAAGCGAGTGAAGTTGCGGCCAGAGGCGCGGCATGTGATGGTCCATGGCGAGAACAACTACACGGCAAACCTGCCACTCTCGGATTTTCTGCGCCCGACAACGATTTTCGCGCTGCGGCATAACGGCGTACCGCTTACTGCTGAGCATGGCTACCCGCTGCGCCTCGTGGTACCAAACCTCTATGCGTATAAGAGCGTGAAGTGGGTGCGCGGGATCGAGTTATTGGATCGCGAATCGCCGGGCCTATGGGAATTTAACGGATATCACGTCTACGGCGACCCGTTCAAAGAGCAGCGATCTTCGAGCTGAACATCGGGACGCTGGAGATATGGGTCGCTCTCAAGTACGGCTGCTCGAAGCCAATCGTTAGACTATTTCACCTACAGGTACGACTTCATCAGAACAACAACATAAGGATGAACGAGTGCATAAAGGTCAGTCCGGGCATCGCTAGACCGGTTCATTCGTCCTGTCTGCTTAGGTGCCGTCCAATTAAGCTGAGGATCACCTGCTGCAGGTGAACTCGATCCCTTGAACGGACGGCAAGCCGCCCGCGAGTACCGTCTGCACCGAAATGCCATTTTTCGTGACTTCGCCATGGGTCACGGCGACGACCTCGAGGATTGCTCCGGCGCAAATTGTTCCAAATATCTCGCCGTCAGGCCGCGAGAGCCAGATAAGAAATCATCCCCAGTTCCACATCTCCGATTTCCAGTGGTCCTAGCCCATTTGCCGTTTTTGCGCTCGATTGCTTGATCATTATTGCTGAAATTCGAATTTGCTTGCGGCGCTCGTGGAGCCTAGCGAAGGCAGATGCGATTTTCCAGCTGTCCGAAGGCGGTATAGTTCACGATCGTCGGCCCGAGCGCAAACCACAATATGACCGAACTCCTGGTCGCGCGCCGGCAGGTGATTGAGCGGTCATGACGGATCTTCATCCGATTTGGCGCGCTGCAGAGCCGATTCGACGCATCCGAGCAGAACCTCCTCGTCGATGGGTTTGGTCAGGTAGCCAACGACGCCATGACCTAGAGCCCAAGCTCGCGTGCGGTCATCGGGGTAAGCGGTGATCAGAATTGTTGGTATGTTATAGCCAGATCCTGCCAAGTTGCTATGCAACTCAGTCCCAGTCATGCCCGGCATGTGGACATCAACGATCAAACAGGACGTATGGCGTACGTTGGGAGACGCCAAAAAATCCACTGCGGACGAAAAGGCCTCAATCGTGAAACCCATTGCTCGCATGAGATCCGCTAACGCCGCGCGAAACTGCTCATCATCATCGATGATCGAAATTTGACTCTTGCTGGGCATATCCCGCATCTCGCGTTCCGCGTCCATTTCAAGAAGCACACTGCGCGGCTATCCAATCATCGCGCGGCGGACCGCATCCCCAGCAGTGAAAGTGTAACGACAAGGGTCTCGACTTGGCGATTATATTGTGGACGGGCGATGCCACACTTCGGAATAATCGATGCTATACTCTGGAACAATCAATGCAGAACTTCTGAATAGTTCAGCCCGGTTTGGGCCACGTCCGAACGCGTACGCTGATGCCACGTCGATGCGCTTGACGCGGCCGCAGCACCCTTTCGGCAGCCGATTAAAAGCATGAATTGGCTTACGCAAACAAGAACGTCTTTGCGGATGGAGCCACGTGCCATCATGAAGCGATTAGGAGCGCGGCGACTTTATGCCAAGCGCCTCCGCCATTTTCACAAGCTCAGCCAGCGATTGCGCACCCATCTTCTGCATCACGTGGCTGCGGTGCGCCTTCACAGTGATCTCAGCTACGTCTAGCTGGAAAGCGATCTGCTTGTTCCTCAAGCCGGTAGTCACGAGAGCCAGCACCTCTCGCTCGCGCCGGCTCAAACGCTCGAGACGCGATTTCAGCTCCGTGAGCCGCTGCTCGGCTTTCCGCCGCGTTCGATCGCGCTCCAGCGCGATCGTCACTGCATCCAGCATATCTTGATCGCGGAACGGCTTGGTCAGAAAATCCACAGCTCCTGCCTTCATCGCCTTGACCGACATCGGAATGTCGCCGTGGCCGGTCATGAAGATGATGGGAATGGAAGCGTTCACTTTCGACAGCTCGGCTTGAAAAGCGAGACCGCCCAAGCCGGGCAATCTGACGTCAAGCACGAGGCAGCTCGCCACGTCGCGTAACAACTCGCCTTCGAGCAGCTCTGCGGCCGACCCAAACAATTTGACTTTGTAGCCGACCGAGTTGAACAGATCTCCGAGAGAGTCGCGGAAGTCCTTGTCATCGTCAACGATGACGATAGTTGGTGCCTCGGCTACGGCACGCTTTTGATTAGAATGCTGCGCCACGAGATACTCTTCCGATACGCGCCGACTTGCAGTGTAAAACTATCACCTTCACGAGGGCCATTCAACGCACAACGCCTCCCGAGAGTTCCAGTGTAGAACGCCATCGTTCGTGGCCACGAGAAGTTCACCAGGTCGATGGTCATCAGGACCCTTGGTGTAAGCCGACCGATGAAATGTCAGCTCAACTCACGCTCCGTTAGCAGCGACAGATTGCGGAACGCCCCTCGCATCGCTCTGTGGCCGTTGGGCAAGGGTGTTCCCCTTGCGCCGCTTCAGCCTTCAGTCGCTTTGCTGAACTCCCGCTCCGGGCTTTCCGCTTCCTGTTCGCCAAGAGTCTTCCAGCTCGCGGAGCCAAGATGGCAAAGCAGTCTTGGCCGGTTGCCGATGGGCTATGGGGAGCATCGAGTACGGCCAGATCTCCGATTTGCTGCGTGTTAACTGGTTCGGCGTCTTCAGACGAAATGATCCGTTTAAGTGCGATACCGTGCTCGCCGCTACGGTCGCGAGAACGGATGCTGCCAGGGCCATCACTCGTAGACGCATGTCTTCCTCAGGCTCGTGAGCTGCTTTCTAGCGGCACCGAAAGCCCGATCATCCTTATCGCAATGTGAGGCCGAGATGCCTCCATTTTCCGAATAGCAAAATTGGTCGCAACGCACGCAGCTCATTCATGTGTCATAGGAGGAGCCACACTTCGGCGATAATCCGTGGGGGCAATTCCGGTCGCCTTCCGGAACGCCGTGGCGAACGCGTTAGGAGTTCTGAAGCCTACCGCCAAACCGATTTCCGCCATCGAGCCTGCGCGTTTTGCCAGCAGTACCTTGGCGTGCTCAACACGACGGCTGGTCTGGTATCGATGTGGCGGCATTCCGAGTGATTGCTTGAATACCCGGCAGAAGTGATACGGGCTCAGACGAACGAGCTGCGCCAACGTGCCAATCGGTATCCGCTCATTGAGATGTTCGTGGATATAGGCAGTGACGAGTCGTTGCTGCCACGGTGCAAGGCCACCTCGGAGTTGAGGTTGAATGCTGGGCATCCCACAAGTGAAACGCGCGACTTCATGTATGAGCAGAGTACCGAGACTCCCGAAGGAGATCGGGTCTCCTGCAGAGCTCTCGACGAACGTCTTCAGCTTGAGCGCGGTGTGCCATAGCGTTTCGTCTTCGAATAGTAGGCGTGGAGCGTCCGGTAGGTCGGTGATGCCCGGCTTGGAAAGAGCCTTCACCTTCTCAGGTTCGAAGTAGAAGTACATGAGCCGCATCTGCGACCCGCGCGGCTCGTGCCAATCATGAAATTCGCGGCCAGCCGGCACGAATGTCAGCTTCCGCTCGAGGTTCCGGATCGCTGATCGCGGCAGACCTTCCACAAATGTCTCTCCGTTGCGGCGCTCTCCCTTCTCGTACATCACGAGCATATGCATTGGAGCCCGAAAATGATGTTGGATTTTGCTTCGGCTGGCGAATCGCACAGATTCGGCCGCCATGCCTTGCCCCGCTACAGTGAGGCGTGTCACAGCCTCGGAAGGAGAGATTTCAACGACAGGATGGATCCCGTCCGCCGCGACGTAACCATCCAATTGGCGAGCTGGATCGAAATTGGACGAGTCATGGTCACGTGCAATGATCGGGGATCGAGTTATCGGAAGCAACACTTGTGATCTTGAAAGTTGTTGCAGATCTTCAGTGCCGTTCAGCGAATCGCGTGGTTTCGATAAATTCTCGCCTAAACGGACTTGCTGGATCTCGGCTCGCAGCGTGGAGGGCGAATGTGGTGGGCGGCCTTCTGCTATCGCTTTTCGGGTTCGCTTGAATTGGAGTGCTGTCAACTGGTCATCATCGGCTAGACGCATGGAGACGAACTCCGGGTCCTATTCAGGATTTCATTCATCCATTCCGTTGTCGCGATCGCGGTGCCCGTGTTGGGGGTAGTAGGCCCCGCGTCAGCGGCAGCTTCCTTCGCCCGAAAGCTGCTACAAGCGATACGAGGTGATCCTGCCCTACGACAGGCAAGTCCTCAATTGCACTCGCGTTTGCACGTCTGACAGGAAGGGCGAAACGGGTTAGACGTTTGGCGGAGCAGGGCTGCGACTTTTGGATATCCCCGTTTCGACTTATTTGTAAACTCAAAGGAAAGCCGCTTGAGGTTCGGGAGCGGCGCGACCGGATCTCGGCGCGCTCGAAATTGCTGCTGACCGCGCACCGGAGCGATGAGCGATTACGTATCCTGTTAGAGGTCGTGATCCAGTCTCATCTTGAATGAGCCCTGCTCATCGTGAGCTTCTTCGGACGGCGTCTATAGATGCCAGTGTAGACCAGGAAGCTCTTTGGTATCGATCAGAAGATCGCCCCACAGGGTGGAGCCTGTCTCAAATTTGCCGGACGCATTTACGCTTTTTCGTAACGGCCCGCGACGTAACGCATCGTAACGCTTGACCGTAACGCACCGCGGCGGCGTGACAGCGTAACGCGATCCCGCTGATCCCGAGGCTGCGACGATTGCCTAGGGGAAGCAGACACAGTTCTGCGCCTGCTGCAAGGCGCGAACTGACTGATCCTGAGAGCATCGCGACCCGCCATCGGGGCTGATCATGCCCGAAGAAGTGGGGATGGTGATGAAGGACCCGTGCTCCAGAGCAAACCAATCTCGGCCGCGCGGTCGCGGTCAACCTGCCTTCGCCGGATAACAGTTAGCTCATTGACGCAGGCGAGAAACTCGCTGATCGCGGCGCGCATTCCAAACTTCGCACAGAGGTCACGATTTTCTTCTGCTATCGCGAGACCAAGTCGGCACGGCTGGTCCGGCGGTGAAGGCTACATACAGACCACGCAGCAATAGCGCGGGAAAAACAATGAGTACGCAAGGCGTGAATGTCTTTCAGCGTTCGTCACGATAGGAGAAGTGGTGCTAGCTTTGGTGACGTTCGGAGGAGTGGTGCTAGCTTTGGTCATTGCAATCTCCTTCACGTGGAAGTCATTAAATAAGCCGCGAACCCAGACGCCAGCTCCTGGTGGGTTGAGCTGCCACGGTTGGCGGAAACCGCCAGCCGTACGGGAGCCGGAACGCATTGACCAGATGCGGCCCGGCGAAATCGCGATCATCCCGAGACGGTCGAGCAACTTCGGCGACCGCGACACCGCAGGCCGTGCGGTGTCGTGGTCCAGCCGGAACGCGACGTAGCTCACGCTCGCCTTGCTGCCGTCACCGATGGCCGCCTCGATCGCCGCGAACACCCAGCGCGCGCTCTGGGGGCAGCGCCGCATAGGCCGGGTTTTCTGATCAATGCGCCATCGTTGCCTTCCTCAGTTGGCTACTGGGCCATCCACACCGCCAGCGCGACCATAATGACCGTCGCGACGAAGACAAGCGCCTGAGCGTTAGACATGCGCCACATCGCGCACCGCCGCCTATTCTGTACGAGCTGGTACAAACGTTACAGCGATATGATTTGCAAATATCTTGACACCGCGCCAACCGGCACTTTGCTCTGTGCCCCAAAGGCCCCGGAAGCGAGGGGGTGCACACAAAGGAAAGGCGGCGCGCGTCCTAAAGGTCAGGTGTCGAAAAAAACGTATCGACTGATGATTCGTTCGTGCTTTACCGTGATTACATCCCGGCCCTTGACGACCGGGTTGCCGTCTTTCCCCGCGAGCGCCCAAGTGTACGTAGACATCTCCCCCGTTGTCTGGATCGGGCCGGTGACGGCGAGCTCCATTTCCGGCATCTGCGCCTGTACCGTTTTAATCGCGAGTTCAATGCCCGCAAAACCAGAAAACCACGCGGCCGGCTCGCCGATGACCACGTCTTCTGCATAGGTTAAAGGGATGCCCGTGATGCGCTCAGCGGCATGTCGAGCGTTCCAGATTTTCAGGTGCCGATCGATAATCTTTGCGACGGGATTGGACATGTCTCACTCACGCTTATGTGCAAGGCGTGATCGCCCTGCGCTCGCATCAACCCATGCTCCCCGGCATGAAGCATCTGACGCCAACCAAAGCGCCGTGCAGATAGTAGGGCCAGACCATCGTGCGACCAGCGCGGTTCGGTCCATCCACGACAGCGTCGTTCGGAACATCAACCCACTCGCCATCAATGCGCGCGCGATAGTGACCGTCTTTCGTTTCCCAATCGGCGTCATCAACGCGCTTCGCATCACTGCCATCGCAGCAGGGCCCCTTGCCACTGGACAAGCTCTCATACCAACTGTTCAACTCAGGGCGTTGATGATCGTGGGCGCGAGCGTGACCGATTGTGGAAACCGACAGCATGACCGTGAATGCGACCAGTGTTGCATGCCAAATGTGATTGTTCATCTCGCGCCCAATGTCGTTCGCTATTCGTCCATTATTCCATTTCCACTGTCGCACTTTATGAGCCTGTGCACCTTTCCAATGCATCCAACCTAAGACGATCGCGATCAGCGGCTCAATTGAACGTAGGTAACCCTGCGGCATCTAAAGGGGTCCCGGATACGATACGAAGGTTTATGCGCTCGCCCTCTAAAGCCACGTATTTTCCCGCGAGCGCCAGAACCGGGCAGGCGACGTCAGCAAGCTCCTTGCGCGTCTCGGCGCTGACAAGCATGCGGTATGCGGCGGCATAGCCTCTTGGGTCGGCGCCGAGCCAGCGGGCTCGAGCTTTGCGTCTGGCGCCGTCGTTCGTCCACAGGTGATCCGGAAAAGCTTTCGGGAAGACATCGCTGTCAATCCCCCGCATGCCTTTCTCATCCGTAAGCGCTTAGCCGCAACCCTATTGACACTGGCTTGACGTTTTGCGGAACCGCCACGGCATGAGGTCTTCGATTCTGTTATGGGGATGGCCGTCGATGATCGCCTCGAGTGTTTCGGCGATGTAGG
>NZ_JBUYEN020000038.1:0-74480 GCF_055229415.2 Bradyrhizobium sp. Leo114 | reverse complement strand
GCGCCCCCGTGTGGGCGGTGTTTCCCCGCTCCGCCCCCGACCCGCCCCCATGAAAACCCCCCCTTCCTCACGGTGGCTATCACCTGCTGGGGTGGCCACCCGCCCCGGCCCCCCCCCTACGCGCCCCCCGCCCTTTTGTGGGGGGCCGCGGCCCGTTTCCCCACCCTACGGGATCTACGTGCCCGGCCTCGAGACCTCGGTCTCCTTGCTGGTGATGAATTCGAGCAGAACCGGCACGCCTTCCTTGGTCTTCTGGATGCCGCGCTTGATCGCCGGCACGATGTCCTCAGGCCTGGTCACGCGCTCGCCATAGCCGCCGAAGGCGCGCGCCATGGCGGCGTAGTCGCCGGAAATGTCGGTCGAGCGGTATTTCTCGGTCGAGATCGGCATCACCTTCAATTCGATCGCCATCGAGAAATTGTTGAGCAGGATCGACATGATCGGGATGCGCTCGCGCACCGCGGTCTCGAAATCCATGCCGGTGAAGCCGATGGCCGCATCGCCCCAGACGTTGATGCAGAGCTTGTCCGGCATCGCCAGCTTTGCGCCCATCGCGAGCCCGAGCCCATAGCCGAGCTGCGTGGTCTTGCCCCAGCCGAGATAGGAGAGGGGCTCGACCGACTTCCAGAACGGCGAGAGTTGGTCGCGCGGGCTGCCGGCATCATGGGTGATGATGGTGTTGCTGACATCGACGGTGTGCTGCAGGTCCCACAGCACGCGATATGGATTGAGCGGCGCCTCATTATGCGTGAGCTTCGGCATCCACTTCGCGAGCCACTCGTTGTTGATGGCGGCGATCTCGGCGGCGACCGCACTGGCATCGCGATCCGACGTGACGGTCTTGCCGATGTCGTCGAGCAGCGCATCGAGTACGAGCGCCGCATCGCCGACCAGGCCGACCTTGGCCTCGACATCCTTGTTCAGGTGATTGGGGTCGAGCGTCGAATGGATGATGGTCTTGCCCTTCGGCATCGCGATGCCGAAGTTTGTTTCCGTGAACGAGCAGCCGATGCCGAAGATCACGTCGGCATCAGCGAGGAATTTCGGCACCGCGCGCGGCACCGCCAGCCCGCCCGAGCCGAGCGAGAGCGGATGCGTCTCCGGAAATGACGATTTGCCGCCGAGGCTCGTGGTGACGGGAATGGCGAGTAGCTCGGCAAGGCGCTTCAGTTGCGGCCAGGCGCGGGCGTAATGCACACCCTGTCCGGCATAGATCACGGGGCGCTTGGCGTTGATCAGGAGTTCGGCCGCTTCCTTCACATGCACGGGGTCGGCGCCGTAGCGGGTGCGCAGCACCGGCGTGTAGTTCAAGGGCTCCGGCACCTCCTCGTTCCACATGTCGGCGGGGATTTCGACGATGACCGGTCCGCCGCGACCGTTCTTCAATCTGGTGAAGGCGCGGCGGAAGATGTTGCAGACCTCGGAGGCGAGAATGATCGGCTCTGACGATTTCGTGAACGCCTTCATCGCCTGGCTGGAATTGAAGTTCGGCTCGACGTTCGCCAGCCGGCGCGGATAGCCCATCGGCAGCACCAGCACGGGCACCGACTCGCCGAAGCATTGCGCCACGCCGCCCATCGCATTCTCCGAGCCGGGGCCGTGCTGCATGCAGAACGCGCCGATGCTGCGGCCGGACGTGACGCGGGAGATCGCGTCCGCCATGTGCACACCGATGCGCTCCTGCCGCACCATGATAGGGCGGATATCGGCGTTGGCCGCGTGCTCAATCAGATGATTGACGGGATAGCCGCAGAGAATCTCGATTCCCTCGCGCTTCATGATTTCCGCAATCGCCGTGCCGAGCTTCATGGCCGTGTCTCTCCCTTGGGTCGCGGCCGGTTCATCCGACCGCTTTGCAACAGAGGATCAGGATTCCGTGGGCGCGTAAAGCATGCGTCGCGCGCACCTCGGGGCTGCAGTTATGCGTTTGGCGATGCGGAGGGGCGCGATGCACGAATGGCACTTGCGAAAATACACGCGGTCGATGACGCGGCGTTCGACAACAACCCATCATTCGATGAGCTTCGAAGCGTAATCGTGGCGGAAACGTCACAGCGCGGCGCCGACAGCATCGACCTCACCGCGTTGTTATTCGCGCCGGAAGTTTTTGCATTAGGTAACGCCTCAAACATGCGTGTGCATGTTGAGGGAGCAGGAGATTTGATCAGATGTTACGGGCGCGAACACTCATTCTCGGCACAGCCGCCGGCCTGATGGCCATAAGCGGCGCACAAGCAGCCGATCTTCCAGTCAAGGCGAAGGCCGTTGAATATGTGAAGGTCTGTTCGCTGTACGGCGCCGGCTTCTGGTACGTCCCGGGCACCGACACCTGCATGAAGATCGGCGGCTATCTGCGCGTCGACACGACATTCAATGGCGGTCCGCAGGGCCAGCCGGCCTGGAACGGCGATCTCGGCCAGGGCAACCGCTATCGCGATGACTTCGCGACCCGCGCGCGCATGGCGCTGACGTTCGACACGCGCACCTCCACCGAGTACGGCACGGTCCGCACCTTCATGCAGGCCGACTTCCAGTTCTCCACGCTCGGCGGCAGCACCAACAATCCGAACTCGGTCAACGGCTCGCTGCCGGTTGCCGGCGCGCAGCTCCTCGACACGCCCGGCGGCGGCTATGTCGCGGTCGAGTATATCTTCATTCAGTTTGCCGGTTTCACCTTCGGTAAGTCTGCTTCCGCCTACGCGACGCCATGGCAGGGCTTCCCGGGCAACAACTCGTCCTTCCTGATGGGCGGCCAGAACACCGACACCGGCGTCAACAACATCCAGTACACCGCGCAGTTCGGCAACGGCGTGTCGGCCAGCATCGGGCTTGACGATCCGGTGGTCTGGGATCGCACGGCGGTCTACAATCTGGCGCTGCCGCTGAACGCGACGCTGAATTCCGGCAACGCCTATGCGGGTGTCCGTTCGCCCGACGTCGTCGGCAACGTGCGTGTCGACCAGGCCTGGGGTCTGTTCCAGGTTTCGGCTGCGGCGCATGAAGTGAGCGCGTCCTACAACACCCTCAACACGGCTGGCGCTCCGGCGGGCGGCGTCGGTCTTCCGGGCGCGGCGCCGACCGCGGCATCCGAGCTTTCCGGGCATCCCGACGACTCCTGGGGCTTCGCGACGATGGTCGGCGTGAACATCAAGAACGTCCCGACCGGCCCTGGCGACGACATCAAGTTCGACGCGAGCTACGCCAAGGGCGCGACCAAATATGTGATCGCGACGTCGTCGGCCTCGCCGAGCTTTGCGATGTTCGGTGGCGGTGGCGCTTTCGGCGCATATCAGAGCATCGGCTTCGGCGCGACGACCGACGGTGTCTACCTGCCGGTGGCGGCCGGCGGCGACGGATCGCTGCACCTGACTGAGTCCTTCGGTTTCCGCGGTGCGTTGAACCACAACTGGGATCCGTACTGGTCGACCAGCTTCTACGGCAGCTATTCGGCGGTGCGGTATGACGGCACGGCGAAAGCGTTCATTTGCGCGAACTTCACGACGCCAGCGAAGGCGGTCAGCGCGAATTACGTCTGCAACCCCGACTTCAACGTCTCGCAGCTCGGCGCGGTCACCCGCTGGACTCCAGTCAAGAACCTGACGTTCTCGGCCGAATTCCAGTGGTTCCACCTCGACCAGAAATTCCAGGGTACGGCCGTCCTTGGAGCTTCCGCCCCCAAGCCGGCTGCGACTTACGAGTTCAAGGACCAGGATACGTTCTTCCTGCAGCTTCGCGCACAGCGCAACTTCTGATCGCCTTCACCTCGCGCTTTGTGAGGAAACGGCGACGAAGCAATCCGGCGTCTTGCTCCGGATTGCTTCGCGCCACGTGTCAGCGGGTCAGCCGTCGTAGCGGCCCGCTGATTTGCTTTGACGATCGATGTGGATGATGGAAATCATCTCGCTTCCATGCGTCGATTGAACACCGCCGCCACCAGCCTTTGAAGATATCGGCCCACCTGGCGATCGTTCCCGCTCCGCAGCTCGGCCACCATGCGCGGCTCGTCGGCCTCCTCGTAGAGAATGCCGATGTAATTCCTGCGTGTTTCTCGCGTTTCTTGGGGCATGTGCTTCCTCCGCGGCAGTACCGACGCCGACTGTGCGAGGACGGCGCGCAAGGTCTGGTAAATTTTCCGTACCGTATGAATACCGGCGCAATCCGCGCATGGCCTTAATCAATCGTTCATCCTGTCCGTCAATGCGGCATCAACCAGTCGGCTTTTAGGTTGCGGCCAAGACGCAAGTCGGGAGAAACCCGCGCGAGGCGTCGGCGGGGATTTTGATGCGCCAGTTGATTTCAAGTTTTTTCAGCGACGAGCGCGGAGCAACCGCGATCGAATATTGCCTGGTAGCCTGCAGCATCAGCATCGTGATCGTCGCTGCGGTCACCAGTCTTGGCCAAGACGTCAGGGCGCTCTTTGTCCGGGTCCGCGACAACTTTCCGCAGTAAACAGAAATCACGTGCGCGCGGCGGTCAGCCGTCTTCGTTGAGCGCTCGCAGCATCGCAATCCGCGCGAACATCAGCCAACCGCCGCCGCTCTCGGCGGCGTGAATCAGATTCTCGACGGCGGTTTGCCAGCACTCGCGCTGCTGTACCGGCTCAGGCAGCTTCATGATGTAGTCGGCGGCGTGCTGGAGCGTCACCAGCTTGCGGCCGCCGCGCAGGACGATCGGCTGCTCGAAAGGCGTCGACCACGGCATGTCAGCTTGCCGCCTGCCGCGTCGCTGTCATTGCATGAGACCGCCGGCTGCTTTTTCGCCTATCCGGCCTTCTTGGCCCGGGTCGGCGCGCGCACGGGCTTCTCCGCCTTCTTCGGCTCTTCCTTGGCGGCGCGCTTGCCGGCACCGGTACCGCTTCCGGCGATCGGCAACAGCATTTCGCGCTGGCCCTCGACCCGCTTCTTCGGCTTCTTGCCTTTTGCCTTGGCGGGAGCGGGTGCCTGCTGCTCATTGGCAAGGCTGCGCTTGAGCGCGTCCATCAGATTGATGACATTGCCGGTCGATTTCGGCGTGGCCTTCGCCACCGGCAGGCCGTTGCGTTTCTGGTTGATCAGCTCGATCAGCGCGGTCTCGTAGCGGTCGTCGAACTCCTCGGGATCGAAGTCGGCCGATTTCTGCTCGACGATGTGCTTGGCGAGATCGAGCATGTCCTTGGTGATCTTCACGTCCTGCACGTCGTCGAAATATTCCTTCTCGTCGCGGACCTCGTAGGGGTAGCGCAGCAGCGTTCCCATCAGGCCCTTGCCGAGCGGCTCGAGTGCGATGACATGCTCACGGTTGGTCAGCACCACACGGCCGATCGCGACCTTGTTCAGGCTGCGGATGGTCTCGCGGATCACCGCGAACGCGTCATGGCCGACCTTGCCGTCCGGGACGAGGTAATAGGGGCGGATCAGATAGCGGCTGTCGATATCCGCCTTCGGCACGAATTCATCGATCTCGATGGTGCGGGTCGATTCCAGGGCGATGTCGTCGAGCTCGTCCTTGGTGATCTCGATGTAGGTGTCGGTATCGACCTTGTAGCCCTTCATGATGTCTTCGGCGGCGACTTCCTCGCCGGTCTCGGCATCGACCTTGGCGTATTTGATGCGGTGCCCGGTCTTGCGATTGACCTGGTTGAAGGAGACCTTCTCGGTGTCGGACGTGGCCGGGTAGAGCGCGACCGGACAGGTCACGAGCGACAGCCGCAAAAAACCCTTCCAGTTGGCGCGGGGGGCCATGGGGATACTCCGAAGACGCAACAGACGGGAGGCAGAGGATACCACCGCGGAACCGGGTTTCAAACATGGCCAAACGGTGAACCCGTCAATGACGGTTAACCGCTGATGGCCCGCATGGTTCTTGCGGATTTTCTCGGGGCCTGATGCGACGCATTGGCCGGTCAGGGTCCCCAATATATCCGGAACATCGCTTGCCAACATGCGTTGCGTCCAGGAGGGGGCATCAGGCATTAGCCGGCAGTTACAGGCACTTAACTGCTAACTGAATGGAATGAGGTGGCGCATGGCAACGACACACCGAGATGGCCGGATTATTGAAACCCCGACCGAGGCGCGCCAGGCCGAACCAGGACCTTCTGTGGCCGCGCTGTTGTCGATTTCGACCGGGCTCGCGGTTCTGATCCTCGGCGTGATCTGGTTCGTATTCTTCCACACCTGAGAGATGGCCGGTGGTTCGGTCGATTGACTGCTGATGCAGGTGCATCGGCCGAAGACCCCGGAAACCGAGCGACTGGGTACTTCCACCGACACGTATTGCCCACAAAGTCTCTGGAAGGTGGCGCCCAGAGGAGCGTCACCAGTTTATCGAATTTGCACCGTAGAAGTCGGATCTGAAGGTTTCCGCCGCAGATCCGGTATGCCCTCCCCACCAGAAAAAGTTTCGTTCCTGACGCGGGTGAAGGAGCGCAGTTTCTCCGGCGCGTTCCTGGCGGTGGCGCTGCTCGCCATGGTAGGCTGGGTCTACCTTTTGGGTTCGCTGTTCCTGAAACTGATGCTCTGGAGTTTCTCTTGATCCGCGCCGCGGGGGTGACCGCCGCAACTTTACCGTTCCTTAACCAAGACGGGGCGACTTTGGCGCGTTGCTCCGTAAGGCCCCGGACCGGACGAACGCAGATGTTTCAGCTCTTCTTGCGATCCCGAGCGCAGAACTTCATCAAGGCCCGGCTCGGGATCGATGAAGGTTTTCGCGCGCGTTCGCCCGAGCGCGACGCCGAGACCGACCGGCTGCGGGTGGCATCCATCGTGGCCGCGATCGACAATGCGTTGCAGGCGGCGGAAAGCGAACAGAGCGGCCTGAGCCGCCGTGTCGACGATGTCCTGGCGCGCGCCGCGGTGACGCTCGGCAACGGCACCGACGAGTATCTGGAGCGCGAGCCGCTCGACAATTATCACCACGACTTGTTCGACGCCGAGATCGCCAATGGGCAGCGCCGGCTGCAGGAACTCGCGGCGGCGATCTCGCACTTCAAGTTCATGAAGGCCGCCGTGCTGAGCCGGTTTCCGGACTACAAGACGTCTGCGAACAATTAGGGCAGGCGCCCGACCTCCGGTCGCACCGATCAAGGATAATTGGCCGATCGGTTCCGCTGAAGCCTTCCCCGCGACGCATTGTCGGGCGATGATCGTGCTGCTGGGTAGTATGACGCGAAGGATAGAAAAGCGGTGTCTGCAGACGATTTGCTGGTTACGGGTTGCGCGGGGTTCATCGGCCTTCATCTGACACAACGATTGCTGGCGGCCGGCCAGCGCGTCATCGGCATTGATAATCTCAACGACTATTACGATCCGGCGCTTAAGCTCGCCCGCCTCGATCTCATCAAGGAGCATCCGAACTTCACCTTCCACCAGCTCGATCTCGCCGACCGCGCCGGGATGAAGGCGCTGTTCGAGCAGTACCGCTTTCCGGCGGTGGTCCATCTGGCGGCGCAGGCGGGCGTCAGATATTCGCTGCAGAATCCTCACGCCTATGCCGACTCCAACCTGGAGGGTTTCATCAACATCCTGGAAGGCTGTCGGCATAATGGCTGCCGGCATCTCCTGTTCGCGTCATCCTCCTCGGTCTACGGCGCCAACACCAAGCAACCGTTCTCCGTGCGCGACAATGTCGATCATCCGATCAGCCTTTATGCCGCGACCAAGAAGGCGAACGAACTGCTCGCCCATTCCTACAGCCACCTCTACCGCATCCCGATGACCGGGCTTCGCTTCTTCACGGTGTACGGCCCCTGGTATCGGCCCGACATGGCGCTCTATCTGTTTGCGCGCGCGATCAGCGAGGGCAAGCCGATCAACCTGTTCAATAACGGCAACATGCGGCGCGATTTCACCTATGTCGACGACGTCGTCGAGGCGATGATACGGCTGGTCGATCACGTGCCGCAGGGCGATCCGGACTGGTCCGGCGACGAGCCCAATCCGAGCTCGAGCACGGCGCCGTGGCGCATCTACAATATCGGCAACAACAGGCCGGAAGAATTGATGCACGTGGTGACGCTGCTGGAGAAGGGGCTTGGGCGCGAGGCCGAGAAGGTACTGCTGCCCATGCAGCCCGGCGACGTGCCCGCAACCTTTGCTGACGTCGATGACCTCGCGCGTGAGATCGGCTTTCGGCCGCAGACCCGGATCGAGGATGGCGTCGAGAAGTTCGTCGCCTGGTTCCGCGACTATCATCGCGTGTGACTGAAAGCCTCAGCTTCGAAGTTACTCGCTGTCATAACGACGTACCGTGAGCCGTCGTAACATTGTCTTTGATCAATATAGAGGCAGCCGTCTGCACATGAAGTCAGGCGTCTGAATAATGTTTCAGCGCGTCAATCATGCTGTCGTCACAACCGGCACATGAAAATATTGTCAGAACGAGATATATTGTCGGCAAGCATATTGGGTTGATGTCATGTTTCCCGCGTTGATTTTGCTTGTCACCTTCTCAGTCGGCTTTCTGCTGGGATATGCGGCGCGCGACTGGCGCTCGCGGAAACGTCGGGCGCATTATCTGCTGTACGCGCCCTATGGGATTCGCGGTTCCTCGGAGAAGCCTTCCGTCGCTGAAGCATCACCGCCAACGAAGGCGCATGATCACGCCGGCGCGTTGATGCAGGATTGATGGCAGTTCTCTCTCGGCTCCAGAGCGTGATATCGCTCGTTCAGCCACGTACCTCACTATGACAGCGCCTGCGCCTCCGAGGCTCTCCGAAAGACCGGGCATCACAGCCCAGGTTGATATTGCGCTGTAGTTATTCTTAATTATATTGAAGACGAGATTTGAAGGGGAGCCTCCCGTTGTCCCGGACCACTACCATGACCGTTCGCCTCAGCGGCGCCCTGAGCGACTTCGTGGCCGCAAATGTGGGCGAGGACGGTTCTTACGAAAACATCAGCGAGTATGTCCGCGACCTGATCCGTCGCGACAAGGAGCGGGCTGAGAAGGAAGCTTTTGACCGGCTAAAGGCCGAGCTTAACAAAGCGTTCGCGGCGCCAGAAGCCACATACAAGCCGCTGAACGCCGCCGAGGTAATTGCGCGCAATCGGACCTGACTGGATGGCCGTTCGCGTCCAGGAGGCGGCCTCACATCGCCTCGACGTGATTTATCGCTACACGCGCAACCGATGGGGGAGCGATCAGGCGGATCGCTACATCATCGGCCTGTTTGCGGCATTCGAGAAGATCGAGACGCATGGCGTGATGTCGACGCCTGTTCCGGCTGAATTCGGTGTGGAGGGGTATTTCTTCAGGTATGAGCGCCACTTCGTCTATTGGCGCAGGCTGTCGGACGGCGACATCGGCATCGTCACCATCCTCCACGAACGCATGCACCAGATCTACCGCTTCCGTGAAGACTTTGGGCTGAACGGGCCTTTTGAGAAGTCTTAGCCGCGTCGACGGGATCGCTGAGATATGTCTCATCCGAAACTCAAGGAATTCATCAAGGAGGAGAGCGGGGAGCCAGCGCAGAAGCTGGCGCGATTTACACTGTCCTTGGACGGCGAGAGAGTCCCCACTCGGCGCCTGCCGCCATAGTCGAGTCTTTTCTTCGGCGTGTCTTAGAAACGGCTGTTGAAGGCGGCCTATGCCTCCCCCGCAAGCTTGCGGGAGAGTAGGAGCGAATTCGCCGTCCTCATGCTTTAACTTGCCGACGGCGTCGGTCGGCCCACGCTTTCGTACTTGAATCCGTGAGCGATGACGTCGCTGGGCCGATAGACGTTGCGGAGGTCGATGATGGCCGGATTGGCCATCTTCTGCTTCAAGGCGTCCAGATCGAGTGCGCGGAATTGCTCCCACTCGGTCACGATCACCAGCGCGTCGGCGCCCTCGGCGCAACTGTACGGGCCGTCGCAATAGGTGACGTCGGATAGTTCAGCGCGTGCCTGTTCGATGCCTTCCGGATCATAGGCCCTGATCTTCGCCCCGAGATCCTGCAACGCCGTGATCAGCGGGATCGATGGCGACTCCCGCATATCGTCGGTGTTGGGCTTGAAGGTCAGGCCGAGCAGCGCGACGGTCTTGCCGCGCAGCGACCCGCCAAGCACCGAGACGACCTTGCGCGCCATCGCGCGCTTGCGGTTTTCATTCACCGCCAGCACCGCTTCGACGATGCGGATCGGCGCTTCATAATCCTGTGCCGTCTTGATCAGGGCGCGCGTGTCCTTTGGAAAGCACGATCCGCCGAAACCAGGGCCGGCGTGGAGGAACTTGGTGCCGATGCGATTATCAAGGCCGATGCCGCGCGCGACCTCCTGCACATCGGCCCCGACCTTCTCGGCAAGATCGGCGATTTCGTTGATGAAGGTGATCTTGGTCGCAAGAAAGGCGTTCGCGGCGTATTTGATCAGCTCGGCGGTGCGGCGGCCGGTGAACATCAGCGGCGCCTGATTGAGGTAGAGCGGACGGTAGATCTCGGAGATGGCCTTTCTGGCCCGCTCGTCGTCCGTGCCGGCGACGATACGGTCGGGATGCTTGAAGTCCCTGATCGCCGCGCCCTCGCGCAGGAACTCGGGATTGGAGGCGACCACGACGTCGGCGTCGGGATTGGCTTCGCGAATGAGGCGCTCGACCTCGTCGCCGGTTCCGACCGGAACCGTCGATTTGGTGATCACCACGGTGAAATCTCTGAGGCTCGCCGCGATCTCGCGGGCCGCCGCGTAGACATAGCTGAGGTCCGCGTGACCATCGCCCCGCCGCGACGGGGTTCCGACCGCTATGAAAACGGCGTCGGAATGAGAGACTGGATCGGCAAGGTCAGTCGTGAACGACAGCCGTCCGGACCGCGTATTGGTTTCCACCAGCCGATCCAGATCCGGCTCGAAGATCGGGATTTCGCCTCGCTTCAGCGCCGCGATCTTTTCCGCGTTCTTGTCAACGCAGGTGACTTGATGCCCGAAGTCAGCAAAGCAAGCGCCAGAGACGAGGCCGACGTAACCCGTGCCCACCATCGTTATTCGCATATCGGATCCTGAAAGCTCTTCTTAAGTGGATCGCCCACGTTGAGGCGCGTGTGGATGTGTCACGCTGTGACTTGAACGGTCATAGCTGAACCACTTCCATGATGACCAAATGACGGTCAAAGGCAATCCCCAGCCCGTTTGCGGGGCTTGGAGCATGATCCGGAAAAGTGGAAACCGGTGTTCCGTCTAATTGGATTATGATCTCGGGCCTATCCCAGCCCGATGCGGGCGCGTTCGTAGCCCCGATCGAGGATGGCCTGCCACCAGGGACGATTGTCACAAAACCAACGCGTCGTTTTCGCAATGCCGCTCTCGAATGTTTCCAGTGCTTTCCATCCCAATTCGCGTTCCAGCTTGGAGGCGTCGATGGCGTAGCGGCGGTCGTGGCCGGGGCGGTCGGCGACGAAGGTGATCAGGTTTCGGCGCGGGCCCCGTGCGCTCATTGCGATCTCGTCGAGGAGGTCGCAGATGGTTTCGACCACATGCAGGTTGGTGCGCTCGTTGCGGCCGCCGACATTGTAGGTCTCGCCGACGGCGCCGCGCTCGAGCACCAGCGTCAGTGCCTTCGCATGGTCCTCGACATAGAGCCAGTCGCGGATGTTCTTTCCATCGCCATAAACGGGCAGGGGCTCGCCGGCCAGGCCCTTGATGATCATGTGCGGAATCAGCTTTTCCGGAAAGTGATAGGGGCCGTAATTGTTCGAGCAGTTGGTGATCAGCGTCGGCAAATCGTAGGTCTCGCGCCAGGCGCGCACCAGATGGTCGGAGGAGGCTTTGCTCGCGGAGTAGGGCGAGTTTGGCGAATAGGCCGTGGTTTCCGTGAAGAAGCCATCGTCGCCGAGCGAGCCGAACACCTCGTCGGTCGAGATGTGGAGGAAGCGGAATTGCTCACGCTTCTCGGGCGAGAGCGTGCGCCAATGGCGCAGCGCTTCCTGCAGGATGGTGAAGGTGCCGACGATGTTGGTCTGGATGAATTCGCCGGGGCCGTCGATCGAGCGGTCGACATGGCTCTCGGCGGCGAGGTTCATCACAGCGTCGGGCTGGTATTTCTCGAACAGGCGGCGGAGCCCCGCGCCATCGCAAATGCATTGCTTCTCGAAGCTATAGTTCAGGTTCTGAGCGGCGCCGGGCAGCGAATTGGGGTTCGCCGCGTAAGTGAGCTTGTCGATATTGACGACGCGGGCATGGGTGTCACGCAAGAGATGACGCACGACGGCGGAGCCAATAAAACCTGCGCCGCCGGTGACAAAAATAGTCGAGCCCTTGAAACGCATGATGAGCTGCCTCTAATGCTCAAACGAACGATAAACCGACATTAAATATTCGCCGTAGCTGCTCTTGGCGGTCTTCTGCGCCACCCTGGCGAAGGCCTGGAGCGAGATGTAACCCTGGCGCAGCGCGATCTCCTCGGGGCAGGCGATGCGCAGGCCCTGGCGCTGTTCGAGGATCTGGACGAAATAGCTGGCATCCACGAGGGACGCGTGCGTGCCGGTGTCGAGCCAGGCAAAGCCGCGGCCGAGCACCTCGACGTAGAGATCGCCGCGATCGAGATAGGCGTTGTTGACGTCGGTGATCTCGATCTCGCCGCGCGCCGATGGCCTGACCTTGGCGGCGATGTCGACAACGTCGTTGTCGTAGAAGTACAGCCCGGTGACGGCGACGTTGGATTTCGGCTGCTTCGGTTTCTCCTCGATCGAGAGTGCGCGGCCTCTATTGTCGAGCTCAATCACGCCGTATTGCTCGGGCGTCTTCACGACATAGCCGAACACGGTGGCGCCCTTCTTGCGCTGCGAGGCCGCGGACAGCATCTCCGGCAGACCGTGGCCGTAGAAGATGTTGTCGCCCAGGATCAATGCGACGGGGTCGGTGCCGATGAACTCCCGGCCGACGATGAAGGCGTCTGCAAGGCCCCGCGGCGTCTCCTGCGTGGCGTAGGAAAAACGCACGCCGATCTCGCTGCCGTCGCCGAGCAGCCGCTGAAACAGCGGCTTGTCCTGCGGAGTGGAGATGATCAGGATGTCGCGGATGCCGCCCAGCATCAGCGTCGACAGCGGATAATAGATCATCGGCTTGTCGAAGACGGGCAAGAGCTGCTTTGAGACCACCGTCGTCGCCGGGTAGAGGCGCGATCCCGTCCCGCCGGCGAGGATAATGCCCTTCATGATCAATCCCGATTTAAATATGAAGCGGGTTATAAATAATCCGATCTCATTATAAAAATAAAGCTGGATATAATATTAATATTTATTGCCCCGATTAATCATGCGGTATTATAATACGGGCGCTCATCGAGCGCGGCTTCCCGCCGTGCCAACCTGACGCGTTTGCGTGGTGATTTCGGAGTTGATATGCCACTCGTGGGACGTGGCGCTGGACCAGGAACGCGCTGACCGTTGACCAGATTTCAACCGGTCCCGGACCGGTAAGACACGTGGGTTGCGCTATGATGGCCAGGGCTAATCTCGTCGGCTTGATCACCGCTTTTGTTGTCTTGTGCGCATGCAATACGAAGGCGCATGCGATTTCCGTCGAGGTGGCGCGGGCCTGCGATGCCCTGGTGGCCAAGACGTTTCCTCCGCGCCAGATCGGCAATCCGGCCGCCGGCAGCGCCAAGGGGACGGGCAAGGATCAGCGGGAATTCTTCAACAAGTGTGTCGCGAACGGCGGCAAAATGGACGCCGAGCCTGCGAAGGACGCGAAATAACCAATCCCCTTCAGCGCTTGGAGGGCTTTTGCTCGCGCGTCGGGCAGGGCGAATAGAAGGCGCCGTTCGCGGCGTTGACGCGCTCGACGCATTGATTGGGATCGGTCACCTGTCCCGACACCGAAAAGTCATATCCGATGCCTTTGACGACCAGGACGTATCGGCCCGGTGAAAGCACCAGGCCCTCGTTCTCCGGTTGTATCAGCAGCATCTTGGGCTGGTCCTCGACGGGGCCGATCTTGAACGGAAACGACGCGCTGCGAATAACCCAGGAGTCGCCGCCTGGCGTCATCTTCGCCGTGCCGGTGCTGTCGACACCCATCGTCCGCGAGACTTTGGCGACGACGCGGACTTCGACCGGGCCGGCGGAATCCGGCCCCAACTCCGGCCTGAACGTAATAAATTTGACATCTCCGCTCGGAACGCTGGTTTGGGGCGGGATCGGGATCGCGGCCGAAATGGCAACCCGGCGGTCCGGGACCTTGCCCGGCAGCAGCTTCAACTCCTGCAGTTGCCCATCGCTCAGGACAAAAACGCCGAACGTGCTGGGAAGCGGAAACCTGGGCTCCGCCGCGGGGGCAGGGGGAGCGGCCGGTGCCTCGGCCACCGCCTGCGGGCGCTCGATTGGCGCGGCTTCGCGCGGCGCGGGGGGCGAGCTCTGGAACGCAGTGACAAGTGATCGCGCCGATTGCCAGTAGAAGACGGCTGCGCCAGCGATTGCGAGAACGAGGAATACCGCTGCCGGCCGGATGGCTGCACCGAATACACCCGATCGGTTTGATTGCTTGAAAGGAGAGGGCGCCGCCGTCGGGCGCGGCGCTCTTGCCGGGGGCGCCGCTTCGGCCGCCAAGGACGGTGGAGCGGGCGCGCTTGAGGGCGCGGTTTGCGGGAATTGTGGCGCGGCCGATGCAGGCGGCACGATGTCCTGGCTTCGCTCGGCGAAGATGCGTTCGACCTCGCCGATTGCGCTTTCGAGCATCTCCATGGTCTGCCGCGAATGCCTGGCGCCGCCATGTCCGAATTGCTCGAGCAGCCGGATGCGGGCCAGTTCATAGACCAGCTCGCGCATTTGCGTCGGATCATTGGTGACGGACTGCACCCGCGCGGAGAGAATGCGAATGAACTCCGCCCTCATCGCCGAATTTTGTGCAGTGTCAGACGGGTCGCCGGAAGCAGTCATTGCAATTGATCAAACATCTTCCCTCTGCCTAGCAGCAAGAGCGCGGACCTCAAAGTCCGATGCATGATCTGTGGATGCCGCCACCGCTCGCCCGAGGGCAGATGGCCATAAGGCGCTTGCTTTTGCCGGAAAACCTGCAACATTCCGGGTAGTCATTCTTTAGTTGGTACTTGATATGCGCGGCGTCCTGCCAATTCTGGGTCTTTCAGTCGTTTTGATGCAACCGGCGCTGGCGCAGGGCATCAAGGATCCACCGAACTACCCAATGTCGGCTTCGCAGCGCGCGCAGAAGGCGCAGACAAGTCAGAGCGCGTCACGGCCTACGACGATTCGCAACGTTGCAACCGGCAGCCTGCCCGCGGGCATGGCCGTGCAGCGCGTGTATCGGGACGGCAAACTTGTCGCACTCCCGCGATATTAGATTCGGGAACCGCAGGCGGGCTTAAGCGTTTCTCGTCGCTCAGGAGGCAAGGCGATGAAGGGCGTATTGTTGTTCGCGGCTGTGCTGATTGTCCCATGCGCCGCTGCGGCGCAGGGGGTCAGAGACCCATCGACCCCGAACACGAACCAAGTCTTCACCGTGAATCCGCCCCAGCAGCCTGCGCGTCCGACCGCGACGCCCAACGTGCCGACGCAGATACCCTCGCCACCGCTAGGGGTAAGGCGCGCGATTCCTTCTCGAAGCGGCGTGCGGGGAAGCAGCGGCCGGTATTAAGGCGCACCTATCTCCGGTCGCGCGGTGGCAGCAAGCTGCGCGGATTGAAGGTGGCGGCCACTATCATCCTTGCGCTCAGCATCCTTGGTTGCGCAAGCCTGTCCCGGGCTCAGGAGGATGTCGCGGCCAGCGCCACGGGTGACGATGCGCAGCCTGAGATATCCCGCAATGCATGGCGGCAGAGGATCGAGGACGCGAAAAGAAGGGCGCGGGACGTCGCGCGCGAGAGGCGGGAGCACCCCGAGCTCTACATGCCGATTCCTGAAGATCCCGACCTCATCGCCACCGAGCGCGTGCTCAACGACGAAAGCCTGCAGACCGGCGACATCGTCTCAACCAACAAGGGACTATTTGTCTTCCGCGGCCGCATCGACCAGCCGCGGCGCCAGGAAGATTTCGTCCCTTTGTCCGCGCGCTGAGCCCGGTGGCTGCGACCGGGTTGGCTGGCTAGCCCGGGTTTTGCCGGCCGGTGTGGCCTGCGCATAAAGAACCCAAAGCGAGGTGCTTGACGCGGGCCCGGACAACTCGCACATCCGAGCGAACCGTCCAACGGACGCCATCAATGCCCGCGATTTTGCGCTGCAAATCGGTCAGAAAATTATGGCCCCACGCCCGAGCACCCGCATCGCCCGAAAAGCCCGCCACAAGGCTGAGGCGGATTTTGCCACCTGGCTCATGATGGCCAAGCTCGGTAGCTTCGATGACTTACCTCCAAATGCGCAAGCGTTCCTGCTTGACTATCGAGCCAGGCTTGAGCGGATGAGCGAGGCCGAGTCGAAGGTGGTGGCAGTTCGCGAAGTCTACGCCAGCTACTATGGCGAGATGGGCGGCCTTGGCCCGGCGCCAGAACTGGAAGCCCTCGTGACGTCAGTGGATAACGGCGCCGTGCGGTCGCAGGGACAGCGTAAGCCGCAGCCCGCTCGGCTGGCCGCATCGGCCCCCGACAGGCCAGCCGTCCGAAAATCCGTGCCGGCCCTGCTGATTTTCGCAGCCATGGTGGCTTTGATCGTCGCCTACAAATTTCTGATGAATTAGAGCGTTTTCGAGCGAAGCATGCCCTCGGACTGGATCCGAGGGTGGACACCGGTTCGCGCGAAGAAAACGCGTCAAAAAACAATCTAACGCTTCGGCTTGGGAAGCACCATCCTGCCCTGGGAAACAACGCCACCCCACTTGGCGGACCAAGCGACTTCCGAGGCGGAGGGTCGCTCGGCGACGTCCTGCCCCCGAGCACCCTGCAGCGCAAACAGCGCGCCCTGGGGATCGACACATCGCGCGATCCAGCAGCCATCGGGCAATTCGATCGGTCCCTGGAGAACCCGGCCTCCGCCAGCATTCACGCGCTTGGCAGCCGCGCCGATGTCGTCGACATTGAAGTAATAGAGCCAAAACGGTTGCGACACGCTCGGAAGCTTGGTGAGCATGCCGCCGATCGTCTGCCCGGCCGCCGAAAACAATTGATACAAATCTGCGGGGTCGGTTTCAGCGTTGGCTTTCCGCCAGCCAAAGAGCACGCCGTAAAAATCAAAGATCTTGTTCCGGTCCTCGGCCAGCAACTCATGCCAGCCCACGCGCCCGAGCTCGTCCAACCCGACGGGTTGCCGTTGGCCATATGTCAGCCCAGTGACCAGCGCAAAAGTCGCCTTTTGCGGATCGGCGACCACTGAAACTCGGCCGATATTGCTGCCCGTTGGCGGTAGCAGGACTGCGCCTCCAAGACGCCCGATCTGTGTGGTTGTCGCATCGATGTCATCGACTGCGACGTAGCCGACCCATCTCGGCGTTGCCCCCAATCGCCGCCCTTCCTCCGGCAGCTCCATAAGCCCGCCAACCGGAACGTCGCCGGCGTTGAGCACCGTGTAGGCCAGTTCCGGAAGCGACGCATCCTTCACACCCCAGCCGACGACCTCGCCATAAAAGGCACCTGCTGCCGCGACGTCCGTGGTCAGGAGTTCATACCAGGCGAAGCGTCCGAGTTGATTGATCAAGCCAATTCCTCCGCTCAAGCCTGGCGACGATTGCGCACTGCATCAAGTCGCGCGCGTTGCAATCCGCGTTACGGCGCGGACCTCGTTGCGATGGACGAAAATGCACCGACTTCGTTCATGAAGATGAATGCTATCTGAACGAGTGTCGTTACATTTTCGTGTGTGCATCAATCTTGCCTGCCTTATTTGCTCGGCGTAGGATCACTCCAACGAAGATCCTTCTTGCAACATCGGAGGATGCGACCATGGCGCGGGTGAAGCAAGCTTCGAAAAAGAGGCGAGTAACCAAAACCGCCGTACCGGCGTTGGGAGTCGCTGGACTAACTTTTTCGCTAGCCGGGAGCGCATCGGCAGCAGCCGTACCGACGGGCGATGTTCAACAGAGGCCGAATTTCTCACCTGGTATGGTGATCACGCTCGGTGAAGAGGAGCTGGCCGACGTCAGCCTCGCCACCTTCCATCTCTTCGACAACGAAAACCTCGGCAGCGGCGTGCAGCTAGCCCAGCGCGGATGCGGTGGCTGTCGTGGATGTGGTGGCTTCCGGGGATGCGGTGGCTTCCGCGGATGCGGTGGTTGTCGCGGCTGCGGGGGCTGTGGATGCAGAGCCTGCCGATGCGGCGTCGGGTGTGGTGGCTGTGGCATTGGTTGGATAGGAATAGGAGTGCCGTGGGTCGCATGCGCAGGTTGCTGTGCATCCTGGGGCCGGTGCCGCTGGTGCTAGGCTGCGGCGCGTACTGATTGTGTACCGACAAGCCAGGAATTCATTGGCCGGGCTCGCGATCGACCCGGCCATTTCTGTTTTGGTTGCAACACTTGCGGGCGATCTGAAATGGCAAATAACAAGATCCGCGTGCTGACCCGATGACAGCCAATCGCAAGACCCGTGTTACGAAGCAGACCCGCAAAGACATCCTGCAGTTCGCGCCAAACTTCACCGCCTATGTCCTGCCTCCCGATGCGGTTTGCCTCTATTCCGAGGATCGCAAGTTCTTCCTGCACGGCGAACTCTATTGTGCGCTGGCCACGGCGATCGGAAAAAATGGAAAGGCTGCGCCAGAGCTCATCCGCCAGCTTTCGAAGAGCTTCCCGCCCGACAAGATCGAGGAGGCGATCAAGCGGCTGATCGAGCGCCGATATGTCGTGACGGCAGCATCGCACGGATTCGCAGGCGCCGTCGCTGGATATTGGGCGAGCCTCGGCCTGCCTCTCGAACTCGCGGAACAGAATCTCCGCAATTGCCCGGTGCAGGTGGAATCGATCGATGTCAAAGGCGCGAGCGAACTTACCGCTGCCTTGAGCAAACTCGGCGTTCGCTTCGCCAAGCGTTCGCCTAAGCTCGTGATCACGCTCGTAAGCGACTATCTTGACCGGCGATTGGCTGAGATGAACCGCGAGCGCGTGTCTGACAAGACGCCCTGGCTGCTGGTGCAGCCGTCGGGCGTGTTTCCACTGGTGGGACCCGTGTTCAAACCGGGCGAGAGCGCCTGCTGGACTTGTCTGTTTGATCGCATGATACGCAATCGGGAGATCAAGGGGTTTCTCGACCGCGGACAGGCGCGTGCGGTCGTCGTATCGCCTCTGGCGAGCGACACCATCGGGCAGACCGCCATCCACTTTGCTGCCGTTGAAATTGCGAAGGCGATTGCCTCCGGCTTTCGCACAGATCTGCGCGATCACATTGCAAGCTTCGATCTCACTGGTGCGGTCGTCGCCAAGCACTATGTCGCGCGGCGCCCGCAATGTCCCACCTGCGGCAACAAGAAGCTGCAGAATCCGCGCCGGGCTGCGACGCCGATCGAGATTGCCGAGGGCACAAAGCTCATCATGACCAGCGGCGGATACCGCACCGTGACGTCGCGAGCCACGGTGGCGCGGTTCCGCAAGCATGTAAGCCCGCTGACCGGCGTGGTGACGCGGCTCGAGCGGATCGAGGCTGATCTGCCGATGAACACCAATTTCTACGCCTATCACAATTTCTCTGCGCCGGCCCAAAGCCTCGATCAGCTCAGGTCGGGACTGAGCGGCGGCAGCTTCGGCAAGGGCTCCACAGCCGAGCAGGGCGAGGCGAGCGCGTTGATGGAAGCGATCGAGCGCTACTCGGGCATTTTCCAAGGTGACGAGATCACGACGGAGCGCCGCTTTATCGATTTCGCTCCCGGCGACGCCGTTCTTCCCAACGACGTCCAGCTTTTCAGCGAAACACAGTTTCAAAACAGACATGCCCCGTCACCGGACGATTCACATCCGGTTCCTGAGCCGCTCGATCCCTCGACCAAGACCGAGTGGTCGCCGGTCTGGTCGTTGCGCGACAAGCGCTTCAAATATCTTCCGACCGGCCTCTTGTACTTCTTCTATGGCGGCTTCCATACCGATTCCAACGGATGCGCGGCCGGCAACACCCGCGAGGAAGCCATTGTTCAGGGCTTCCTCGAACTGGTCGAGCGCGATGCCTATGCCATCTGGTGGTACAACCGGCTGCAGCGTGCCGAGGTCAACCTCAAGCAATTCGACGATTCCTATGTGCAGGATTTGCAGGCACAGTTTGCCGACGCCGGGCGCAGGCTCTGGGTGCTCGACATCACCAGCGATCTCGGCATTCCCGCTTACGTGGCGATCACGCACTGGATGCAGAACGGACATGAAAATATCGAGTTCGGCTCCGGCGCGCATTTCGATCGCCGCATAGCTTTGCTGCGTTCGCTAACCGAGCTGACCCAGTTCATGTCAATCGGCATGATGGGCGGCGGAAGCGGCGAGAAGCCGACGCTTGACGGTGTCACGCCGCTGCGCCTGGAGGATTATCCGTTCCTGATCCCCAGCGACGATCCGATCGTCCCGCCGGCGCCGAGCCTTAGGGTTCACGACAATACGCGCGACCAGGTCAATGCCTGCGTCGAGATCGCCACCAGCGCCGGATACGATTTCCTCGTGCTCGACCAGACGCGGCCCGATGTCGAGGTCCCCGTCGTCAGAGTGCTCGTTCCGGGCTTGCGGCATTTCTATCGCCGCTTCGCACCGGGCCGGCTTTACGATGTTCCGGTGAAGCTTGGACTATTGGATCGCCCGCGACAGGAAAGCGAACTCACGCCGTTCCTACCACACACCTGAGGCTCGGTCTTTCGTGCGCGCTCCCCGGAAAAAGCCAGCCAGGAAGATCGCGCCAGTCATTGCTATCAGATTGAACGGTCGTTTTTCCCTTCAGATGCAGGCGGACGGAAGCATCGCCGCCGCCCTGGGCGACTACTCGGTCAGTCTGGGACCATTCAGCGCGGCCGCGATGGATCGCGCGGGACATCTGGCTGCCGGCCTGCCGCTCGCTTCCTTTGCCGGCAAGAGCGCCGTCGCCAGGGAAGTCGACGTCCTGGTGCATCGACTGGCGCGGCACGGGCTTGTCGAATACCGCCTGTACTCTCCGCGTGACGAGCAGGATCTCGTGGTCATCGAGCCGCAGGTCCCTGAATACTGGCCGCAATGCGCAAAGCTGGGCAATGCTGACATCGTCGTGTTGTCGCGCTTTGCCTATCTGCGCCGGCGCGGCAATGAGATGGTGCTGGAATCGCCGCGCGCCGGCGCGCTGTTTCGGATTGGCGATCCCGCCATCGCCGCGACCCTCGCTGCCCTGTCACGGCCGCAAAAGATCAGCAAGCTTCGGCGCGAGGCGGCCTTCTTCAACCTCGATCTGCTTGGACTGCTGCTTGACAGCCAGATCCTGCTCAAGCTTGACGCGAAGAGCGGCGACGGCCTTCGGTTGAATGAAGGTGACGGCAATCTCGTTCTGTGGGACTTTCACGATCTGCTGTTTCACACGCGGACCACAGAGGGCCGGCATGCCAATCCAGTTGGCGGCACCTTCGCCTATGCGGGCGCAGTTGCACCGCTGCCGGCGGTGCGTCCACCTTGGCCGGGAAAGACAATCGACCTCCGCAAGTTCTCCACTTCGGAGCCGATCTCACCCTTTGCGAAGCTGTTGCGCGAACGCCATTCGATACGGGATTTCGACGACGAGCACCCGATCACGCTCGCCGAACTCGCGCAGTTTCTCGACGCTACAGCCCGCGTGCTGTCGGAATGGAAAAGCGATGCGAATTCTGGCGTTCCTGAAGTGACCTACAGCACAAGGCCCTATCCGTCCGCGGGCAGCGCCTACGAGCTGGAATTATACCTCGCGGTGTCAAACTGCGAGGGGCTCGACCGCGGACTTTACCACTACGACGCGGGTGGCCACGCACTGGTAGCGATCGGCGCCTCCGCCCAGCAACTCCATGCGCTCTCGACGGCGGCCGAGTTTGCCATGGACGCGTCCGGTCCGCCACAGGTCCTGATCACGATCGCCGCGCGCTTTGGGCGGATCTCCTGGAAATACAGCTCGATCGCATATTCGCTGATCCTGAAGGACGTCGGCACTTTGATCCAGACGTTCTACCTGGCGGCGACCGATATGGGACTTGGCGGCTGCGCCATCGGTACGATCAACATCGATCTGTTTGCAAAAATGACGGAGCTCGAATTTCATGTCGAGAGCCCGGTCGGCCAATTCGCACTCGGACGCGGCAGGAAACCGCTGGCCGCAAGCTAGAGAGCCGGCCCATTTTTTCGCAGTACATGCGGCAATCTCATTCTGCTCGTCGAGACGGGAGCAGGTCTAAGGGATCCTCCACAATGGAATCGACTTGCGGTTGTTTGCCGCGCGGCGTAACTTTCCCCGTAGACCTACCGCATTCGAAAGAAATCTGTCGAGCTCAGCCTATCGGGAGAGGGCGATGGCGGACGTCACATGGCACCTTTCCGGTGACTATTTCGAGAATTGCAGTTGTAGCCTCGTGTGTCCGTGCCTTGTGTCAGCGGCTCCCCCGTTGACCTCGCGACCGACCGAGGGCTTTTGTAATGTACCGCTGATCTTCCACGTCGAGAGTGGCCGCTATGGCGACATCGCGCTCGATGGACTCAATGTTCTGGTTATCCTCCACGCACCTGGGGTCATGGCAGACGGAGACTGGTCGGTGGCCGCCTATATCGATCAGCGCGCCGACGATGAGCAGACCGAGGCCCTGGCCGCGATCTTCACCGGCGCGGCCGGCGGTCCTATGGCCGCGTTCACACCGCTGATCAGCAAGAACCTTGGGGTGAAGAAAGTCCCGATCACATTCCGGATCGACGGCAAGACGCGGTCCGCGGAAATCCCTGATATTCTGCACATGTCCGTCGATCCGCTGCCGACCATGCATCCGAGCGGGGAAATGTGGGCGAACATCGGCCATCCGGTCAGCCCCGACAGGATGGTGTTGGCGGTTGGCGCCTCCGGCAATACGTTCACCGATCATGGCATGCGCTGGGACAATTCCGGCAAGAACGGCCTCTATGCGCCGATCAGCTGGTCGAACCAGCCGTGATGCAGCGCCTGATACGGCCCTTCGACAAGACCGGACGCACTCCTCGCAAATGATCGACAGCCGCCTGGAAACCGTGCTGCGGCGCGATCGCTGGATCGTCGGCGGCGCGATCGGGATCATTGCCGCGCTGGCATGGGGCTATGTGCTCTGGCTCGCCAACGACATGGACATGGGTGGCATGGACATGACCGGCTTCCGCATGATCCCGGCCGGGATCGGAATCATGTTGCCGGCCAACGAGCCATGGCGAGCGGTCGAGTTCGCGTATGTGTTCCTGATGTGGGCGGTGATGATGGTCGGAATGATGGCACCCTCGGCAGCTCCCATGATCCTCATGTACGCCCGCGTGGGCCGACAGGGGAAAGCACAGGGCAAGCCGTTCGCCGCGACCGGTTGGTTTGCGGCCGGCTATCTCCTCGCCTGGAGCGGCTTTTCGCTGGCAGCAACCTTTCTCCAATGGGTGATCGAGCGGATAGCCCTGCTGGATTCCCGGATGGTGATCGCCAGCAACCTTTTCGGCGCAATCGTGCTGATCGCGGCGGGAGTCTATCAATGGACACCGCTCAAGGACGTCTGTCTTGCTCAATGCCAGTCGCCGTTTCTGTTCCTGATGCGCCACGGCGGCTTTCGCGACGACCCGCGAGGCTGCCTGCTGCTGGGGCTTCGGCACGGAGGTTATTGTGTCGGCTGCTGCTGGGTCTTGATGGCGCTTTTGTTCGTAGGCGGGGTGATGAACGTGCTTTGGATTGCGCTCCTGGCACTGCTTGTCCTTTTGGAGAAACTTACGCCGGTCGGACGATGGATCGCGCGTGCTGCCGGCATTGCATGTGTGGCCGCGGGCGCTTGGCTGCTGGTGTCCTTGCCGCAGTGATGAGCAGTTCAACCTTAAAACTAATTCTTTCTCACACCAATCGCCGATCGCCGCCCGTTGGCCAGGGCCATGTGCGGACAACCGTCTCTTCATAAAGAGGGGCTTCGCGTCAGGTCGATCCGTGCGGTAAAAACCCGCTATTTTGAAACAAAAATTGATCGAATGCTCCAAGAAGAGCGAGGATATTTCCCAGAAATGGCTTGATTTCTCCGTTCGGTAGTTAGCGCCGGTATTTATTTGTTTGATGAGTAACCAGCCATGACTGATCAACAATTGAAGGCAATTGGCGAAGCCCAGCTCATTTTGGAAGAACACTTTCGGTCGTACCCCAAGGATGATGTCCATATCCTTGGAATACTCGAACGCCCCGACTTGATCGTTGCCATAAGCCGATTGCGGCAACGAAGCGGTTGGGTGCGCTTATGAGACAGCCGCTACAATCGTTAGCTTTGACCGCTTGCATTTCTGTGCTCCCGTTGATGGGGATGTCAAATGCACAGGCAACGCAACAATGCAGCGCCGCGATGCCATCAAATCCGCGAGGGCAGTGGTGGTCCTATCGTCTCATCGACGGAAGAAAATGCTGGTATGCGGGCAAGCCCATGCTTTCGAAATCGTTGCTCGCGTGGCCCAAGGAGGCATCTGCCGCACCGGGCTCTCCAGAAGCGGGCGGCGTCCTGATAGCGAAGACCAGCGATCCAATAGACGCACAAGCGGCGGCACTGGAAGACTCCGACAGCTTCGAAGCGCGTTGGCGTGCCCGGATATCTATTTGCGGGGCATGCAACTGACCAACAAGGACACGCCGCGGCGAAGATCGAGGACGAATTCGAACTGCGCATTCGGTTTATTGCGCCCAAGATACTGGGCGAGAGAAAGAGGCCGCCAACTCCTGCAGCCCCTTTCTTAGGCCTGAGGTGAAAGTCATCGCCAATGGTGATGATGCCGCCAGCCATGGTGGTGGCCGCGGTACCAACCGTGGTGATGGCCCCTATGCCAACCGTAGTGATGGCCCCGGTGCCAACCGTAGTGATGGCCGCGACCGCCGTGATGGCCCCACCCATGCCCGTGCCCATGACCGCCTCTGACCTGAATGACCGCCTCATCGGCTCCGCCCAGCGTATAGGGTGTTGCTGCGGGCATAGCCGACGCCGACATAGTTGGCGCAAGCGCAAAAGCACAGCCGGTAAGTCCGATGATCAGAAGCCGTTTCATTTTGGTGCCTTCTCCTTTGTGGCAAATGCTTCTGCAGACTAAGAGCTCTGTTTTGAATGTTGACTGAACGGTGCATTAAACGCCCGTTCAGCACCGTTGCGACTGACTTGCGGGATCGCAATTGGGTCATCTGTTCTTGCTTCGACCAATGTCCTTGACGGGTCACCCGGCTCACACCCGGCAGGGCTCGGATCGAGCTAAATGGGTTCTGCTCAAGAAGCCGACATGTCAGCGTTCATGAGCACCCTGCACGAGTCTAGTAACGCCGCAGCAGGTTGCCGAACTTCGGATCCAGGGCCTGCGCGGATTCCATCAGCAGGGTTTTGCCGGGCGGTGTGGCCTGCACATAGGCTGCGATGAGCGGGGCTTCGAAACGGGAGCGGTTCGCGAGCACGGTGCGAATATCCGACAAGGCGAGCAGGCGCATCTCTTCATCCGATGCGGCCGAATTCGACGTGACGGCCTGAAGTCTCATGAACGCCACATCGGACGACACTGGTCCCGTAAGATAGGACGCCTTCAGCGCGGGAAGGGCGGTGCCATCGGTCCGCGCTTTCAACGTTGCAAGCGTCAACCAAAGCACCGGCCTGATCGGCGAAACTTTCAGCGCGGCCGCGACGGCGCCCTGAGCGGCCTGACTGTCCTCCGCCCGAGTGGCAGGATCGAGTGCGGGTTGATTCAGAACCTGCGCTGCCTTCGCGATCGCATGATCAGCGAGAAAATCCCCGTCGAATGGAAACAGCGCGGCGAGGATGGTGGAGGCAAAGCCTGTTGTCGCGGCCTCGCCGTGAAGTCTGCCCGTCAACAAGTCGTCTGCACGAAGCTTCGACCGACTTAGGTCCGCACAGAAGCTGAAGGCGGCATAGGCGATCAGTATCACCGCCATGCACGTTCCCGTCGCGCGGAGCCAGGTCATTTGATTCATCGGCTGACTTTGTGGATGGGCACCGTTCGCCGGTGCCGGATAAAGCCCAATTGAAACTTCAAATTGCGAGCAGACTATCACCCTGTATCGTCAGCAGCGTCAAGTTGCCGGTCGCATATGCGCCCGTATCGATGTTGATGCGGTTCGGCCGAACGTCCGGCGCGCTGACGGGCGTGTGTCCGTGAACGATATATTTGCCGAAACGCTCCTCGGAATTGAGAAACTCCTCCCTGATCCAGAGCAGATCCTGGTCCTGCTGCTTGTCGAGCGCAACGCCGGGACGAACGCCGGCGTGCACGAAGAAGAAGTCCCCACAGGTGAACGACGTCGGCAACTGCTCGATGAACGCAAGGTGCTCGGGCGGCAAGGCACGCTTCAATCCCTCGATGAGCTCGACCTGCTGTTCCGTCGTCGGGTTCATGGTCGGGGTCACGCCATAGGACATCAGCGTCAAGAGGCCGCCGTAATGGCGCCACTCCTGGAGCTTGGCCGGGTCCTTCAGGACGTCGAGCAGGAAGACCTCGTGGTTCCCCTTGAGGCAAACCGTTTCGTGACTTTGGCTGCGCCGGATCAGGATATCGAGCACGGCCCGCGATTGCGGCCCGCGATCGACGTAATCGCCAAGGAAGACCTGGATGGCGCGCTCCGGCGCCGAACGGTCGAGATCAACGTCAATTACGGTTAAGAGCGATTGAAGAAGATCGGCGCGTCCGTGGACATCTCCGATCGCATAGACGCGGACGCCATCGGGAAGCCGGGGCTTGATGTTCTTGCGAAAGCGTCGGGTCAGACCCATCCTTAAGCCAACTCGCCTGCCTCCGGAGCTGAAGCTCCAGATTCTTGTTTTGACGCGTTTTCTTCATCGCGAACCGACGTCCGTTTCGCTCGAAAACGCTAGAGCCGATCAACCCTGCCACGGCTCTTAGCAGAGCCCATTTCGGACCGATATCGTTAATTGTTTCAGAAAGAGTTGCTTCGGTTTTGACTAAAGGGCCGCGCAGCGAATGAGCTGTATCTCAAGAGGTCTTTTGTAGCTTCCCCGCAACAAGAACGGGGGGCGCAAAATGCGCGGAGTTGCAAAGATATTGGCGGTTGCCGCCGCCATCTTCACGATCGGGCTGCAGCACAGGGCGAAGGCCGGCTTTGTCGGCACGCCAATGGCGCTGCGGGGGGCTATCCAATACATCAAGTTCGATGCGCCGACATTGCCGCCGATGGCGTTCACGATGTTTTGCCTCAAATATGCCGGCGAGTGCAAACCGCGCCGCATGGTGTTCCGAGGCGGACGGCTGAAGCTCACCGCCGAGCGTTGGGCCGATCTCAAGGAGGTCAACCATTCGGTGAACACCGGGATTCGGCCACAGGCCAATCTGGAGGGGCTGGCCGGCGAGAAATGGCTGCTGCATCCCGCAAGCGGGGACTGCAACGACTATGCGGTGACCAAGCGCCACGAGCTGATCGCAAGGGGGTGGCCGGCCCGTGCCGTTCTGCTCAGCGAGGTGGTGACGACCTGGGGCGAGCATCACCTGGTCGTCGTCGTGCGCACGTTCAGCGGCGACCTGGTCCTCGACAATCTGACCCAGAACATCTCGCCCTGGTCGCGCAAGCCCTATCGCTGGGTGCGGATCCAGATGCCCAAGAACCCCAACTATTGGGCATCCCTGGGCGATCGCAACGCCTGAACTCAGCTCACCGTGCGGCCTGGCTGACGCTTTGCGAAAGGCCAAGCCCCGCGATCGCTGCAAGACAGACGATGGCCCCGGCACGTAGCAGGCCGGGACCGGCAAATCCCTGCACAACGGCGAAGCAAAGGCTGGCGGCCGCCGCCGCCGAAAAGAAGGAGTCGCGGCCACGCCGCAGCGCCCCTGAGACAAGGCCCGTCAGCAGGGAAAGCACGATCGCGATTGCGAGTGCCAAGCCGATCCAGCCCGTTTCCACGAATAGTGCGATGGCTGCGGAGGGGACCGCAAGCGGTGCCGTTGCATCGCCGGATTGATAGATCCGGCCGATGGACTGGAAGGCTCCGGCGCCGGCACCGAACCAGCGCGTATCGGCAAGCAGGCGGTCGAGGACCGCGCGCGCTTGTTCTGGTTGGATCGGCAGAAGCCGCAGCAACGGCGATCCAGAGCCTTTTTCGAAGATCCAGGTCAGAACGAGGGCCGCGCCAATGGCTGCGACCACGCAAATCGCGCTGGCAGCCAGGACCGACAGGTCCAGCCTGCGAATGACCAGGATGAGCAGAAACAGCGCGACGCCGAGCGCGCAGGCAACCGCGCTGTTGGTGTCGGAATATCCCAGGATGACGGCGCCGTTGATCAGCAGGCCCGCGAGCCCCAGCATGCCGATAGCAACGGAACGGATGATCGCGTGACGCGTTTCGGCGCGCTCCGCGGCCAATTGCATGACGGCGAGATTGAGCGCCACGCCAAGGCCGCTCAAGCTGGTCGCGAAATCCCAGCCATCCGGACCGATACTCGCTCCCTGCAGCCGATGATCGACGATTTTCAGCACGGCCACGAGAGCTGTCAGGGTGCTCAACACGAACAGGACGAGCTCGGCCCGCCGCCGATCCCTGCTAAGGACGATCGTCACCCCGATCAGCGCGACGCAAGCGAGCGCCAGAAGGAATGCGCCGAGTGTTCCGCTGAAGTCGGCCGTGACGTATCCGAAGGGGATTCCCTGCAGGGCATCATACGTAGTGGTCCAGATCGGATGAGCGAGTGACAACCCGATTGGCATCAATTGCGCGCCAATGCAGAGCGGAATGGCGATCAACACCCAGCGCAGGTTCGCCGTCGCGCGCAGCAAATGCTCCCGATCCGCCTTGCTCACGCTCATCGATGCCGCCAGCAGGCACACGCCTACAGCGGCCATTCCGAGCTCGGTGACGAAGCCGGAGTTGGAAGTTTCAAGAACGGTGGTGAAAACGAGCGCGAAGAGGAGGGCGAAAAAAGCGACGGACAATCGGACTGCTCGGAAAATGCCTGAACCGAGTCGCCACCATATCTCCCGTCGGCTTCATTTCAAAGAAGCGGTCGTGACAATTGGATCCGCAAGCGCGGCGGGGGATCAGCGGGCGGTCTTGAGCGGACGAGCCACAGCGCGCGTCGCCCGCGCCGCCGCGAGGGCGAAGCGCGTGAATGATCCGAACAGATATCCACCGTGAAGGGCAAGTGAGCCGATCGCAAAGCCTGTGAGACTTTCGACCAGCGTCAAGGAAAGGATCGGGGCAAGCAGGAGCGCAATTGCGCCGGTCGCAAGCGTCAGAGGCAGAAGCACGAACACCTTGAAGCGCAAGCCGAAGACGGCGCCAAAGAGAAAGCTGAAGATTGCAACCTGAGCCATACGCACACACTCCTGTTCGGAGTGTCGGCTCCAGACCTTAAAACGCGCTTAAGTCGGATATGCAGATTGCAGCTTACTGGCTGCAGCTTGCAAGCAGCGTGCTGTAGGCTTCGCGGAGCCCGTTGAGAGCAACGATACCTTTGATTTCGCTGGTATTTTCCTTGACGGTCACCGCCAGCGAAGGCGTGGTCTGCCATTTGCCGCCGGCCAGCACGCCTGCTTCTTCGGGCAGAAGCACCGCTGCCCCTGCGGCGGCCATCGTGCCCTCGAAGCTCTGAGACAATCCCGCGGAGGCGAGTGTCACCCGGGGACGGCTGCGCGGTGGAAATGGCCGGATCAGCGCCACCAGCACCTCGATTTTGCCCCTCGGCGCGCAGCGGATGATCAGGCCGGCAAAATCCGGATCGGACTGTAATGCGTCGGCCGTCTTCATAATGGCAACAAAGCTCTCATCGGGCTTGATCCCCAGGGTCCGGGTGAACTTCCAGTTCGACATATTGGCCACAGGTATCGGGGTCATCCGGCAGACCGGCGTTGAGCCCGCCACGCGACAGACGGCATTCTCATAAGTTAATTGATTGGACGGACCGGCAGGAACTTGCCCGACCGCCAGCAGCAATCCCAAGGCTGGAAGCATGAAAAAGGTCGCTCCGAGACGATAGATCGCCTGAGGCTTAGCAAACCCTCCCGGGTTGGCAAACTCGGACGATCGATCTCAAACTTCGCGCTTGCACGACTATGCTCACCTAAAGGGCAGGTTGGCTGTCACAAATGTTGCATATCTGATCAAGGGTTGTCACGAAACCTACCCAATAGTTGCGCTGAGGCAACACTCGCGGTTCCAAATCGCCGTTAACCATCCCTTCAGAGCTTGAACGTCTTGTCGCAGTGCAAATGGCACCGTACGACTTCGCTGTATTGGGGAAGTTTGGGGCGATTCATGTTTTCGTTTGCGAAAAGCTCATTTTTGAGCACGTCTACCTTGTTGCTTGCTTTGGGGCTTGCTGGTTGCTCGACTAACCCGGGTTCCGGGCCGCTCACCGACGATGTTCTGTCCCAAACAACCGAGAATGGGCCACAATACGAACTCATTCCGATCAATACGACCACGGTGAAGATCCTTCACACCCACGAGCCGAAGGGCCTCGCGGGTGCCTTCACCGACCAGCGGCCGCCGGCGAGCATCGTGTTCGGCATTGGCGACGTCGTCAGCGTCACGATCTTCGAAGCCGCCGCGGGTGGTCTTTTCATCCCGGCGGAAGCAGGTGTGCGTCCGGGTAACTTCGTGACCATTCCCGATCAATCGGTCGACAATGACGGCTTCATCACCGTGCCCTATGCCGGTCAGATCAGGGCCGCCGGCCGTACCGCCGTCGAGATCCAGCGGGCAATCATCGAGCGGATCGGCAATCGCGCGATCGAGCCGCAGGCCGTCGTCGCGATGGCGAGCCAGCGCACGCAGCTCATCAGCGTGCTCGGCGAGGTCAACACGCCGGCGCGTTACCCGGCGAGCGCTGCCGGTGCCAAGGACAAGGTGCTCGACGCGATCACGCGCGCGGGCGGCATCAAGGGCCAGGGCTTCGAGACCTGGGTGATGTTGGAGCGCGGTGGCAAGCGCGCGACGGTGCCGTTCGAAAATCTCGTGATGGCGCCGGAGAACAATATCTACGTTCGTCCCGACGACAGCATCTATGTCTACCGCGAACAGCAGAAGTTCCTGGCGTTCGGCGCGAGCGGTCAGAGCGGCGAATTCAATTTCGACGCCTGGCGCATCAATCTTGGGGAAGCGGTTGGCAAGGCGGGCGGTCTGCTTGACTCGCAGGCCGATCCGGCCGCGGTGTTCCTGTATCGTCGCGAGCCTCGGAACGTGGCGGCTCAGCTCGGCATCGACATCAGCAAGTATACCTCGGACACGATCCCGGTCATCTTCAGCGTGAACTTCCGCGATCCCGGTGGCTTCTTCCTCGCCACCAAGGTGATGATGAAGAACCAGGATATCCTCTACGTCTCGAACTCGCGTAACGTCGAAGTTGCGAAGTTCCTGACCTTCCTGCGGGTGGTCATGGCGACCGGCGGCGATGCAGTTAACCTCTCGAACGACGCGCTGATCTTCCGCAACAACATCAAGCTCGCGCCGTAACTCACCTCGGCCAGGCAAACAAAATGGCACCGTGACTTTGTCTCGGTGCCATTTTGCGTTTATGAGCAAACTTCGTGTTGCTCACATCTGAAGAGGCCACATGCTGTTGGTTCGGCTCGGGCGGGGTAGCCTTGTTGCTCCGGCGTGCGTGGTGATCGGCCTGCTGGCAAGCGAAGGCCGGGCCCGGTCTGAGACGCTGGGCGTTCGCCACCGGATCGATGTCGTCGTTTCCGCCGAGCCGAATGCTCCCGTGATGGAGCGGCTGCGCGGCTCGAAGGGGGCGCTTTCCTTTACGGTGCGTCTGTCAGCGAATTCCCAGGAATCGCGCTATTTTGGCATGCTCTCACCGTCCTTTTCCGATATCGTCATTCCAGAAAACGCAGGCGCACCGCTGGTTGCGCAAACCAAGATCTGGGAGGAGGAGACCTGCCATCAGCGACGGGGTTTGCCGAAAGTCACGGTCACACAGATCAAGGCGAATTTCGGCGACGACAAGAACGGCATCGAGGTCTCGTCCATCAATCGTCACATCGGACTCCGAGTGCCCGCTGACGAGCTCACGCCGGGCATCAAACTGGGGCAGGGCAGCGACGAGAGCGGTTCCTTCTATGCGGTGCGCGCACAAACGAGGGACAGCCGGCTGAACGTCGACCTGAAGATTTATCCGTTCAACTGCTTCTTCTGAGAAGCTTGAAATAATGAGATTCGCGCGAAGAGGCTCATGCGGCTAGGCAGGCTCAATATCCGGTGGTCGAGAAACCTGCTTTCCACCAGCATCCTGATTTTTGTCGTTGCCGGCGCACCGTTTCCGTTCGGCTCCACCAACGACCTCTCGATTGCTTTTTGGTGCCTCTGTCTGGGTCTCGCGCTGGCGCTCGCCTCCACCCGCGCGCTGCGAAGCGAGCATGCACGGATCATCGCCGGTATCGGGGTGGTCATTGCGGGATACGCATTCGTGCTGCACGAGCAGCTTTCCGATCAGCCCTGGCTTGCGCCGTTTCACCCGATCTGGAAGCAGGCCTCCGACCTGCTCGGCACACCGATTGCGCCATCCGCGTCCATCGTCAAGAACGAAGCCTTCTTTGCGCTCGGCGCGCCGCTCGCGAACGTCCTGGCGCTGCTGCTTGGTCTGATCATCGGAGCGGAGCGTGAGCGGGCGCGGCTTATCCTGTGGGTGATCGCAGCCTCGGGCGCTACTTACGCGCTCTACGGCGTGTTGTCGTTCCTGATCGAGCCAACCATGATCCTTTGGCGCGACAAGACAGCCTATCTCGGCAGCGTCACCGGGACCTTCATCAACCGCAACACCGCGGCCGCTTATTTCGGGTCCTGTGCGGTGATCTGGATGCTGCTGATCCTCGAGAAGATCCGGCGGCGGATGTCGGAGCGGCGCCTGATCTGGGTGCGCCTTTCAAGAGACCTGGCCGACATCCCGCCACGCGAGATCATCCCGCAGGCGCTGGCGTTTCTGATCTGCCTGATGGCGATGTTCATGACGACCTCACGCGCCGGCGTCGGCCTGTCGCTGCTGGCGATGATCGTCTCGTTCACCGTATTCTTGCGGAAGGATCTGCCACCTCGCACCGGCATATGGATTTCGCTCGGGTCCGGTATCGTCGTCGCGCTGGGCCTGTTGCAATTGCTCGGCGGGCGGGTCTCCAGCCGGTTTGACTCGCAGGGGCTGGTGGATGAGGGGCGGGTGGAAGCGTGGAGGTCGACGCTGCGCATCATCGCCGACAATCCCTGGTTCGGCACCGGGATGGGCACTTTTCAATGGGCCTTCCCGCCGTATCGCAGCCCGAACATCTCGATTCGCGGCGTCTGGGATGCCGCGCATTCGACGCCGCTCGAGCTTGCTTCCGAGGTCGGTATTCCGCTCGCGCTGCTGGTGGCAACCGGCTGGATCGTCATGTTCGTCGTTCTTGCCAAGGGCGTCTTCGGACGGCGGCGTGACGTCATCATTCCGCTCGCGGCAGCAGCCACCGCCTGCCTTTCGCTGTTGCATTCGATGCTCGACTTTACTTTGCAAGTCCCCGGCTACAGCATTCCGTTCTTTGCGCTTTTTGGCGCTGGGCTAGCGCAATCGTTTCGCTCCGGCGAGGCCGCGATCAAGCCGAGCGAGATGCAGGAGGGCAGCGACGACGCAGCCGGGCAGCGGCAGCCGCGTACCCTTGAAGTTCATAAAACTGTCTATTTTTGAAGCGCTTGCCGCTTAACGAAGTTTTTAGAATGAGTGGACAGCGGGAACCGGTTCCGCTACGTTGCACCGCGCATAGCGATATTCTCGCGCTCAGGGGCGGCTGATTTCAGGAGGAATTATATGAGCGTTGTTAAGTTTGCGCTGCGGGTGGCCGCGGCGGCGGCAATCGTCGCGACCATTTCATCGGCAGCCAGCGCGGCCGTTTATCCGCCGCGGCAGCAGCTTCCGGCGCAGATCATCTCGGAATTCAAGGGCTCGCCCACGAGCCTGTTGCAGCAGCATCCGCAAGCCGGCGCGGCGATGATTTCGCGGGTGCGCGACCTCGCGGCATCCGATCCGACGACGCTTCCGGCGCTGATCGGGCTCCTGAAGGATTCGGCGACCAGCAAGGATCAGGTCAAGGCCATCGTAGCGGGTCTGGCGCAGGTGGCGCGGCTTGCCGCTCGCAACGATCAGGCCTTCGCCGACGAGATCCAGCGGGCGATCGCCGGCACCAACAACCAGGACGTGATCGCCGCCTATCAGGCCGCGACCGGTGACGTCGCGATCGCGGCGGCCGGCGGTGGTGGTGGTGGCGCAGGCGGCGGTGGCACCGGCGCCGGCGGGCCGACTGGTAATTTCGGTGCCGCGTTCGGCGGCAACAATGGCGGCGCTGGAACGTTCGGCGGGTTGCATTATGCGAACTCCGGCTCGAACTTCAGCGGCTCGGTCGGCGGCACGACCAGCAGCGTCAGCCCGCGCCGCTGAGCGCGTTCAGCTCAGTCGACGCATCTCAATCGGCTTTCGAGAGCGGCGCCAATGCGCCGCTCTTCCGTATTTGGACGGGGTGTCAAACGCGCCTCATGGTCGCGCGCGAGCGCCGTTAAGCTTCACGCGAAATCTCGTGTGTGGAGTGCGACTGCACCGCATCAATTAAGTTCATCCCGGTCCTGCGCCATGCTATTCTGCCGCACGGCATCGCGCTTTGGGGCACGGTATTTCCCTCGCTCGCGCGGGCCGCGGGGCGATCCAAGATTAAAAATCCAGATCCGTTATCCTTCGATACTTGAACGCTGGTTGATTTCAGGAATTGCAGATGCTGCAGGTGAATAAGCCGACCTCGGAAATCAACCGCGAATATATCGAAGTCGAGAGCTCCCCATCGCAGACGCTGACTTCCTATCTGGAGGTGATCCGGCGGCAGTTTCCGACCATGGTGGCGATCGTCTCGGCGTGCCTGATCCTCGCGCTGCTCTATCTGTTCACCGCCGCGCCGCAATTCACCTCGAGTGCCTCGATGGTGATCGACACCCGCAAGGTGCAGCTGTTCCAGCAGCAATCCGTGCTCGGCGACATCGCGGTGGATTCGGCGACCGTGGAGACCCAGGTCGAGATCCTGAAATCCGAGAACATCAGCCTTGCGGTGATACGCGACCTGCATCTGATCGACGATCCCGAATTCACCGGCGGCGGCGGCGGCCTGCTCGGCACCGTGATCGGCGGGATCGGCAGCCTGTTCTCGACCGGCAGCGCGCCGTCCGAATTCGAGCAGACGCGCAAGGCGCTGGAGCGGTTCGAGAAGAACCGCACCATCAAGCGGCTCGGCCTGACCTACGTGATGGAGATCGGCTTCACCTCGCTCGATCCGCAGAAGGCGGCGAAGATCGCCAATGCGATCGCCGACGCCTATATCGTCGACCAGCTCGAGGCGAAGTACCAGGCGACCCGCCGTGCCAGCGTCTGGCTGCAGGACCGTATCAAGGAATTGCGCACGCAGGCCTCCGCCGCGCAGCGCGCCGTGGTCGATTTCAAGACCGCCAACAATATCGTCGACACCGGCGGGCGGCTGATGAACGAGCAGCAGCTCGCCGAGGTCAACAGCCAGTTGATCCTGGCGCATGCGGCGACCGCGGAAGCCAAGGCGCGGCTCGACCGCATGAACGACATGCTCAAGCAGGATATTCCGGACGCCAACGTCGCCGATGCCCTGAAGAACGACACCATCGTCAAGCTCCGCGCGCAATATGTCGACATGGCCTCGAAGGAATCGATCTGGTCGACCAAATATGGCAGCGAGCATCTTGCCGCGGTCAACCTGCGCAACCAGATGGCCGAGATCAAGAAGAACATTCAGGACGAGCTCAAGCGCATCCAGGAATCCTACAAGAGCGACTACGACATCGCCGTGACGCGCGAGGAGGCGATCAAGACCAGCCTCGCCAATGTCGTCTCCGAATCCCAGCTCACCAACCAGGCGCAGATCCAGCTCCGCGAGCTCGAGAGCAACGCGCAGTCCTACCAGGCGATGTATGACAATTTCCTGCAGCGCTACATGGAATCGGTGCAGCAGCAATCCTTCCCGATCACCGAGGCGCGTGTGATCAGCGCGGCGACCGCGCCCTTGAAGAAGAGCTATCCGAAGACGCTGATCATCCTCGCCGCCGCGCTGATGGGCGGCTTGATGCTGAGCTTCGGCGCGGCGATGGCGCGCGAGCTCACCGACAAGGTGTTCCGCACCACCTCGCAGGTGGAGGAGGTGCTGGGCACGAACTGCATCGCGATCCTGCCCTCGCTGGCGCCGCCGGCCCGCCTACCGTCGAGGCTCCCGGACGGCCTCCAGTCGAAGCTCCCGGCCGGCCTGCAGTCGAAGCTCGCCGGCAAGCTCGCAAAGCCGAAGAACAATCCGGAGCCGGACCTGCTCCGGTATGTCGTGGAGAATCCGCTGTCGCGATTCGCTGAGGCCGTCCGCACGCTGAAAGTTGCGGTCGATCTCAATTCGATCGTGCGCGAGAACCGCGTGCTGGCGGTGACCTCGACGCTGCCAAACGAAGGCAAGAGCACGCTCTCGACCAACCTCGCGCAATTGATGGCGCATAGCGGCGCGCGCGTGCTGCTGGTCGATTGCGACCTGCGCAACCCCTCGCTGTCGCGCGCGCTGGTGCCGACTGCGCAAGCCGGCCTCGTCGACGTCGTCGCGCAGAAGGTGCAGCTCGAGGACGTGCTGACGGTCGATCCCGTCACTAGGCTCGCGATCCTCCCCGCAGGCACGACCTCAAAACTCCTGCACACCAACGAGATCCTCGCCTCCAAGCCGATGCACGCGCTGATAACCCTGCTGCGCTCGAAGTTCGACTACGTGGTCCTCGACATGCCGCCGATGGCGCCCGTGGTCGACGTCCGCGTGACGTCGTCGTTCGTGGATTCGTATGTGTTTGTGGTCGAGTGGGGCAGGACCAACATCGATGTCGTCAGCCACAATTTGCGCGGCTCGCAGGAGATCCAAAACAAGCTGCTCGGCGTGGTGCTGAACAAGGCCGACACGAAGGCGTTGGCGCGGTATGAATCCTACCACGGCCGCTATTATTACCAGAAATACTACGCGCGCTATGGGTATGTGGAATAGCCGTTCGCCGATGCGGCAAGCGTGCATGCGCGGAGGCTTGCTGTTGTTCGCCCTTGCCGCCGTGCTCTGGTCATCTAGCACGCTGCCGTCATTCCGGGCGGGGGCGCCGGCTCGCGAGATATCGTCGCGCGTCGTGGCGGATGACCGCTTCAAGTCGGGCGCGCTTAGCGAAACGCTGGCGAGTATCGAACGCGCTTCCAAAGGTGCCATGGTGCAGTCGGCGCTTGCGCAGGCCGCGGCGCTTATCCGCCTTCGCACGGCCGAGGAAGCTACGGGCTCGGAGGAGGCCGACCAGGAGACCGTAGCTGCCGCGGAGAAGGTGAAATCCTCGCTGTCCCTGAACCCGGCGGATAGCTTTCTCTGGTTGATGCTCTACTCGGTCGGCAACACCCACAATGGTTTTGACATCCGTAATCTCGGCTATCTCGACCAGTCCTACGCAAGCGGCCCGTTCGAGAGCTGGATCGCGCTCCGCCGCAACCTCCTAGCGCTCGCGATCTTTCCAATGCTGAGCGAGGCGACGCAGCAGAAGGCGGTGACTGAGTTCGCTGCCATGGTGGACTCTGATTTCATTGAGCAAGCGGCGATCAACCTGATCAGCGTCGGCTGGGCACAAAAGGATCGGCTGGTGGCGAGCCTGGAGCAGGCGGATATCACCTCGCGCGAGGCGCTTGCGAAAAGGCTGGCACGGGATGGGGTGAAGGTCAGCGTGCCCGGGGTTGAGATTGATGAAAGATGGTGGCGATGAACGGTTGCAGGAAAACGCGCTCAAAGACGGGGCGCTACGCGGCTATTGTTTTTGTGCTGTTCTCCATACCGCAGGGCGCCTTTACTGCCGCACGAGCCCAAACAAACAGTTCAAGCATTTCTAAGCTCACAATGCAGGGACCCGCCGAACAGTCTAGCAAGCCGATTATTCGCGATGCTGTTGGTCGGCCGTGCTTGGATGTTGAGGCCGCGGCACGCGCACACGTCTCTAGTCCCAATGTTCTTGATCACGTAGTTAGCGTGAAAAACAACTGTCCGAGAGTCATTAAGTTGAAGGTTTGTTACTTCCAGTCGGATCGATGCAATGACGTGACGCTCCAGAGCTATGGACGGTCTGACACTATACTCGGAACGATGACCGCAGTGCGGAGCTTTCGATATTCAATTTTTCAGAAATGACCGCTCGCCACGCTAGATCAGCGGCCGTTTCGGCCTGCTTCAAAGATGCGCTCGCGATAGTGTAGAGGAGATCTTCTTGGTTGAATTCAACACCGAGGTGACAGATGTCCCCGATACGTCCACAGCGGGTTTGGAGCTATCTCGTGACGGTTGCAATGCGAAGACCGTGTCTGCTGTGGCTGGCCGCATCTCGATCCTGATCCCATCCTATATGCGCGCCGAAGACCTGCGCACCACGTTGCGTCACACGGTAGCTCAAACCTATCGCAACAAGGAAATAATTGTTGTCGACGATAGTACGCCAGGGTCCACGATTCTGGACGTGGTCAAAGAATTCCCGAACGTTATCTATCTGCGCACACCCGAGAACCTCGGTCTAATAGGAGCGCGGAACTTCGGTGCGGCGCATTGCACGGGCGAGTTCGTTCTCAATCTGGATGATGACAGTTGGCTGGAGGATGACCACGGTCTCGAGCTGATCGTGATGTTCATGCGCGACCATCCGCGTACGGGAGTTGCCGCCTTGAACATTGGACTTGCCGAGCAGGGATATCTCTGGCCATCCGACTCGGAGTCTATCCGGCTTCGAACGTACACAGGTTGTGGCAATGTTTACCGCCGGGGGGCAATTACTGCAGCAGGTGACTATATCAGTGAGTTCTACCGCCAGGGGGAAGAGGTCGAGCGGTCCCTGCGGATTATGGATGCCGGTTTCGAAATCCGCAGCGTCCCCGGCGTACGTGTTTTCCATGCGCAATCTCCGATCAATCGAAACCGGGCGCGCCACATTGCACTCGAAGCCGCCAACTATCTGCGCAGGGAGCTAATCAGGGCGCCTCTCTGGCTGCTCCCGGTCGGCTGCTTCCGGGCTCTTCGCTGGGCCGTTCGTCACCGCAAAAAAATGAACTGCCAGATCTATTTTTCGGAATTGTTTGGAAAGCGCGTGCCGCTCTTGGCCTTCGTCCGGCGCTATCGAGCTCCCGTTAGCACATCGACTTACTTAACGGCGCTCGCGCTCCGCCGTTAGGGGACTCGAAATGTGTACACAGGACGTGGTGATGAAGCAGCGAGCCATGGTAGAGGGTGCCATAAGTGCGCGTGGGGCAGGGTGGGAAGTACCTCTCCTGTGCGCGGTTTTCGTCCTTTCTTGGGCTATCGAGCCGGAGCTTCTTGGCGAAGGCGCCAATTTTGTCCCACCGATCCGCTGGCTCATCGTAGTCCTTATGTGCGTCACGGTGCCGTTTGTTTCGGTGCACGGTATCCGCCGCGGCTGGCCGATTGTATTTTTCGTTGTGACCGTCGGCTTCACTATGTTCTTGAATGGGGCTCTTGAATCCTCGTTTCCAATTTTTGCACGAATTCTCGGTGCAGGAATTCTTGCGATCTTCGTGGGCACCTTAGCCTTTTCTCAGCGAGTGAAGGTGATCCGACTCATCCTTGTTGCGAGTGTGGCGGTTGTTATCGGGTCGGTGGTATTGAGCGTTGTTGCACCCGAGCGCGCTTTCCGTTTGATCGGGCTTGAACGGGAACGCCTCTACGGACTAACACCACATCCAGCGGTAATCAGTTATTTCGCTAGTTTGGTCGCAACAGTGTTTGGGTCGGTCGCCCTATTCACGAAACGCAACAAAGCGCAGCGCTGGAGCGCCGGCATCCTTGCCGCAGTTAGCGCGACGGTGATTTTCATGGCTGACTCGCGGACTGGCGAAATTGCCTTTGCTGTTTCGCTCCTTTGCCAACTTGGAGTCATCCGACTCGTCAACTCGCGAGTTCTGCTCCGGTCAATTGTGGTGCCCTGGCTATTCTTTGCGGGTGCTATTCTAGCTTCAACGACGCTCCCTATCACTGTAGCTAGCGACCTCATGTCCGTTTCGGTCGAAGAAAATCAATATTCCGGATCTACGTTGGCCCGCATAGCTATTTGGAAACTAGGTCTGTCAGATTTCGAGAGCAACATGCTAGTTGGCAATGGTCTCGGAACAACGTTCGTGACAGACGACCCAAGCACGGACAAGAATCTTCTCTTGTACTACCACTCCGTTCTGATCAACTATCTCGCAAAATCTGGTATTGTCGGAGCAATTGGGCTTGTTGCGATCTTGCTGAGTGCGCCCTATACCTGTCTAGCCTATGCGCGGCGCCTCGCCCGCCAACGATCCCTGACTCAAGATGAACAAACGCTACTTCGGTTCGTTGTCGCAGCTTGCACGGTAACAGTCGCCTTCGCGTCCATCGAAGCGGCGCTTCAAAACCTGTATCCATCGTTTCTCATCTTTTTCCTCTCGATCACGCTCCCACCGCGAGCGCCCACTTACAATACAAGATGATGCAGGCGTCACTTACAATCTACTTGGCGCTAACCGTCTGTGCGCGCGCGCTTAACTTTCTCGCCGTTCTACTTTTCGCTCACGCGATGAGCCCCGCCGATTTTGGCATCTACGCCTTTCTCCAGGTGTCTGCTAGCGTAGTAGTCACCTTCACGAGCTTGAATTTGCCGACGCCGATAGCGGTAGTTCTCGCGCGTGGAGGAGGGCACCGCCTCCGCCTAGAGAATACAATCTTGAGCGCCGTTTTGCTTGGATCCGGTTCACTAGCAGTACTGATCTCGCTGGCGTGCTTCTATTTTGCGTTTCCTGAGGTGCCGCTTGGCCTCGAGGGGCTGGCTTGGTTTCTTGTATTTTCCGGCATGAGCAGCTTGCAGGTGATCGGCGGCGCCGCCCTGGTTGCGCGCGGTGAGCGCCTTAGAAGTACCATTCCGGTTCTTCTAAGCGCTTCTACACTGTGCGTCACCCTTGCGGTCGCGCAGAGCCTATCTTTAACGCAGGCGTTACGGCTCGGGGCCCTTGCCGTTTCACTTGGCGGCATTGTCTCGGCGATTACACTGCTCTGGGGCGGTTTGCATCACGACATCAGGCAGGTCGGGAACTCGCTCTTTGCCTTTCTTAAGCACAGCGGAAGCGGCATCTTCATCTTCTCGGTCCTTTCTTTTTGCGCCTCGCTATCGTTCCAGTTTGGTCTTTGGCTTCTGCAGCGACAGTTGCTTGCCCAAGGAGGGCCGGTGGAAGGAGCTGTATTTGCGCTTGGTAGCCAGTTCTACAATGTGGTTTTGTTCTTGCCTGGAGTCTTTGGGCCTTTGCTGCTGCGTCGTTTAAGTATAGCAGGTCGTGAGCACCAGCAGCTGCGCGAAGTACTGCGTGCGGGAGGCGCAGCTCTTTTTCTTAGCGTGCTGGGGATCGTCGTGTTCATAGAAACTGGCGCATTCATTTTGTTGATGCTGCCGAGCAAATACCAAGTAGGCATGGAGCCGATAACGCTGTCGGTGATTGCGGGGGCAATTATGTTCGCCAAGGCCCCTTTTTCTGTGTTTTTCCAGGCACGGGTCTCGGCCTTTGCCGAGCTGTTTGCGTCGCTGGCCGCGGCCGCCGTTCTGGTTATAGGTGCGTGCATTCCCGTGGTAGTAACAAACGCGACCGAATCGTTGTGGCTGCGCGTCACAGCGCATCTAGTGCTGTTTGTGGTAGTCTTCGCCGCGTTCGCTATCCGTTGGCGTTCAGTTTCTCGCAAATTGTCATGATCGCCAATGGCTGACGGTCGTATTCCTTTCTCTATTAGCGTGGTCATCCCTGCGTACAATGCAGGGCCCTACCTCGCTGCGACGTTGCAGTCGATTCAGTCGCAAGGGGCTGACGCGGTAGAAGTAATCCTAGTCGACGGTAATAGTACCGACGATACGTTGGCTATTGCGTCCGCTTTCTCAGCGTTGTCCATCAAAGTGGTCTCAGAGCCGGACCGTGGTCAACTTGACGCGCTGCAGAAAGGACTTCGTATAGCAAGCGGCGACATTGTCTTGTGGCTGAACGCTGACGACATAGTCATGCCTGGCGCCTTCCCGGAGGTGCGGGCTACTTTTGCGAAGCACGACGTCGACTTCGTCTACTCCGACGACGTAGCATTCCGAGAGGAAGATCGAGGCTATTACTACGGTCCACCCATCCGTGGCCTCTCCGATCTCGACCACTTTCTGTTCTACAGACAGATGTATTCGGAGTGCGTGTATTGGAGACGCTCGATAACCCGCCATCTTCCGGGTGAAGCGTTTGATCTTCGAGTTTACACCGACTACGCCTTCTTCTTGCGCTTGCGCTGGGGGCGGCGTGGACGGTGGGTAAGAAAACGGCTCGGCGCATTTCGAATTCGAGAGAGCCAGGCCTCCGCCCAATTCAGATCGCGGAAGCGAAGTGAGTACGTTTATGTCAAGAAGATGCACCGTGAGCATATCGGGATGTCGGTGCTTGTCTTCGTCCTCGGACGCCTAATCTATTGGCCTTGGTTTGCGATCCGCCAACGCGTGAGGCCTGAATTGCAACGCGGCCGAAGGCGGATTTTGCGATTCTTATCTAAGGATCGGAAGCGCTCTCAAGAGGCGCACTTCTTCTTCTCTGAATGGCTTCTCCCACAGGGAAGCAAAGGCCCGCGGCATGAACAGAAGCGTTAAGTTGTTCCTCCCTTTCTTCACAGCTATGGTAGTGGCAACGCCGGTACTGGCCGAAGTGCCTGCCCCTTGCCGAGCGGTTGGCTACACACTGAAGACGTTCGACAGCGATTTTAGTAAGGGCAGCCAGATCTTTGATGGCGAGGCCTCCTACAAGCCAGGATATCGATGGTATCGCTGGAACTGGTTCAATGTTAGACCTAACAAGGACCTCGCCTATCAGCATTCAGACGGTAGCATCTCGGCCCGAGGCGAATTCAGCGGTTCTCTTGTGACGGCCGCATCTTCATCAACAGCGCCCGGATTCGTGGGCACCGCCTTCGGTGGGGGAGCTTGCGTACAACTGAAACTAAGGTTCGATCCCCATCCGCGGGCTGCAAATGAAGCGCACCCTTCTTTCTGGGCGATGTCAAAGGAGCATCTGGACGGAAGCGGTGATGATCATTGGCTTGGCAAGAATCCTGGCTTCACGCACTTCGCTGAATGGGACATCCTGGAATATTTTAAGGTCTCGCCACCTGGGTTTCACAGCGGTTGGATCGACTGGTTTGGGCCCTATATTGCAAAGGGCGAGCTAAGATTGGGGCAGCATATTTGCCGTCGCCCCTTCTGTAAACGCGAGGGCTCATTTACTGCAGATTCCGGTGCATTCCCCGCCAGCACCGATTGGAACGAATGGCAGACCGTGATTGGCGTTTGGGTGCCAGCGACCGCTGATCGCCCCGGCTGCATTCAGACATTTTTCAACGGCCATTCAATTGCCCCGCCGTATTGCTGGAAGAGCGTTCCGGCAACAAGGGAACGAATGGAGGAATTTCTCGATTTCTCCGTGATCGATGGACATCATATGGTGTTAGTAATCAGCAGCGGGGACGCTCCGATCTTCGTGCGCTCTGTGCAGGTATATCAGCGGAGCGCCCGCGATAACTTGTCGAACTAATGCTTTACGCCGTTTCGAGGGAATGAAAGAAATGCGCAAAAGCGAGGTCTGGCAAGATTCCTCAAACGCTACAATGCCAATCAGTCAGATCATGGATCGTGCCGCCAAATAGCGCTGAATGTACCCGCGTTCAGAGAACACACGAGGTGTGTGCCATTACATTCCCGGTTTCAAGCAAGCGCAATTGCTTAAAGATCTGCGGCCACTCTCTCCATAAAGCGCCTATAGTGACCATCGAGAAAGTAGTCACCGTCTTGCGGTATCGACGCGACTAATTTGAAGTAGACCTCTCCGCTATTTGCAGTCATCTTTCGGAGAGTAGAGACGATTTCGGACACTGACAAATCACAAACTGCTCCGAGCCCCCGTTTGAGAACGATCTCTCCGGTGAAGGTCGCTCGATTAGTCAAGATCGGCCGCCGAAAGGCTCCCGCATGGTATATTCGATTGGGAAGCAGCCACCGTTCGTTTAGGTCGGCTGTCTCATCCAAAAAACCAAAGATAAGATGAGCGCCTGCATGAATCTTGGGCAAATCCTCCATGCTATAGGACCCGTGGACGATGATGTTGTCTTTGGTCTTCAACTCTTGAAGAAGCCGTTCGTCTACATTCTTGCTACAGTAGCCATGCAGGTGGAACTCGATCTCCTTGGGTAGCTCCACTGCTACTTTAGCAAGGAGACGAAGGAGATGCTCAGAGCGAAATAATCCCGTGTAAATAATCTTTAGTTTGCCGAGTTCTGGAGGAGGCGCGGGCGCATTCTGGCGAAGCGAATTTAGTAGATAGTTTTCAACTACGCACACTTTTTGCCTCTCTATCCAGCGGTAATAATATTTGTCGAAGAATTCTGGAGAGGTCAGAAGGAGCCAGTTCACTTTTTGAAGAAGTGTTCGCTCGACGTGTTGAAGAAATCTGGCCTGGAACGAGTTCTCCAATAGTCTTGGATGCAAATCCGAGATGTCCCACACGATGGTCTTGCGGGGACGCAAGAACTTCACAAGTGATCCGACAAGGCAAACGTCAATGCCCCACAGCCAAATGACTTCGGCGTCGGATTTAAGAAGATTGAACAACAAGCGCACGTGGGAGAATGTAAGCAATCGGTGCAAAATTGACTGGGCGTTCCTGTCTACTCGAGTAGAATAGACTTCCAACTCGAAAGATCCTCCCTGAGCATCCCTAACCCTTCTGACAAATGAAGTATGTTTAGGGGCGAAGCTTACAAAGAGTATTTTTTTCATTTCTGAATTTGGCGTTCAATGGCGTCGATAAGCGTTCGTTTATCAGCGACGCGCAGCGGAGGGTATATCAATAAGCGCTTGGGTGCGCAAAACGCGGCATGCATCAGGCGCGGTTGCGCTCTTGCGCGGGTTGGGAGATATTCAGCACTTTCACGGTCTTCACTCAGAAGCTTGGTGAATTTGGACGTGATGTAGGCAAGGCTGTGTCTCGACGGGAAAATCTGACCGATGCCAACTATGTCTTTCGCTGCGCGAGCAGCCTTGATTTACTTGGGGCGGCATACCAGGAAAACTTGGGAGTTGGCCCACCAAGGCAAGGGTAGTGGGGAATAGAGCTCCTGCTCGATGGCGAAGTGTTCGGAAACCATCTGGCGCAGCCGGCGAAAATCAAAACCTTTGTGACTTACCAACCGATTGGTCGCGCGGCTGACCGGCCGAGCAAAAATGCCGGCGATCAATTCCGCGACAGAATGGTCGGATTTCCGCCTGTACAGAAACATGCGGTTCAGCTCCTTTAGGAAAAGCACCGGGCCCATCATGATCGGGACAGACAAGATGAGTGTCCCGTTGGCCCGAAGCGATCGAACCCCCTTCGCCAGAAATGCGCTCAGGTCATCGTCCGACAGATGCTCGCAGGTCTCAAATGAGACCAACAGGTCCAACTTCTCTGGGAGCAGGTCGAGGCCAGACACGTAGCGGATCCTGGAATCCGCGGACGCCGGCATATAAGGCTCAACGGCGTACAACACGGTGTCTGGCCTCATATCGCCCAGTTGACTCAAGAATAATCCTGTGCCGGCTCCAAAGTCACAAACTGCCGCACCGTTTGAGAGATATTTCGTTGCCAACGCCACAGACCTAGACGCGCGCGTTCGGTGCGCAAATCTCGCAATCGGATTCGGTGAGTTTATAGTCTGTGCGTCGTAAGAGACTTTTCGTGCCATAGTGCCTGCCCGTGTTTCTGTGTTTGTTGGACCGAGTACTAATATGCGCGGTGCCCAACCACGCACGCGACACTCGTCCGAAGAACAATCTTCATATTCAACCACAAGCTCCAAATTATTGATGTACCACGCGTCAGACTCCACGCGCTTCTGCACCAGCTTGAGCCCGCGGGTCTCCCTCGATATCCGTTCACCTAGGCCCATCCCGTAATGCCCGGCTGCACGGGGTGACGGAAGGCGTGATTGCTACTTTGCATGGGGTTGTTTTCGACATTTTGATTGGACGGTCGCGAAGGCGCCCGGTTCAGACCTAATCGCATGCCGCTTTAGCTCGTTAGTGGGCTGTCGGCCGTGTAAAAGTAACCATTAGCGTCCCCAGCAAGATCCGCAGATCCAACCACACCGTCCAATTATTGATATACCACAGATCATACTCCACCCGCTTCTGCATCAGCTCCACCGTCCTCGTCTCCCCGCGATACCCGTTCACCTGGGCCCAGCCCGTAATGCCCGGCTTCACGTGATGCCGAAACGCGTAGTTGCCGATGATTTGCTCGTATTCGGAGTTGTGGGCGGCGGCGTGGGGGCGGGGGCCGACCAGGGACATGTCGCCCTTCAGCACGTTGAAGAGCTGCGGCAGCTCGTCGATCGAGGTCCTCCGCAGCCATTTGCCGATCGGCGTCACGCGCGGGTCGTTCTTGGTCGCCTGGCGGATCGTCGGGCCGTCCTCCAGCACGCGCATGGTGCGGAATTTGAAGATGCGGAAGGCCCGGCCGCCGAAGCCGTTGCGGGTCTGGCGGAAGAACACCGGCCCACGCGAGGTGCATTTGATCAAGAGCGCGGTGAACAGCATGATCGGCGCGAACACGATCAAGGCGAGCGAGGCGCCGATCAGGTCGAGCGCGCGCTTGACCGCGCGCTCCTTCCAGCTCAACGGCGCCCGGCGCAGCTCCGCCGTCCAGGCGCTGCCGCTGTGCACCTGCGGGTATTTCAGGAAGCGCGAGACGTTGGCGTCGGGCACCAGGTGCACCGGGATCGGCAGGATCTTCAGCCCGTCCAACAGGCTGTCGATCGCGTGCTGGCGGCTCCAGTTCATCAGCAGGAATACATGCTCGATCCGCTCTTCGCGCGCGTAGGCGACGAGTTCGTCGAAGCGCGGGCCGATCGAGGACATCAGAAGCGGCGAGGCGAGCTCGCTCGAGCGGATCTCGAACACGCGCATCAGCCGATAGCCGTGCTGGCACAATTCCAGCATCGCCGCCGAGGTCGCCTGCAGCCCTTGCTCGGCGATCACGACCACGCGGCTGTTGGCAAACGCGCCTTCGCGCAGCGCCCGCCGTGTCCAGCGCGCCGCCACCGTCTTCCAGAGCGACAGCGCGATCAGCCCGACCAGATAGAACGAGATCGTCGTGCCGCGGGAAAACTCCTCGCTTACCTTCATCGTGAAGGCGATCGCCAGCAGCGCGGCAAATACGCCGGTCCAGGTCGTCAGCGTGATCCGAAGCTGCCGCGGCAGGTCGGTGATCGCCGTCAGCTCATAGCCCTTCTGCACCGTGACGAGCAGGCCGAAATTGATCGCCACCATCAGGCTGGCAGCGGCGTAGATGTCGGTCTTGCCGAGCGTCGATTGCATGAAAAGGTGATATGCTACCGTGCAGCCGACGCCGCAGACGAAGATCAACAGCCCATCCGCCAGCGTCACCAGCCATTCCACCAGTGCCGGCCGCAGCCAGCTCCGCCCGGACCATTCCGGGAGCTGGCCGTTAACTTGTGCAGGCTGGAGAGGTGGGCCCCCCGTGGGTAAGGAGGCCGGACGCGTCGCCAATATCGTCATGAAAAAGTATCCGCCAGCCAAAACAAAATTGATGAAAATACTTGCTCAGCCGGGCCTCAGCGTATCAATCCAAACGTGAACGAAAACAAGGGATACCGAACGGTAACCTTACTCAATATGCTGGCATTGTATCCCATTTGCATCTCACCCCTGCGCGCGTTGCGAAAATCTCGCGGAGTCTCCCATTGAGCAGGACGTCCAGGCGCCCGCGCAAGGCCGCGCGACGCAGATATCGCCGGGCCTGGCTGGCGGTCGCCGCGCTCGTCATCCTCAGTGTCGCCTATCTGGCGTTCAAGCGCGACGACATTGCTCCTGCGCGCACCACAACGCCTGCGCGCAATGAGACAACGATCTTCCTCGACGGCCGTTTCGGTGCGCGCTTTGCCGGCGAGATGCTTGCCAAGCAGCAGGGATTGTTCGCCCAGGACGGTCATACGATCACGGTCGCGGAGAAAGCCACCGCGGATTTTGTCGAGATGGTCGCACGCGAGCATGCCATCGGTGTGACAACCGGGCAGAAGTTCCTGCTGGCGGCCTGGCGCGGCGTGCCCGTCACGGCATTCGCCGCCAGCTTCCTCGACACCTCCGTCGTGATCCTCACCCTCGAGAGCTCCGGGCTGCGGCGTCCCGCCGACCTCATCGGCAAGCGGGTCGGTGTCCTCAGGGGAGGCGAGGGCGAGGTGATTTTCGACGCCATGATGGCGCAGCTCGGCCTGCCGCGCAGCCAGATCACCAAGGTCGCTGACCGCGACAATCTGGAGGCTCTGCGCGCAGGCGAGGTCGATGCTGTCATCACCGACATCGGCGCGCGGCCGCTGCCCTCCGACGCCGCCATGCCCCGCCTCAACATCATCAGGCCGCAGGAATATGCCATCCACGTGCCGGGCCAGGTCTATTTTGCCAGCTCCGATCTCGTCCACGATCGCCCCTCCATCGTCGGCCAGGCCCTGCGAGCCATCATCCGCGGCTGGCAGCTCGCCTATGGTGACTATGCACGCAGCGTGCCGCTGATCGTGGGATTCGATCCCGCCCGCCTGCGGGCGGAGCGCGTGACCTTCGACCTTCAGCAGCAGCGCGATCTCGTCTCGCCGACAGGGATGCGAATCGCGGATTATGACGAAAGCCGCTGGCGAACGCTGCGTGACATTTTGATGTTCGCAAAGCTGGGGGAGGAGACGGTACCGCTGTCGCAAGCGGTAAATTACGGCTTCGTCCGCGACGTCTACCGCCGGTCGCCCGATCTCGAAGGCCCGGGGGCATGGCCTGGCAACCCCTGAGCACCGCAACCGATGCCGATAAACCACAGCGGCGCGCAGATCGTCGTGGTCAAGTTGCGCTCGCTGCGTGGCGTTGATAAAGCTAATGCCATTGGGGCTTTATTTTCGCGATTTCTCGCTTCCCTGTCACTGCCAGCAACGGCGGGGCTTTGGGATGCGCTGTTGGGGCTAGGGGGTTTTGATGCTCAAGACATTCGCTGGGGTTATTGGGTTGACGTTTGGCGTTGCCGTGATGGCAAGTTCGGCCACGGCCGCCGTTCAGATGCCGGCAACGGCAGCCATGCTTCGAGCAGACACTGGCGTGCAGGCCGTCACCTTCTGGGGGCAACCTTATCCTTACGGCTACGTGCCGTGGCGTCGTTGTCCACGCGTCCGCATTGAAACGCCGTACGGATGGTATTGGGATCGTGTCTGCGTGAATCCCGGCACAACAGTCCTTCGGCGCGCCTACTAAATCACCGCACGAAGCTGCTTCACCGGCGCGATAGCTCAATCGCTGCTGCCTTCTTGCGCCGTGTGTTGCCACAAGTTTGTGCGGCTCTCTGCATTCACCATGAACTATGGTGAGGTTGGGCGTGGGGCTGTCTAATGGTGAAGCTTGTGTTAGCAAGTTCGCGCGCTTGGGGCTGCAAGCGCGCAGCGTGTGTTGGGCTTTTTTTGAAATGAGTTTTGATTGTCTGTTTTTCCGCGCGGGGCACGCGGAAGGGGGCGCATGATGGCGCCCTTTCATTACGATTTTGCAGATAAACGAATCTTTGTCGCAGGACACCGAGGTATGGTCGGCTCAGCGATCGTACGTCGGCTCTCAACCGAGAATTGCACGGTCCTGACAGCGGACCGAAGCGCGCTCGATCTTGCCAAGGAAGAGACGACGCTTCGCTGGTTTGAGGCAAACCGGCCCGAAGTCGTGGTGCATGCCGCCGCGAAAGTCGGCGGCATCGGCGCCAACAACAATTTCCCGGTCGACTTTCTCTGCGACAACCTCTCGGTCGAATTGAACGTGGTGCGTGCGAGTCACGCGGTCGGGGTTCAGCGCCTGTTGTTTTTGGGGTCGTCCTGCATCTATCCCAAGCACGCAGCGCAGCCGATCAGAGAGGACCAACTGCTGGCGGGCCCGCTTGAGCCTACCAATGAGTGGTACGCGATCGCCAAGATCGCCGGCCTCAAGATGTGCCAAGCCTATCGCCGTCAATACGGCGATGATTTCATCTCGGCCATGCCGACCAATCTCTATGGCAAGGGCGACAATTATCATCCGGATCACAGCCACGTTCCGGCGGCGCTGATCCGCCGCTTTCATGAAGCCAAGCTCGCGGGAGCGCCGACGGTTACCGTGTGGGGCACCGGCACGCCGCTCCGCGAATTCCTCAACGTCGATGATCTGGCGGATGCCTGCGCCTTCCTTCTGAAGCGATATTCGCAGGACATGCCGATCAATGTCGGCAGCGGGGACGAACTCTCGATCGCCGATTTCGCGGCTCTGGTCGCCGAGGTCGTCGGCTATCAGGGCAAATTCGTCTTCGACGTCAGCAAGCCCAACGGCACCCCGCGCAAGCTGCTTGATAGCTCGCGTATCCGCGAACTCGGTTGGCGCCCGCAGATTTCGATGCGTGCCGGCCTCGCCGCGGCCTACGCCGATTTTCTCCGCGGACACGGCCGCAATCTCGCGCTTAGTCCCAGTGCGTCAAACTGAACGGGAGTGCAGTATCTCGTCTAAAAACTAAGAAACTTAACATCTTTGATTTGGTCTGCATTTAATGCGCATACTTCTGGTGGGCATCAACTACGCGCCCGATCTTGTCGGTGTCGCGAAATACAACACTGAGCTCTGCGAAAGTCTCGTGGCCGAAGGCCACGACGTCCGAGTGATCACCGCACCGCCTTATTATCCGGCGTGGCGAATTCCTCGGGGCTTCAGATCCTGGTATTTCCGGTCGAGAAAGCTGAATGGCGTGCAGGTGATCCGTACGCCAATCTACGTGCCTGCTCGTCCGTCGGGGGCCAAGCGGCTCGTTCACCATGCGTCGTTTGCATTGGCGAGTGCGATCCCTCTGGTGCGGACGGCGCTCTCGTGGCGACCCGACATCATGCTTTCGGTGGCGCCGTCGCTGACATCAGCGGCCCTCGTCGCCGCCGCCGCGCGCCTGACCGGGGCGAAATCCTGGCTTCATGTGCAGGACTTTGAGGTGGACGCGGCCTTTGATCTCGGTCTTTTGCAGAACCAAAGGCTCCGTCGGCTGATGCTGCGCGCGGAAGCGAGAATCCTGAAATCCTTCGACCGTGTCTCCACAATCTCACCGCAGATGTTGCGACGTCTCAAAGAGAAGGGAATTCCGCAGGAGAAGGTGAGGGAGGTCCGAAACTGGATCGACACCGGCGCAATCACTCCGGGTCCCGCAACGGTCAATTTCCGGACTGAGCTCGAGATTGGAGAAGACGACGTCGTCGCCCTCTACTCGGGAACGATGTCGAATAAGCAGGGACTCGACCTCGTCGTGGAGGCGGCTTCTGTTCTCGAACAAAGTCACCCCAACGTTCATTTCATTCTCGCCGGAGAGGGGCCTCACAAGCCGAGACTCCTGGAGATGTCACAGGGGCGCGGCAACATCCATTTTCTCGGCGTGCAGCCCAACGATCGTTTTGCCGCGTTGATGGCGAGCGCCGATATTCACCTGATTCCGCAGCGGGCAGAGGCGGCAGATCTGGTGCTGCCTTCCAAGCTCGGAGCCATCTTCTCCTCCGGGCGCCCGGTCGTCGCCATGGCGGGATCGGGTACCGGGCTGGCCGATGAAGTGGAAGGCGCCGGTTTGGTCGTCCCGCCGGGTGATGCGAATGCGCTGGCGGAGGCTGTCCGAACGCTCGGCGAAGATGAGCCGCTTCGAAATGTCCTGGGCAAGCAGGGCAGGACGCGCGCGCTTGAACGTTGGAACAGGGAACGCATCATCCATCAGTGGCTGAGGGAGATGCTGTCCATCGATGATGACAGTGTCAGGCCGCAGAGCAGCGGTGGGACACAGCTCCAGCCGGAAGCGCTGTTGCTTCCGGTCAAGGAGTAGGTGCGCCTGACCGGCAAATAAGCTGGTCAAACGCTCGAGCGGTTGGATAACCAATGCGCTCGAGCAATCGCCGCAAGCGGATCCCGCTCTGCGGCTATTCGTGCCGCGCGTAGTAGCGGAAGCCGTGCTGCTTGATCAGTTCGTCCCGCTTGGCCGATTCAAGATCTTCCTGCATCATTTCCTTGACCAGCGCCTCGAACGAGGTCTTCGGCTCCCAGCCGAGCTTCTGCTTTGCCTTGGAGGGATCGCCGAGCAGGGTCGCGACTTCCGACGGCCGGAAATAGCGGGGGTCCACCGAAACGATGCATTTGCCGGTCGCCTCGTCATAGCCTTTCTCGTGAACCCCGCTGCCTTCCCATCGGACCTTGATTCCGATCTCGGCCGCGGCGTGGTTGACGAAATCCCTCACTGAATACTGCTTGCCGGTGGCGATCACGAAGTCATCCGGCTTGTCCTGCTGCAGCATCATCCACTGCATCTCGACATAGTCGCGCGCGTGACCCCAGTCGCGTAGCGCGTCCATGTTGCCGAGGTAGAGGCGGTCCTGCAGCCCGAGATGGATCCGCGCCAGCGCCCGCGTGATCTTGCGCGTCACGAATGTCTCGCCGCGGACCGGGGACTCGTGATTGAACAGGATGCCGTTGCAGGCGTACATTCCATACGCTTCACGGTAGTTGACCGTGATCCAGTACGCATAGAGCTTGGCGACGGCGTAGGGCGAGCGGGGGTAAAAGGGCGTCGTCTCCTTCTGCGGGATTTCCTGCACAAGCCCGTACAATTCGGAAGTCGAAGCCTGGTAGAAGCGTGTCTTGTTCTCCAGGCCGACAATGCGGATGGCCTCGAGCAGGCGCAGCGTGCCCAGCGCGTCGGAATTTGCGGTGTATTCGGGTTCCTCGAATGAAACGGCGACATGGCTCTGCGCTGCGAGATTGTAGATCTCGTCCGGCTGGACCTGGCCGACGATACGGACCAGACTGGAAGAGTCCGTGAGGTCGCCATAATGCAAACGGAATGGCGGATTGGCCTCGTGGGGATCGAGATAAATGTGGTCAATTCGATCGGTGTTGAAAAGCGAAGCCCGGCGCTTGATGCCGTGGACCTCGTATCCTTTTTCCAGGAGCAGTTCTGCCAGATAGGCACCGTCCTGACCGGTAACGCCGGTGATTAAAGCTCGTTTCTTCGTCATGGATAAGCCCCCGCACTGAAATTTCAGCCCGCTTCATAACGCAATAATTCTGCCAGAACAGATATTCTGGCAGAATTATTGCGCGATCGGCCAACAGGATTAATCGTGAAGGTGTGCCCGTTAGTAAAAATAGCACGCGATAAGGCGCTCTGCCTCAAAAGGCGGCGCTGCGCGCAATGAGAATCCGCAACCATGTTTGATCATGGCCTGCGCGCGGGACGGGATATCACCGTGCGCAGCGGCGTCTTCACTCGTCACGATCAGCAATATCCATTGGGGTTGTTGCTCTGCCAGCGCCAATGATCCGCGCACATCGTCTCGAGCGATCTGGCCGCTTTCCATCCTATCAGTTGGGACGCGGTTTCCGTGGCGGCGTAGTAGGCATCGATGTCACCCGCCCGACGCGGCTTGATGTCATATGGGATGGGCCGGCTACTCGCTTTTTCGAAGGCGCGAACGACTTCGAGCACGCTGCTGCCAGTACCCGTTCCGAGATTGACCGAAAAGCATTTCGGACTGTCCAACGCCTTCAGCGCAGACAGGTGTCCCAGCGCGAGGTCCATGACATGGATATAGTCGCGAACGCCTGTTCCATCAGGCGTGTGGTAGTCGGCGCCCCATATGTTCAATCGCTCGCGTCGTCCGATTGCAACCTGAGCCACGAAGGGGACCAGATTATTGGGGACGCCGCGAGGATCCTCGCCGATCAATCCACTCTCGTGTGCCCCGACTGGATTGAAATAGCGCAATATGGCGATCCCCCAGCTCGGGTCGCTGACATATTGGTCGCGGAGCATGTCCTCGATGATGAGCTTGGTCCGCCCATAGGGGTTCACGGGATTGAGGGGATGGTCCTCGGTGTAGGGCAGGAATTTCGGGGTGCCGTAGACCGTGGCCGATGAGCTGAACACGATGTTCTTGACGCCCGACCGTTGCATCGCGCGCAGCAGCCGGTGAGATCCGATAACGTTCTGATCGTAATATTCGAGCGGCTGCGCAACGGAATCCTGAACGGATTTCAGACCGGCAAAATGCATGACGGCCGTGCAGTTGTATTGCGTCAGCACCTGCTCGATCGCGCGTTCGTCGCGAATGTCGCCTTCAACGGCAATCAGCGCTTTGCCGCAAATCTGCTGGACGCGCTGCAGGGCAATCGGACTGCTGTTGGAGAAATTGTCGAATACGACGACATCTTCGCCCGCAGCCAGCAAGGCCACGCAAGCATGCGAGCCGATATAGCCGGCCCCGCCGGTCACAAGGATCATCGTCATTCTCCGCTAGATTGGGTTCTCAAGGAGCGTTGGCGCAAAGAGTCTCTACAATCTAGAGCTGTTGAAAGCAAAGGTGCGATGCGAGGGGTAGACAGCGGGATAGAGGCCGGCATGTCAAGATCGATCGGAAAGAATTTCGCTCGGTCATCGAGGACGTTGCCGGGCGCCTTCCCGATGGATGGCGGCCGACTGCGGAGCGGCCGCGTAAGTCGTCACTCCACTGTCATCGCCCGCGAACGCGGACGATCCAGTATTCCAGAGAGGTTCGTCTTCGATTGAGACGCCGCGGAGTACTGGATGCCCGCATGCGCAAGGCATGACGACGGTGGGCATGGCGAACAGCTCAATCAGATCTTCTGATTGTACTCGCCGACCTCGGGATGCGTGCGCAGCACGCTATCCACGGTCTCGAACATGTCGCGCATGCGCTGCTCGCTGACCGGGCTTTCGACTACCACCACGAGCTCCGGCTTGTTGGAGGAGGCGCGCACCAGGCCCCAGCTGCCGTCCTCCACCGTGACGCGCACGCCGTTGACGGTGACGAGATCGCGGATCGCCTGGCCGCCGATCTTGGCGCCCTGCTGTTGCAGGCCCTCGAAGTGCTTCACCACGGCGTCGACCACGCCGTATTTGGCCTCGTCGGCGCAATGCGGTGACATCGTCGGCGACGACCAGGTCTTGGGCAGCGCGTCCTTCAGGTCGGCCATCGACTTGCCGGGCGCGCGGTCGAGCATCTCGCAGATCGCGATCGCCGAGACCAGGCCGTCGTCATAGCCGCGGCCGAACGGTTTGTTGAAGAAGAAGTGGCCGGACTTCTCGAAGCCGGCGAGCGCGCCGAGCTCGTTGGTGCGGCGCTTCATGTAGGAATGGCCGGTCTTCCAATACGCGGTTTTCGCGCCTTGCTGCTGCAGCACCGGATCGGTGATGAACAGGCCGGTCGACTTCACGTCGACCACGAACTGCGCGTCCTTGTGGATCGCCGACATGTCGCGCGCCAGCATCACGCCGACCTTGTCGGCGAAGATCTCCTCGCCGGTGTTGTCGACCACGCCGCAGCGGTCGCCGTCGCCGTCGAAGCCGACATCGGCCTTGTGCTGCAAGACCGCGTCGCGGATCGCGTGCAGCATCTCCATGTCTTCCGGGTTCGGATTGTATTTCGGAAAGGTGTGGTCGAGATCGGTGTCGAGCGGGATCACCTCGCAGCCGATCGCCTCCAAGACCTGCGGCGCGAACGCGCCGGCGGTGCCGTTGCCGCAGGCCGCCACCACCTTGAGCTTGCGCTTAAGCTTCGGCCGGCTGGTGAGGTCGGCGATGTAGCGCGCCGGGAAATTCTCGTGGAACTGGTAGCCGCCGCCGGCCTTGTTGCTGAAGCTGGCGCCGAGCACGATCTCCTTCAGCCGCGTCATCTCGTCGGGCCCGAAGGTCAGCGGGCGGCTCGCGCCCATCTTGACGCCGGTCCAGCCATTGTCGTTGTGGGAGGCGGTGACCATCGCGACGCAGGGCACGTCGAGGTCGAACTGCGCAAAATAGGCCATCGGCGTCACCGCGAGCCCGATGTCGTGCACCTTGCAGCCCGCGGCCATCAGGCCGGAGATCAACGCATATTTGATCGCGGCGGAATAGCCGCGGAAATCATGCCCGGTCACGATCTCCTGCTTGACCCCGAGTTCCGCAATCAGCGCGCCGAGCCCCATGCCCAGCGCCTGCACGCCCATCAGATTGATTTCCTTGCCGAACAGCCAGCGCGCGTCATATTCGCGAAACCCGGTCGGCTTCACCATCGGCTCGGATTCGAAGGCGTAGGTGTTCGGGAGGAGTACCGGTTTTGGTCTTGGAAACATGCAGTCGTCTTTCTAAGAGACAGTCGGTTGTTCGGGAGATCAAATCGAGACAGGATCATCGCGATAGCACGACGCGCTGAGCGCGACCCACGCGGTCCTTCATCGCGGAAATAGAAACGCCTCAGCTAGATCGCCGCGCCCGTCGTGCCGATGCCCAAGCCGACATCGAACAAGTCGCGCCGGTCTGACAGCGCCAAGCTGCGCAATTCGCCGAGCGTGCCGCGCGCGGCCGAGCAATGGCTGCATTTGACGATCGCGGAGGGCGGGGCGAGTTCACCATCGTCGATCACCACGCCGATGCTGTCGCATTCAATGCATACGAGCTGAAAACTCATTTTCGAAATTCAATCCATCCGGACGCTACAAATTGTCGACGAAGCAAGCCTCATGCCAGCAATGCATCGCCGTGCGGCTGAGGTTATTCGGATGATCGTGGCATTTCAATGTGACGTCTGTTTTAACCCTAAGCGGTCAGCACAAACGCTCTGCGTTTGTCGCTAAGGCTGCAGCGCCGACGGCGGCTCCTGCGCACCGTCGGGGCGTATTGCCTTGAAGCGGTTGAGCGGGCCGCGCAGTAGCAATTCCGCGAAATGGCCGATGGCAATCCCGGAGAGCCCGCCGCCAGCCTTGACCAGCGCGTCGAGCAGACGGCCGTGCCGATCCGGCGTCAGCAGTTGCAGGGCCTCCAGCGCGAACGCGGTGCCGATGACGACTGCGATGATCAAGAGCAGCCGGTTGGGATAGGCCCGCACGAATGCAAATCCCATCAGCGCGAACGCTGTGAAATGCTCGAACTGGGGACCTGCGACGACAGGGCGGTCTTGAAGCGGGGAAAGCGTCGCGAAGGCGATGAAGGCGAGCACCAGCCAGGCGGCGCCCAGGGACAGTCGTTGATTCATAGGTTGTTGCTAAGCAAAAACGGGGCCGAGCTCAACCCACGCACGATCGTCGCCGCACGCATGGCGGCGCTATCAGTCGATATCGTTAACCCGGCGGCTGTTCAGCCGGTCCAAATCTGCTATCAAGCCGCGGAAATGAACAAAAAGTAACATGACACCGTTCATCTTGTTCATAGCCCGTTCACGCCGGTGGGTCTCATCTTAGCTATGCTGCGACTCGCCATCGGAGGCCAAATTGCGCCTACTCGTCGTTGAGGATGATCCGGATCTCAATCGCCAGCTTACGACCGCGCTGACGGATGCCGGTTATGTGGTCGATCGTGCTTTCGATGGCGAGGAGGGGCATTATCTCGGCGACAGCGAGCCCTACGACGCCGTCGTCCTCGACATCGGCCTGCCGAAGATGGACGGCATCTCGGTGCTGGAAGCCTGGCGACGCAACGGCCGCGTCATGCCGGTCCTGATCCTGACCGCGCGCGACCGCTGGAGCGACAAGGTGCAAGGCTTCGACGCCGGCGCCGACGATTACGTCGCAAAGCCCTTTCATATGGAAGAGATCTTGGCGCGGATCCGGGCGCTGCTGCGCCGCTCCACTGGCCACGCCCAGTCCGAATTGACCTGCGGCCCGGTGACACTGGATACCCGCACCGGCCGCGTCAGCGTCTCCGGCAACCCGGTGAAGATGACCTCGCATGAATACCGGCTGCTGGCCTATCTGATGCACCACACCGGGCGCGTGGTATCGCGCACCGAGCTGGTCGAGCATCTCTACGACCAGGACTTCGACCGCGACTCGAATACCATCGAAGTGTTCGTCGGACGCATCCGCAAGAAACTCGACGTCGACATCATCCAGACCGTCCGCGGCCTCGGCTATCTGCTGACGCCGCCGCCGAAAGGCGCGTAACCGCCCCGGCGCCGCTGGTCGCCGGGCTTACTTTTTGATCGCAGCATGATCTTATCCGAAAACCGGTGCCCACCTCGCATTAGATGCGGGGCCAGCCTTTTCGGGATCCTGCTCTGATGCGTGGAAGCTCGCTCGCCACCCGCCTGTTCCTGTCGGCGACCGCATGGCTGGTGGTGATCCTGGCGATCACCGGCTTCATCCTGTCCTCGGTGTATCGTGATGCGACGGAGCGTGCCTTCGACCGTCGCCTCAACCTCTATCTCCGCACCCTGATCGCCGAGGTCGCCACGCCTGATGAGCCGGCGGATCACCAGTTCCAGCTCGGCGAGCCGCTGTTCGAACTGCCGCTGTCCGGCTGGTACTGGCAGATCCTGCGCACCGACGTGGAAAAGGGCGAGACGCGCGCCTCGCGGTCGCTGTGGGACAAGAAGTTGCCGAAACTGGAGGATCAGGGCTTTGAGCTGACCGCCGCCGGCATTCGCACCGGCTATGTCGACGGCCCCGAAGGACAGACGCTGCGCATGGTCGAGCGTCCGGTCGATCTTGGCAGCGATGGCAGGTTCCTGGTCGGCGTCGCCGGCGACGCCAGCGAGATATTCGATGAGACGCGCAGCTTCGACTACTACCTCGGCGGCACCTTCACCTCGCTTGGCATCGTGCTGTTGCTGACCACGATCTTCCAGGTCCGTTTCGGCCTGGCGCCGCTCAAGCGCATTTCGGAGGCGATCGCCGATATCCGCTCCGGCCGCGCCGAACGGCTTGAAGGCAAGTTTCCGGTGGAGATCGCGCCGCTCGCGCGCGAGACCAACGCGCTGATCGATGCCAACCGCGAGATCGTCGAGCGCGCGCGCACCCATGTCGGCAATCTCGCCCACGCGGTCAAGACGCCCTTGTCGGTGATCGTCAACGAGGCCGCGACGCATGCCCCCGATCCCTTTGCCGCCAAGGTGCTGGAGCAGGCCGAAGTGATGCGCGACCAGGTCACGCATCACCTGGAGCGCGCCCGCATCGCCGCGCGCGTCACCATCGTCGCCACCGTCACCGAAGTGGCACCGGTGCTCGAGGCACTGCGGCGAACCATGGAAAAGATCCACCGCGACCGCGACATCACCATCGAGCTGAAAGCCGACCCATCGGCGAAATTCCGCGGCGAGCGCCAGGACCTCGAGGAGATGGCCGGCAACCTCGTCGACAATGCCTGCAAATGGGCGGCCTCGCAGGTCTTCATCGAAGTCCTGGTCGAGCCGCCAGCGGAGCCGGGTGCCGGCCCGCGGCTGCATATTATCGTCGATGACGACGGGCGCGGCTTGTCGGCCGCCGAGCGGGCCCAGGTGTCGCGGCGCGGCCAGCGGCTCGACGAATCCAAGCCGGGCTCGGGACTCGGGCTTTCAATCGTCACCGATCTCGCCGGCCTCTACGGCGGCAGCCTGTCACTCCGCAATGCGCCGATCGGCGGCTTGCGGGCGGAACTGGAATTGCCGGGAGTTTGAAGGCCGCGGGCGCGGCGAGGGGCGCCCGTGCATCATTTCCTAAACGCCTTCTTAACGCGCGCCCTCCTATCATGCCGAGCCGACGCCTCCTGCGTCGCCATCACGAGCATTCAATCACCCCAGGCCCATGAGCCAGACACCAACCGAGCGGCTGAGGGATTATCTCGCGCAGCTTCCGCCGCAATCGCAGGCGCTGCTGATGCGCGAGTTCGAGCGCGCAGTGGAGCGCGGCGAGGACGTCAGCGTCGCCACCCTGGTGCTCGAGCAGTTGCGCAAGATCGTGCGCCGGGCCGAGGAGGAGGAGACGCGCCCCCGGGGCGATGATCCGGCGCGCCTATTGTTCCGTCCGCTCGAGCCGTTCCTCGCCGAAGGCAATTTCCCGATCCGGCCGGGACAGGTCCGCCGCACCTCGCTGCTGCCGATATGGCAGTGGCTCGGCCGCGAGGGCGCGCCTGATGCGACCCGCGAATTCGAGACCGCGCTTGTGAAGGCGCACGACAGCGGTGCAACTTCGGCCGCCGAGGCCGCAGCCCGCAAATATCAGGTCGCCGCAGCGGAGGCGATCGTCAAGGTCGCGACGCCAGTGCCCGGTGATGACAAACAGCGGGCGCTGTCGCGCGTCGGCCCGCCCAATGTGGTCGAAGACCTGGTGTCGATCGGGCTGGTGCTGCGCGCGCGCGAGGCACTGGAGACGCTCGGCAGCCGGCTTCCGAGCCAGCTCCGGATGTTCGGCGACACCCAGATCGCCTCTGTCACCGCCGCGCTCAACGTCCCCTCGCTGCAGACGCCGCAATTGCTACCCTTCGCGCTGTCGCTGGTGATGCAGCGCCTGGTCGCGCCCTGGCAGATCATCCGCCTCGCGATCAAGATGGCGGCTTCCGACGACGAGATCCGCGTCGCCGCCACGCCCTATGGCGTTGCCGTCACGATCGCCTTGCACGATCTCTCCTATCTCGCAGCCTGCCTGCGCAGCGATATCCGGCGCGGTCATCTCGACAATGTCGGGGATCAATTGAAGACGCTGCATGATGGTGTGCGCGGCCTGCGTACGGAGCTCGACCTGCGCAACGAATCCACCTGGGGCAGGCAGTTGGCCTCGATCCGGGCCGATATCTCCAATTCAATGCAATCGGAGATCGACAGCGTTCCCGGCCGGGTCCGCCGCATTCTGCGCCAGCGCCCGGACAAGGATATCTCCGCCGCCGCCATGATCGACACGACCGAAGTCGAGGAGGTCGCCGCGCTCATCGACTTCGTCGCGGTGTGCCGCACCTATGCGAGCGAGCTCGCGATCAACGAGGTGACGCTGCGGACCTATTCCGACCTGCAGCAATATGTCGAGAAGTCGACGGAGGCGCTGGTGCAGTCCTTGCGCGCCGGCGACCACAGGGTGCGGGGCTATCGTCAGCAGCAGGCCAGCGCAGCGATCCGCTTCTGCGAGGTCCTGTTCGGCCACGACTACGCTTCGCTGATGAACCGCGCCGCGGAGAACGCCATGACCGGCGAGCGCAAATCGTCCCGCGCTGGCTGATCGTCATTTTTTACGGTTTTCCTTCTGCGATCCGATATCGGGGTCGCGCGAAAATTCGGTTGCTCCCGCAATTTCTCCCTCCGGTTGGTTACGGAGGGCGGTTCCGATCCAGCAATTGTCAATTGCTCCGCTTCCCGCCGGTGGTGTAAAGCGGCACATCGGTACCAGCTTTCGGTGCCGTTCGCCCGGGAACTCGTTGATGACACTGTGGTTTGTGTTCGCGCTGATGACGGTCGCGGCGATCTTCGCCGTGCTTTGGCCGCTTGGTCGCGCGACCCCTGCGACATCAGGCGGCAGCGAGGCCAATGTTTACAAGGACCAGCTCGCCGAGATCGAGCGCGATCTTGCTTCGGGCCTGATCGGGGCGTCGGAAGCCGAGGCGGCGCGGGTCGAGATCGGCCGACGCTTGCTTGCCGCCGTGGACGGCGAGGCTGCGGCGGCGCCAAAAGCCAACCTGCCGCTGCGGCGGTCGGCCGCCGTGGCGGCGCTGGTCGGACTGCCGGTGATGGCGGCGGCGTTCTATCTTGCGCTGGGCTCGCCACAGCTCGGCGATTTTCCGCTCGCCGCGCGCAGCCGCATGGCAGACGTCAATCAGCCGCTCGCCAATCTGGTGGCGCAGGTGGAGGCGCATCTCGAGAAGAATCCGACCGATGGCCGCGGCTGGAACGTGCTGGCGCCGGTGCTCTCCAGGCTCGGCCGTTACGACGACGCGGTGCGCGCCTATCGCAATTCGATCACCTATAACGGCGACAGTTCGGAACGCCGCGCCGATCTTGGCGAGGCGCTGACCGGTGTGGCCGGAGGCGTCGTCACCGCGGAGGCCAAGGCCGAATTCGAGCGCGCCGTGGCGCAAAACGCCGACGATCCCAAGGCGAACTACTTCCTCGGGCTCGCCGCCGAGCAGGACGGCCGCAAGGACGACGCAGCCTCGATCTGGCGCGCGATGCTCGCCAAGGCGCCGGCGGATGCGCCGTGGCGATCGCTGGTGCAGGCCTCGCTGACGCGGGTCGGCGGCGCTGTCGTCGCGCCCGCGCTGTCAGACGAGACCATGGCCGCGGCCAAGGACATGAGCACGGACGACCGCTCCGCGATGATCCGTGGCATGGTCGACCGGCTCGCCACGCGCCTCAAGCAGGACGGCAACGATGTCGAGGGATGGCTGCGGCTGGTGCGTGCCTATATGGTGATGGGAGAGCGCGACAAGGCGGTTGCCGCGCTCACCGATGCCCGCCAGGCGGTTGCCAATGATGCCGAACGCTTGCGCCAGCTCAATGAAGGCCTGAAGAATCTCGGGCTGGATGGATGACATGCGCACAGACAGGACCATAGGGAACCATGACGCGTAAGCAGCGGCGCTTGGTGATGATCGGCGGCTCGCTGGCGGTGCTCGCGGTGGCGGCCGCGCTGGTGCTCAGCGCCTTGCGCGATTCCATCGTGTTCTTCTCCACGCCCTCGATGGTTGCCGAAAAGCATATTTCCGCCGGCAAGCGGTTCCGCCTCGGCGGCCTGGTGCAGCCAGGCTCGCTCAAACGCGGCGACAACCTCGCGGTGACGTTTGAGGTCGCCGACGGCAGCGCCACGCTGCCGGTCGCCTACAAGGGAATCCTGCCGGACCTGTTCCGCGAAGGGCAGGGCGTCGTCGCCGAGGGCGCGCTGGATCAATCCGGTGTGTTCCGCGCCGACACCGTGCTCGCAAAGCATGACGAGACCTACATGCCCAAGGAGGTCGCCGACGCCCTGAAGAAGCAGGGCCACTGGAAGGACGATTACGGCAAGCCCAGCGCCTCGGCCGAGCCGCAGCCGGTGCAGGGGGCGATGCGTTGATCGCGGAAGCCGGACATTACGCGCTGGTGCTGGCGCTTGGGCTGGCGCTGATCCAGTCGATTGTGCCGATGCTCGGCGCGCGCTGGGGCGATGTCGCGCTGATGAACGTCGCGCGCTCCACCGCGCTCGCGCAGCTCCTGTTCGTGGGTGCCTCGTTCATTGCGCTGGTGATGCTGCACGTGACCTCGGATTTCTCCGTCGTCAACGTGTTCGAGAACTCGCACTCGATGAAGCCGCTGATCTACAAGATCACCGGCGTCTGGGGTAACCACGAGGGATCGATGCTGCTCTGGGTGTCGATCCTGGCGCTGTTCGGCGGCCTCGTCGCCGCCTTCGGCAACAACCTGCCGCTGACCCTGCGCGCGCACGTGCTCGCGGTGCAGGCCTGGATCGCGAGCGCCTTCTATCTCTTCATCCTGCTCACCTCGAATCCGTTCCTGCGCATTGCCAATCCGCCGATCGAGGGCAGGGATCTGAACCCGGTGCTGCAGGATATCGGCCTCGCCGTGCATCCGCCGATGCTCTATCTCGGCTATGTCGGCTTCTCGATCTCGTTCTCCTTCGCGGTCGCCGCCCTGATCGAGGGCCGCATCGATGCCGCCTGGGCGCGCTGGGTGCGGCCGTGGACGCTGCTGGCCTGGATCTTCCTTACGCTCGGCATCGCGATGGGCTCGTACTGGGCCTATTACGAGCTCGGTTGGGGCGGCTGGTGGTTCTGGGATCCCGTCGAGAACGCCTCGCTGATGCCCTGGCTCGCCGGCACGGCGCTGTTGCATTCGGCGGTCGTGATGGAGAAGCGCAACGCGCTGAAGGTCTGGACTATCCTGCTGTCGATCCTGACCTTCTCGCTGTCCTTGCTCGGTACCTTCCTGGTGCGCTCCGGCGTCCTGACTTCGGTGCACGCCTTTGCGACCGATCCGACGCGCGGGGTGTTCATCCTCTTGATCCTCTGCCTCTTCATCGGCGGCAGCCTGTCGCTCTATGCGGCCCGGGCCGCATCGTTGAAGCAGGGCGGCCTGTTCGCGCCGATCTCGCGGGAGGGCGCGCTGGTGCTCAACAACCTGTTCCTGACCACGGCCTGCGCGACGGTGTTCATCGGCACGCTCTATCCGCTGGCGCTCGAGGTCCTGACCGGCGACAAGATCTCGGTCGGCGCGCCGTTCTTCAACCTGACCTTCGGGCCGCTGTTCGTGCCATTGATGATCGCCGTGCCGTTCGGCCCCTTGCTGGCCTGGAAGCGCGGCGACCTGCTTGGCGCCGCTCAGCGCCTGACCGCGGCCGGGATCGTCGCGCTGATTGCGATCGCGGTGCTGTGGGCCTGGACGCGCGGCGGTGCCAGCTTCGCGCCGCTCGCGATCGGGCTTGCGGTATTCGTCGTCGCTGGGGCGCTCACCGACCTCGCCGAGCGTATCGGGCTGTTCCGGCTTCCGTTCGGCACCTCCGTGCAGCGGGCGCGCGGCCTGCCGCGGGCGGCGTGGGGCACGGCGTTCGCCCATGCCGGCGTCGGTATCGCCCTGATCGGGATCGTCTGCGAGACCACCTGGAACAGCGAATATATCGGCACCATGAAGCCGGGCGACTCCGCGAAAGTCGCCGGCTACGAATTGAAGCTCGACGATATCGGCCAGCGCCAGGGACCGAATTTCCGCGAGATGGTGGCGAGGTTCACGGTCGGCCTCGACGGCAAGACGCTCAACGTCATGACGCCGTCGAAGCGCAATTTCACCACGCGCGGTGCGTCCACCACCGAGGCCGCGCTGCTGACGCGCGGGGTGAGCCAGCTCTATATCTCGCTCGGCGATATCGCCGCCGACGGCGGCATCGCGGTGCGCATCTATCACAAGCCCATGGTGCTCTTGATCTGGTTCGGCCCGGTGCTGATGGCTTTTGGCGGCTTCTTGTCGCTGTCCGACCGGCGCCTGCGCGTCGGTGCGCCCAAGCCGGCCAAGGCCGCGCGCGCATTGCAGGCGGCGGAGTGATGCGGAGGGCGCTTGCAGCTTGTGTGCTGGCGTTCGCCGTGTCGTTCGGCGCACCGGCGGCGTTCGCCGTGCAGCCTGACGAGATCATGGCCGATCCCGCCAAGGAAGCGCGGGCGCGGGAGCTGTCGCGCGAACTGCGTTGCATGGTGTGCCAGAACCAGTCGATCGACGATTCCGAGGCGCCGCTGGCGCGCGACCTGCGCATCCTGGTCCGCGAGCGGATCGCGGCCGGCGACAGCGATCGGCAGGTGATCGATTTCCTGGTGGCGCGCTACGGTGAATTCGTCCTGCTGAAGCCGCGCTTCAATCCGCATACGCTGCTGCTCTGGCTGGTCCCGCCGCTAGTCCTGGTCGGAGGCGGCGTGGCGCTTTGGCTGTTTGGCCGCCGCCGGCCAGTTGCCCCGGCGGGCGCCACAACCGGCGCCCATCTCACTCCTGAGGAGGAGAGCCGGCTGGCTGCGCTGATGTCGGAGGAAGCGCCGGAAAGGCGTGGCTGATCTACGTACTGTTACGTAGGTCCATAGGCGTCGGCATCAATTGCGGCATTCATCCAATCTTGACCTTTTGTGTGGAACTTTGCCTCGCCCTTCCTCCAGAGCATGATCCGGAAAAGTGGGTACCGGTTGTCCGAGAGGATCACGTTCACAAAACGATAGAGCGTGATGATGCTTTGTCGTAACGCTCTTGAGCAAGCCGATGTTTTCCAACAGCAATCTGACTATCCGCTTCCTTGTCGCATCCGTTGTCATTGCGCTTCTGGTGCTGCTTGGGATCGGCGGCGGTACGGGCTTCATCGCCGTGCTCTACCTCAACAACGAGATCACGGCGCTTGCCGCTGAGTTCAAATCGCTGAGCGGCCCGGGCCGCGAGCATGCCATGCAGATCTATCAGGAGGCGCAGACCGCGTTCTCCTACTTCCTTATTGCCTGCGGTGCGATCGCCGTGATCGCGCTTACGGTTTGCCTGACCACCTACTTCGCGGTTCGGGACGGCGTCATGCGGCCGCTGGCTGGCATGGTGCATGCGATGCGCGAGGTGGCCGAGCAGAAGTACGAGACGCCGATTCCGGGTCTCGGCAGGAGCAATGAAATCGGGCTGCTCGCCGGCGCGCTCGAAGTGTTCAAGACCAACGGGATCGAACGCCAGCGGCTGACCGACCAGGAACTGCGCGACGCCCACAACCAGCGCGAGCGGACTCGCTATCTCGACGAGAAGATCCGCGACTTCAACGGCCTCGTCGCCAATGTCGTCGGCAGCGTTGCCGCATCGGCCGTCCGCCTCAGGGGCAACGCCGAAACGCTGTCGCGCGCCGCCAACGAGACCAGCCAGAAGGCGAGCGCGGTTGCCAGCGCAGCCGGCCAGGCCAGCACCAGCGTCCAGACGGTGGCGACATCAGCGGAGCAGATGACGACCTCGATCGCGGCGATCAGTCAGCGTGTCACCGACGCCACTCAGCGTGCCGAAGGGGCGGTGGCGCAGGCGCGCCAGAGCGCCGACACCATCCACGCGCTCTCGGACGCGGCCGAGAAGATCGGGGCCGTCGTGCAATTGATCCAGACGGTTGCCTCGCAGACCAACCTGTTGGCGCTCAACGCCACCATCGAAGCCGCGCGGGCCGGCGAGGCCGGCAAGGGATTTGCGGTGGTCGCCTCGGAGGTGAAGAACCTGGCCAGCCAGACCAGCAAGGCGACCGAGGAGATCTCGCAGCAGGTCACGAGCATCCAGGCGATCACGGCGGAAACGCGCGGCGCCATCGATGGGATATCGAACACGATCGCCGAAATCAGCTCGATCATGTCGGGCATCGACGTCGACACCGCACGCCAGCGCAACGCCACCCAGGACATCTCCAGGAGCGTCCAGGACGCGGCGAGGGGAACCATGGACGTCACCAACCACATCGTCCAGATCACCACCACCTCGTCCGACACCGGCCGCATGGCCGGCGAGGCCAAGGATTCCGCGGTCGACCTGTCGCAGCAGGCGGACATCCTCAAGCGCGAGGTCGAGGGTTTCATTGCCAGCGTCAGGGCAGTCTGACGGCTCGCGATTTTGCGACCTGGAACCTTCGGGCGGGACTTACCGCGAGCTCCTGCAGCTCGCGACTAACCCATTGGCGGAGCTGCGATATTCTGCCGCACCCGGTCTCGTCTCTATTACGAAAGTTTAATTCCGCAGCCAGCGCGCCGTAAGGCTGACACCCCCATGTTTAGACACGTCCGGTGCTTGCCCCCGCACCTTTCGAGTTCTGGCTCTTGGAGATTTTTAGAATGACCGAACGACCCACCGATCTTTCGTCTCTGCCGTCTTACCGCGCGCCGCGGCCTTCGCTGTTCTCGGCCCGCAGATTTGCGTTGATGGCTTCGGTCGTCGCCGGCCTCGGCGTCGCCGGCTATGGTTTGAGCCCGCAGCACACGCCGAGCGATCTGTTCGCCAGCCCGGCGCAGGCGCAGGTCAACAACGAGGTCCGCAAGGTTCAGCAGCCGGTCGGCTTTGCTGATATTGTCGAGCGCGTGAAGCCGTCGGTGATTTCGGTCAAAGTCAATATCGGCGAGAAGCTCGCCAAGGACGACAGCAACGAGGACTCGCCGTTCCCGCCGGGCTCGCCGATGGAGCGTTTCTTCCGTCGCTTCGGTGGACAGGATGGACTCCCCCCGGGCATGCGCGGCGGACCGCGTGGCCGTGGCATCGTGACCGGCCAGGGTTCGGGTTTCTTCATTTCGGCTGACGGCTTTGCGGTGACCAACAACCACGTCGTTGACGGCGCCGACAAGGTCGAGGTCACGACCGATGACGGCAAGACCTATTCGGCCAAGGTGATCGGCACCGATCCGCGTACCGACCTCGCGCTAGTCAAGGTCGAGGGTGGTTCCAACTTCCCGTTCGCTAAGCTGTCCGACACCAAGCCGCGGATCGGCGACTGGGTGCTGGCGGTCGGCAACCCCTTCGGGCTCGGCGGCACGGTTACCGCCGGTATCGTCTCGGCCTCCGGCCGCGACATCGGCAATGGCCCGTATGACGATTTCATCCAGATCGACGCGCCCGTGAACAAGGGCAACTCTGGTGGCCCGGCGTTCGACGTGTCCGGTGAGGTGATGGGCGTCAACACCGCGATCTACTCGCCCTCCGGCGGCAGCGTCGGCATCGCCTTCTCGATCCCGGCCGCGACGGTGAAGAGCGTCGTCGCCCAGCTCAAGGACAAGGGCACGGTCAGCCGCGGCTGGATCGGCGTCCAGATCCAGCCGGTGACCTCCGACATCGCCGACAGCCTCGGCATGAAGAAGGCCGAAGGCGCGCTGGTGGCGGAGCCCCAGGCCAACGGTCCGGCGGCCAAGGCCGGCATCGAGTCCGGCGACGTCATCACCGCCGTCAACGGCGAAACGGTCAAGGACGCGCGCGAGCTCGCCCGCACCATCGGCGGCCTGGCGCCCGGCAATGCGGTGAAGCTCAACGTCCTGCACAAGGGCACGGAGAAGACCGTCAACCTCACGCTCGGCCAGTTGCCGAACACGGTTGAGGCCAAGGCCGATAACGACAACGGCGATCGCGGCTCTTCTTCCCGCGGCACCGATGTGCCGAAGCTCGGCCTGACGGTGGCCCCCGCCAACAGCGTGGCCGGCGCCGGCAAGGACGGCGTCGTCGTGACCGAGGTCGACCCGAAGAGCGCCGCGGCCGAGCGCGGCTTCAAGGAAGGCGACGTCATTCTTGAAGTCGCCGGCAAGAACGTCACCAGCGCCGGTGATGTGCGCGATGCGATCACCTCCGCACGGAACGACAACAAGAACAGCGTTTTGATGCGTGTAAAGAGCGGCGGTTCGTCGCGCTTTGTGGCAGTCCCGCTGGCGAAGGGTTAAATACGAGATGGAAGGCGTCGCCGGCAATCGTCGCCCCCGCCGACGGCCCTTCCTGGGGAGCGAGCCTCAACGCTCGCCCCCTCTTGCTACCTTCCGGTGGAATGCGCCCCCCTCCGTCGGAAGGCCTAGGGCGGTGAGGTCCCCCAGCTTCACCGCCCACTCTTTCCCCTCCAGCATGATCCGGAAAAGCGGAAGCCGGTTTTCCGGAAGGATCATGCAAATCAACGCGAACGCGCGCGGCCGTCTTGCATGTGCAGGGCGGCCGCGCCATGCTGAGAGGAAACCAATCCCGTGACCGCCACCGCACCTTTAGCCGCACCCCAGATGCGCCTCCTGATCATCGAAGACGATCGCGAATCCGCCGACTATCTCGTCAAGGCGTTCCGCGAAGTCGGCTATATCGCCGACCTCGCCGACGACGGCGAGGAGGGCCTGTCGATGGCCGAAAGCGGCGACTATGACGTCCTCGTCGTCGACCGCATGCTGCCGAAGCGGGACGGCCTGTCCCTGATCGGAACGCTGCGCGACAAGGGGAACCGTACGCCGGTATTGATCCTCTCTGCGCTCGGCCAGGTCGACGACCGCATCAAGGGCTTGCGCGCCGGCGGCGACGACTACCTGCCGAAACCCTATTCATTCGCCGAACTGCTGGCGCGCGTCGAAGTCCTGTCGCGCCGCAATGTCGGCCCGGCGGAAGAGACGGTCTATCGGGTCGGCGATCTCGAGCTCGACCGCCTGTCGCACCGCGTCGCCCGCGGCAAGGACGAGCTGACGCTGCAGCCGCGCGAATTCCGCCTGCTCGAATATCTGATGAAGCATGCAGGGCAGGTGGTGACGCGCACCATGCTGCTCGAGAATGTCTGGGACTATCACTTCGATCCGCAGACCAACGTCATCGACGTGCACATCTCGCGCCTGCGCTCCAAGATCGACAAGGGCTTCGAGCGGCCCTTGCTGCACACGATCCGCGGGGCAGGGTACATGATCCGCGACGGGATACGGTAGCTGAGTCCGAAAGACGTAGCTGCATCGGTGCTTGGGAGCATCGGATAGCAACGCGCAACAGCAACATCTTGGGTAGCATCATCCGTGACGGCATTCGGTAAACTGATCCGCACCACGGCGTTCCGGCTGACGCTGGTCTATCTGTTTTTGTTTGCGCTGTTCGCAGCGTCGCTGCTCGGCTATTTCGCCTGGAATACGCGCCGCCTGATCACCGAGCAGATCACCTCCACGGTCAATGCCGAGGTCGGCGAGGTCACCGAGATCTACAACCGGCGCGGCCTGCGCGGCCTTGTGTTCACGATCGGCAACCGGGCGCTGCGGCCGGGCGCCAACCTCTACCTCGTAACCGCACCGAACGGGCAGGCGATCGCCGGCAATGTCGGCTCGCTGGCGCCGGGGGTGATGGGAATGCAGGGTTGGACCGAGACGGCCTATCGGCGGCTCGACGACAACGACAACACCGATCACCGCGCGCTGGTGCGGGTCACCGAGATGACCAATGGCTTCCGGCTCTTGATCGGGCGCGACCTCGAGGAGCGGCGGCGGCTGTTCGGCATCGTTGCCAAAGCCGCGCAATGGTCGATCCTGGTCGTGGTCGTGCTCGGCATCGGCGGCGGCATCTTCGTCGCGCGGCGGGTGCTGCAGCGGATCGATGCCATGACCGGCACCGCCCAGCGCATCATGGCCGGCGATCTCTCCGACCGCCTGCCGGTCGGCCGCAGCGGCGACGAGCTCGATCGTCTCGCCGAGAACCTCAACGCCATGCTGGAGCGCATCGAGGCGCTGATGACGGGGCTGAAGGAGGTCTCCGACAACATAGCCCACGACCTCAAGACCCCGCTGACGCGCCTTCGCAACCGCGCCGAGGAGGCGTTGGCGCGCGCCAGGAGCGAGGCCGATTACCGGGCGGCGCTGGAGCGCACCATCGAGGAATCCGATGGCCTGATCCGTACCTTCAATGCACTCTTGATGATCGCGCGGGCTGAGTCCGGTCAGGCGCGCGGCAACATGGATGATTTCGACGCGGCCGATGTCGCCGCCGGCATCCATGAGCTCTACGAGCCGCTCGCCGAGGACGACGGCATGAGCCTGCATGTGAAGACCGCGCCCAGCGCGATGCACGGCAACCGTGAATTGATCAGCCAGGCGCTCGCCAACCTCGTCGAGAACGCGATCAAATATGGCAAGCCGGTCGTGCAGCCGATCGACCCGGAGGCGGCCGCCGCAGCCAAGGAGATCCTGATCGAGGCGCGGCGCGAGGCCGACTCCGTGCTGCTCAGCGTCACCGATCATGGTCCGGGCATTCCCGAAGCCGATCGCAAGCACGCGGTGGAACGATTCGTCCGGCTCGAGGCGAGCCGCACGCTGCCGGGTTCCGGGCTTGGGCTCAGCCTCGCCGCGGCGGTCGCGACACTGCATGGCGGCGAGCTCAGGCTCGGCGACGCCCATCCCGGGCTGGTTGCGACGCTGGTGCTGCCGGCGCGTGCCGGCGCGGCTGACAGGCTTGCGGCCCAAACGCAGGATGTGCCACAGAAGGCGGCATGAACGCTTCCGCGCCGGGCTCCGCGGGACATCGTCTGGCCGCGCGGTTCGCGGACGGACCGTATGTGTCCGCGCCCATCCAAGCCGAACAGCGCCTGACAGACTGGCTCGCCGAACTCGAGCCGGCGCAATCGGCCGCGCTCGATGAACTGCTCGGCTATCCCTTCGCCAAGCGCATCCTGCTCGGCATTGCGGAATGCTCGCCGTTCCTGTTCGAGCTCGTGCGCGCCGATCCGGCGCGGCTGATCCGGCTGCTCTCCTGCGACCCGGAGCCGCATCTGGCCGACCTGATCGACAAGACCTCGCACGATGTGTTCGCCGCCTCAGGCGAGGCCGAAGTGATGCAACTGCTCCGCCGCATGAAGGCGGAGGCGGCGCTCCTGATCGCGCTTTGCGACATTGGCGGCGTGTGGCCGGTCACACGGGTCACCGCCGCGCTGACCGACCTTGCGGTCGCGTCCGTGCAGTCGGCGCTGCGCTACCTGCTGCGCCAGGAGATGGCGCGCGGCCGCCTCCATGCGCCCGACCCCGACCATCCCGAAGAGGGCAGCGGGCTGATCGTGCTCGCGATGGGCAAGATGGGCGCGGGCGAGCTGAACTATTCCAGCGATATCGATCTCATCGTCTTCTACGATCCGGCTGCGACCTCGCTGGCCGAGGATATCGAACCACAGCCGTTCTTCGTCCGCGTCACCCAATCGATGGCGCGCATGCTGCAGCAGCGCTCCGGCGACGGCTATGTGTTCCGCGTCGACCTGCGGCTGCGGCCCGATCCGGCGTCGACGCAGGTCGCGATATCGACCGATTCGGCCCTGAACTATTACGCGCGGGAAGGGCGCACCTGGGAACGCGCCGCGATGATCAAGGCGCGCCCCTGCGCCGGCGACAGCAGGGCGGGCGAGGTGCTGCTTGCGGAAATCGCCCCCTTCGTCTGGCGCAAGCATCTGGACTTCGCCGCGCTTGCCGATGTCCACGACATGAAGCGGCAGATGCAGACCTACCGCGGCCAGAGCGAGATCTCGGTCGAGGGCCACAACGTCAAGGTCGGCCGCGGCGGCATCCGCGAGATCGAGTTCTTCGCCCAGACCCAGCAGTTGATCGCGGGCGGGCGGCATCCGGAATTGCGGGTGCGGCCGACGCTCGAGGCGCTCGCGATGCTGGCCTCCAGCAACTGGATCACCTTTGAGGCGCGTGACGAGCTCACCGCGGCCTATCAGTTCCTGCGCCGCGTCGAGCATCGCCTGCAGATGATCGCCGACGAGCAGACGCACACGCTGCCGGAAGATCCGGCGGCGATCGAGCGCTTTGCTCATTTCCTCGGCTATACGAGCAGGGCCACCTTTGCGATGGAATTGCTCGCGCATCTCAACATCGTGCAGGGCCATTACGCTAAGCTTTTCGAGGGCGACGAGCCGACCGGCACGGCAAACCTGCCGAAGCTGAACTACGGCGCCGGCCCCGAAGACCAGCGGCTGCTCGAGCACCTCGTGAGTCTCGGCTTCGAGAAGCCGGTCGCGGTCGCAAAGACCGTGCAGCAATGGATCGAAGGCGACTATCGCGCGCTGCGCGTGGAGGCGACGCGCAACGCTTTCCTCGAGTTCATTCCGGGCCTGATCGACGGCCTCGCGCATGCCGAGGAGCCGGACGCTGCGGTTGTGGCGTTCGACCGTTTCCTCGGGGCGCTGCAGCGGGGCGGGCGGCTGATCACGCTGCTGAGCCAGAACCGCGACCTGGTCGCGCTGGTGGCGCTGATCCTCGGCGCCGCGCCGCGGCTCGGCGACATGCTGGCGCGGCAGCCGCAGATCATGGACGGGCTGATCGATCCGCGCTTCTTCGGCGCGATGCCGGACCAGCGCGAATTGTCCGAGCGGCTCGCGATCACGCTCAAGGACGCCGGCTCCTACGAGGACTTCCTCGATCGCCTGCGGCTGTTCGGCCAGGAAAGCCTGTTCCTGATCGGCACGCGGATCCTCTCCGGCACGGTGTCGGCGCAGCAGGCGAGCGTCGCCTTCGCCGACGTCGCGGAAGGCATCGTGCACACCGTGCATGGCCTCGTCACCGACCAGTTCGCTACGCAATACGGCCGCATCAACGACCAGGAGACCGCGATCCTCGCCATGGGCCGGCTCGGCAGCCGCGAGATGACGGCGTCGTCCGATCTCGACCTGATCCTGCTCTACGACTACGACCACGAGCGCCCGGACTCCGACGGCGACCGCGCGCTGCACGGTGCGCAGTATTTTGCCCGCTTCACCCAGCGCCTGATCTCCGCCTTCACGACACGAACCAATTACGGCGTGCTCTACGAGGTCGACATGCGGCTGCGCCCATCGGGCCGCGCCGGTCCGCTGGCATCACGGCTCGATTCCTTCGCCGAATATCAGGAGCGCGAGGCCTGGACCTGGGAGCACATGGCGCTGACGCGGGCGCGCGTGATCTCGTCATCGCCGGCGTTCCGCGAGAAGATCGAAGACATCATCCGCCGCGTGCTGACGCGCAAGCGCGATGCGGGCAAAACCGCCAACGACGTCGTCGAGATGCGGCGCGCGATCGCGCTCGAGAAGGGCGAGGACGACATCTGGGACCTGAAGCTCGCCGCTGGCGGCCTCATCGACATCGATTTCATCGCGCAATATCTGCAACTCGTGCACGCCGCCCAGAAGCCCGACATCCTCAGCGTCTCCACATTGCAGGTGCTCGACAACGCCGCAAAACTCGGCGTGCTCGGCCAGTCGGAAGCCGAAGTGCTGCGCTCGGCCGCGCGGCTCTATCACGACCTCACGCAGATCCTGCGCCTTTGCGTGATTGGCAAATTCAATCCCGAAACCGCCGGTGACGATCTGCTACGCGTGATGGCGCGCGCAGGCGACACGCCGGATTTCTCCGCCCTCGAAGCCGGCGTGCGCGAGACGCAAGGTGAGGTGAGGCGCGTGTTCAACGCGATCGTCGGCGGACGTTAGGCGCGGCGCCGATCGCTACAAATTCGGTGTCGTCCGGGGCTTGACCCGGGACCCATAACCACAGGCGTTTGTAATGTGCTCCGCCGCAACCGCTTGCGCGCGCCACAACCCGATCCTGTGGTTGATGGGGTGGACGGCCCCCTACGGCATCAGTTGTGCCAGAATGAGGTTGTCGAAATCTCAAACGAGGGAGCCGTTCGTGACGCAGATTATCCGCATTGGAATGGATACGTCGAAGCAT